>CAYTCZ010000005.1:0-14143 GCA_964436315.1 uncultured Gaiellales bacterium | reverse complement strand
CGCGTCTAACCGTGCCGGTTCACGATTGACTAGGGTTCGGCGACGTGACCAGATAGCATCAAGACCATGGCTGATCGTCCTGCCGTGGAGAAACAACTCGAGGAGATCCGGGCCCAGATCAACTGGGTCCGTGATTACCTTTGACGTCGACGAGCTGAAGGGTCGACTAGCCGAACTCGAAGAACGGATGAGCGCGCCCGATTTCTGGGGCGATCAGAAAGAGGCAGCGCGGATCTCGTCTGAGCACTCCCGCCTGTCTCGTCGAATCGAGCGTTACGAGCGACTGTCGGGAGAGGCCCAGGATCTCGTTGGACTCCTCGAGTTGGTCTCCGATGGCGACGAGGCTGACATTGAGGAGATGGAACGCGTCGCGACCGATCTCAAGAGAGAACTCGACCGTTTGCAAGAGGACGCGTTGTTCACCGGTCGGTATGACGCCGGTGATGCCGTCGTGTCGATTCATGCCGGAACGGGGGGAACTGACGCCCAGGACTGGGCGGAAATCGTTCTTCGTATGTACCTCAGGTGGGCCGCGGATCGCGGTCTCGCCACGGAGATCATCGAAGCGTCGCCCGGAGAAGAGGCGGGACTGAAATCGGCGACGTTCACGGTCAAGGGAGAAAATGCGTACGGCATCCTCAAGGCGGAGCGGGGAGTTCATCGTCTCGTTCGTCTTTCGCCGTTCGATGCAGCTCGACGGCGGCACACGTCGTTCGCCCAAGTCATCGTCGCGCCGCTCGTTCCGGAGGACTTCGAAATCGAAATCGACGAAGCGGATCTCCGCATTGACACCTACCGCGCAAGCGGTGCCGGCGGCCAGCACGTGAACAAGACCGATTCAGCGGTGCGCATTACTCATCTGCCGACGGGAGTGGTTGTGCAATGCCAGAACGAACGATCGCAACTCTCGAACAAACTTGCCGCAACGCGAATCCTCAAGAGCCGACTTGCGGAAATCGAGGAGGAGAAGCGGGAGGCGGAGATAGCCCTCGAACGCGGAGAGGTTCTCGACACTGGATTCGGGAGCCAAATCCGCAGCTACGTGCTCCATCCGTATCAACTCGTGAAGGATCATCGGACTGAGATCGAGGCTGGTAACGCGCAGGCCGTACTTGATGGCGACCTGGACGATTTCATTCATGCGTACCTCCTCGCTCGAGCGGCTGGAACGGTTGCCTAGCAAGAAGTCGCAGGAAGCACTGCACCTCGGATTCCGCGCTTCGCTGGCGGCCAATGAGACGCTCGACGTCGACCGATGGACGTGTTTCTCGTCCCGCGACGCCTCGTGTGAAAACGTGCAATCGATCGCCTCAGAGGCAGGCGAAAACCGCCGCTAATTGCGCTAAACTGGTCGCCCGTACAGGAACTTGACCGGCGCCGTCGGCGGACGAGCGCACTCGACCGGTGCAAGAAAGTACTGATCTCCAAGAAGCAGAAGCGCCCAGCGCAGTCTTAGCAGAGGAGCCCCGCGCGGAGCAGCCGGCGCGGCGCGTTCCGATGATCGTCTTCGAGAACGTGACGAAGGTCTACGAGCCGAACGTCGTGGCGCTGAAGGACGTATCGCTCACGATTGACAAGGGCGATTTTGCCTTCCTCGTCGGTGCCTCAGGCTCCGGAAAGTCGACTATGACGCGCTTGCTCTTGAAGGAACTCGAGCCGACGAGCGGTCGCATCATCGTCGGTGGCCGCGAACTTGCACGGCTCAAGCGGAGCCAGGTGCC
The DNA here is from genome assembly GCA_964436315.1 of uncultured Gaiellales bacterium. Classification (GTDB taxonomy): domain Bacteria; phylum Actinomycetota; class Thermoleophilia; order Gaiellales; family Gaiellaceae; genus CAYTCZ01. The sequence goes on along the minus strand of CAYTCZ010000005.1, from coordinate 12,422 downwards.
GCTTCTACGCCGCAACATCGGTTGTGTGTTCCAGGACTACAAGCTGTTGCCGAACAGGACGGCTGCCGAGAACATCGCTTATGCGCTCAAGGTCCAAGGGGAGTCGAGTAGCGGGATTCGGCTCAAGGTGCCAGCGGTCCTGAACCTCGTCGGTCTGAGCCAGAAATCGGCGTCATACCCAGACGAGCTGTCCGGGGGTGAACAGCAACGTGTTTCCATTGCCCGGGCGTTCGTGAATCATCCGCCGTTGCTGATCTGCGACGAGCCCACCGGGAATCTCGATCCGGACACGTCAGTCGGAATCATGCAGCTGCTCAATCGCATCAACCGTGCCGGCACGACGATCTTGATGGCAACGCATGACCGCGAGCTCGTCGACAAGATGCGAAAGCGAGTCATCGCCCTCGAGGAGGGAACCGTGGTTCGTGACGAGCGCCGAGGCGGCTACGGGTAGTGGTCGCTCCGGTAAATTCCCACCCGTATGGCTGGCGAGAACCGAGCAGCTCTCGTTCGAGTGTCCTGCGGACACTCGAACACCGATATGGCCCCCACCCACCCGGCCGGATACACGAGCGGTATGTGGCCGACCGAGGACGACGAGATGCGACGGTTTGCAGCCTGCGAGATGGTGTGGGTACCTACTGGAGCGACCACTAGGAGCCGGGCGCCGTGAGATCGCGTCTCATCGTCGGCGAGGCAGTCCGCTCCATGGGCACGAACCTGTCCACGAGTATCGCGGCCACCATGACCGTCCTGATCGGGATGTTCCTGCTCGGACTCTTCATCGCTCTCGGCACGTGGGTTCTCTCGTGGACAGACAACGTGAAGAAGGACGTGCTCGTCAAGGTCTTCTTTGAGCGCGATGCCAGCGAGCAGCAGATCAATGCTCTGGGCCAACAGCTTGCCGGGATGCCAGAGGTCAAGGAGGTTGTTTTTGTCTCCAAGGTGGAGGCGCTCGAGCGCATGCAGGAGCGCTATCCCGACCTCACCGAGAACCTCGCGTCCAATCCACTCCCGGCGGCTTTTGAAGTCACTCCGAACGATGCGAATCAGGTGGAGGTGATAGCGAATCGTCTTGAGCAACCCGCTCCGGCCGGGGTCGACAAGATTGACTACGCGAAGAACAAGACGGACCGCATCCTGCAGGTTGCCAGGATCATCGGCGCAATATTCCTGATCGGGAGCGTGATACTGCTCGTTGCGTCGACCGTGCTGATCGCAAACACGATCCGCCTATCGATTTTCGCGAGGCGACGCGAGATCGAGGTGATGAAACTCGTCGGGGCAACGAACTGGTTCGTTCGCGGTCCGTTCATGCTCGAGGGGATCCTCACGGGTTTGCTTGGCTCGCTCATCGCCGTCCTGTTGCTTGTCCTTGCCCGTGAGTTCGCCCTACCGGTGATTCAGGGTCGGGAACAGACCTTCGCAGACCCGGATGTTCAGGCACTGGCCTTTCCGTTCATTGCTCTCATCTTGATCGGTGTGAGCCTTCTCGTCGGGGCAGCGGGCTCGGGTATCACCCTGCGTCGATTCCTACGGGTGTAGCTACCCGCTGGCGTAGAGCCCTCCCGACGTTCGAAGAGATACTTCTGGCGCTTCCCTGTCCAAAGGCCACAACGGCCTAGAGCGTCTACTACTGAGCTAGACTCCCATCGCGGGAGATGAGGCGAGCGGTAGCTGCTTGTGCGGTCGGGCTCTTGCTCGCGGGGGCCTTTGCTCTCGGGTTCTTCTTGACCCGAGCGCCGCTTTGGGCAGACGACCAGGAGTCCCGTCCGCCTCTGTTCACGCCCGATCCGACAATTCCCGCCGGCGCGAGGCCACTAGCCGAGTCGAAGGCGCCCGATGCGACTCGCATCAACGCGAGAGTGCAGAGCGAGGTTCGCACCTTGCTCCACGGAAGTTACGTGGAGCAGGTCGCGTCCGAAGTTCTTGCTGAGGAAACCGTTGAGGGCATGGTTAAGGCTCTCGACGACCCCTATACGGAGTACCTCTCTCCGGAAGAATATGCGCGTCTACGGAGCCGCACCGGCCGCAGTTACACCGGTGTGGGCTTGACGGTCGGGCGGGCCGATCAGGGGCTTCTCGTGACCTCCGCTCTCCGTGGACCTGCGCGCGAAGCTGGCATACAGCGAGGCGACATCATCCTGAGAATAGACGGCAAGTCGGCGAGGAAGATGGCGTTTGAAGACTCGCTCGCCTCGATCAAGGGTGAGGAGGGGACCCCTGTTCGTCTGACCGTGCGGCGGCCGCAGGAGGGGAAGCTCGACTTCACCGTCGTACGTGAGGAGGTGCCGGTTCCATCGATTCGCAAGCGCATGGTCCGCATGGGCGGTACCAAACTGGCGTACGTCCGAATCCTTGCGTTCCCGGAGAGCTCAGGCGAGCGAGTCGAATGGGCAGTCGATCGCTTGGTCGGAAACGGAGCTCAGGGCCTTATCCTCGATCTGAGAGATAACCCAGGAGGATTGCTGGGACAGGCGGTCCACGTCGCATCGCTCTTTCTCGACGAGGGGGTCGTCTGCTCCGTCGAAAACGTTCATCAGGGGCGCACCGAGTACGAGTCGACTGGCTCCACAAGCCATCCTGATCTTCCTCTAGTCGTCCTCGTGAACAAGGGAACGGCGAGTTCGGCCGAGATCCTGGCATCGGCCCTCAGGTACCACGGACGAGCCACGGTGATTGGCGAGCGGACCTTCGGGAAAGCGAGTATCCAGTCTCTGTACGAGCTCGCGAACGGCGCTGCACTGAAGTTGACGACCAGCACCTACCGGACTGCCGCGGGCCGTGACATATCTGGCTATGGCGTCATCCCGGATCTCTTGAACTCCGACGATTTTCGCACTCGTCACGATGAGGCTCTGATCGGCGCCGGGCTCCAGCTCCGCCATGAACTTGCGCTTCTTGCCCAGCTTCACTAGTCGCCCGGCCCGTTCTGATCTCGAGTCTTCATCCTGATTCGCGAGTAGCCTCTCGCCCGTGGAAAAGGTCGTCGCCGAACTTGCCTCGAGAGGACGGTTTCTTGTTGCCGAACCGTTCTTCGAGCCCGGGACGCCGGTAACGATCGATCGCCGGGCGGCTGGCGATGCTCAGGTGGGTGATCTTGTCACCCTCACGGAAACTCGCGGCCGTGGAAGAGTCGAGCGGGTGCTCGGGGATGCGGCACACATCGAGCCGGTGCTGGAGGGACTCCTGTGGCATGAGGGAGTCCGCCACGATGATCGGCCCCAACCCGATGCTACATCGCCGTCAGATGAAGGCCGAGTCGATCTCCGTCACCTCTTCGCATTCACCGTCGACCCTGAGGAGGCGAAGGACTTCGACGATGCGATCAGCGTTGAACGCACCGACGCAGGCCTGCGGGTGTGGATCCACATCGCCGACGTGGCGGCCTATGTGTCGGCCGGCTCGGCGCTCGACCAGGACGCGCTGGAGCGCTCGTTCTCTGTCTATGTGCCGGGAGGGGTGGAGCCCATGATCGCTCCGGTTCTCTCCGACGATCTCTGCAGCTTGGTTCCGAATCGGGATCGGCGCTGTGTCACGGTCGAAATCCCAATTGGCTCTGACTTCGAGCCGGCCGAGCCCTCGTTTTACCGGTCGCTCATCAGAAACAGAAGGCGGCTGACGTACGGCGAAGCTGAAAGCATCCTGACGAACTCGGCCGACGTCGACGCCGAGTTGACCACGGCCCTCAGGCTGGCCGATGAATTTGCCTCGCAGCTGCGACAACGACGCTACACGCGGGGGGCGTTGTCGCTCGAGTCGCAGGAGGTCGAGTTCGAGTTCGACGGCATGGGCGGAATCGAACGAGCGTGGATCGATTCCGAAGCGAGGGCGCACATGCTGATCGAGGAGCACATGATCCTGGCAAACGAACTCGTCGCTCAGTATCTGTCCCAGCATCGCGCCGAAACTCTGTATCGAGTGCACGAACGTCCCGATGCACAGTCGATCGAACTCCTTCTCGGGAAATTCGAGGACCTCGACGTTCCGACTCCGCCGGCTCCAGAGCACCTGACCGGCGGCGAGACGGCGCGGGTGGCAGCTGAAGCGAGCATTTTGCTTCGTCGCTACGTCGAGCAGGCGAGCCGAGGTCGGGTTGCTTTTCCCTCTCTACTGCTTCGGTCGTTGAAACAGGCTCATTACGACTCCCGAAATCTCGGACACTCGGGATTGGCCAGCCGCGCGTACTGTCACTTCACATCTCCGATCCGGCGTTATCCGGACCTCGTCTGTCACCGAGCACTCTTACAAGATCTCGGAGCCGAGCTTGCGAGTGGGGTGGACGAGCTTGACGAGACCGCTATCTGGACCTCCGAGCGCGAGCGGCGAGCAATAACGATTGAACGCAACGCCGACGACCTCTGCCTCGTTTGGTTTCTCGAGCGGCGTCTCTTCGAGACTGGCTGGGACCGGAAGTTCGAAGGCGAGATCATCGGCGTCATCGATTCCGGGCTGTTCGTCCGCTTCGACGAGCTCTTCGAGGGCTTTCTACCGGCTCGTCGGCTCTCGGGGGACTACTTCCAGTCGAATTCGCTCGGGACCGCGCTCATTGGGCGTCGAACACAACAGGTCTTCCGCCTTGGAGATCCGGTCAATGTGACGGTGGAAGAGATCCGCAGGAGCGAGGGGAAAGTAAATCTCGCTCTTTGCGAGAAAAAGTGACCCCGGCTCCTTGCGTCGGAGGAGGAAAGGCTTTAGGTTGGCCCCTGCGTCGAGCACGGGGCGCGTGTAGGTTGAGCCCTCACTGATAGGCGCTACGCGGAAGCGGAACGTTCGTTGGTGAGGGGGACGATAACTCCCCGGCTCGACGAATTTTTTTTGGTCCATAGGATTTCGCGGGATGGCAAGGCCGCGCGGAACCAAATTGATCGTCGACAACCGCCGTGCACGACACGACTACCATCTGCTCGATCGCTTCGAGGCCGGACTCGTGCTCACCGGAACCGAGGTCAAGTCACTTCGGCGTGGCCAGGCGTCGCTCCGGCATGCATTTGCGGACATTCGCGATGGCGAGATCTACCTCGTCGGTGCCCACATTCCGGAGTACGCGGAAGGAAATCTCGCGAACCACGATCCCGATCGCGACCGGAAGCTACTGCTGCATCGCCGAGAGATCGACTCGTTGATCGGCAAGGTGCAGGAGCGGGGACTCACGCTTGTCCCTACCCGCCTGTACTTCAAGGACGGGCGGGTGAAGATCGAAATCGCGCTCGCCCGGGGCAAGGAAATACGAGATCGCCGTCGTGAGCTTGCCGAACGCGATGCAAGGCGACAGATCGACCGGGCACTTAAGAGCCGGCAGCAGCGTTGAGTTCGGCTCAATGGGCACGTGCGCCGATCACCGCTCGGGGTCGGACGCTCGGGGATCCGGCGGCTTAGAGCTATACTTCGTGGGTCTGGGGGCGACCTGGTTTCGACATGGGTGGTTCTCCGGATGAGCTGCAAGCCGAGGTCCCCGGTCGGCCTCGTAAAACAACCGGGAACACAAGTAAGTGCGGATCAAGACGAACTCGCACTCGCTGCCTAACATCGTTTAGCAGCGCGTCGCTCCGGTCTCGGCCCGTGGATCGGAATCCGGCGTCAACGAACGGGCTTGCTGCCAAGGGAGCGCCGATCGCCTAAGGTGGGACTTCGGAAGGATGGCTAGGCCGTCGGTAGGCCGCCCGTGAGCCGGCCGGCGGGCGAAACCGAAGCACGGGCTACGCTTGTAGACGCTCTCCCCGGTGCATCCGTGGACGCGGGTTCGATTCCCGCCGCCTCCACCTCAACGCTCTCCGCGGTCGGCGAGAGATTTGTTCGCGGGCGGTGGGCCCGAAAGTTCGGCGCAGGCCGAGGGAACGATCGCAGCCCGAACTAGAACCTCAGATCGGTTGGCTACGCTGACCCTCAGAGAGTTCGGCATGCGCAACCTCCACGATTCCGCGGGCGACCGCGTATGAGGAGCCTCGGCTCGCGACGGACACACCTGTCTGAGCTGGCCTCCTCGAACAATCAGCTCAAACCTGACCTGCTGCCCGAGCGATGAGCTCGGTTCCCAAGAGCCGCACTCTCCGCCGTGCAGCCGGCCTGTTTCGTCCTTACCGGGGGCAGGTTGCCGTCACCGTCCTGGCGATTCTCGTCGGCGCCGGCCTCGGGATCATCAGCCCGTTCCTGATCCGCGCGATCTTCGATGATGCCCTCTTCGTGGACGGCGGCCCCGACCTGGAGCTGCTCGTGATCCTCGTCGTTGCGATGATCGCCGTCGCCGTCGCCTCAGGGGCGATCGGGGTTGGGCAGGTGTACCTGACCAACGTGGTCGGCAACAACGTGATGCACGACTTGCGCGATCGCCTGTACACCCATCTGCAGTCCATGCCGCTCGCGTTCTTCACGGCAACGCGGACCGGTGACCTTCAGTCACGCCTTGCGAACGACATCGGTGGGATCCAGACCGTCCTGACGTCGACGGCACCGGCTGCGCTAGGAAACGTCGTCGCTGTCCTCGCAGCCTTCATCGCGATGGTGATTCTGTCGTGGCAGCTCACGATCATCTCGCTGATTCTCGTGCCCCTGTTCATCGTTCTGACGTATCGGGTTGGCCGGGTGCGGCGTGCGGTGACCGCGAAGACGCAGAGCTCGATCGCCGAGATGAACGCGATTACCCAGGAGACTCTCTCGCCCTCCGGGATCATGCTCGCCAAGGTCTTCGATCGGCAGCCCCAGGAGATCGCTCGTTACCGGGAGGCAAGCGGGCGGCTCGCCGATCTCCAAGTCCGTCAACAGATGACCGGCCAGAGTTTCTTCGCCGTTGTCCAGGCGTTCTTCGGGATCACGCCGGCACTGATCTACCTCGTGGCAGGCCTCGCCCTCGAGAGCGGCTCAGGTCCACAACTCACAGCCGGGACACTCGTCGCGTTCACAGCAGTGCAAACCCGTGTTTTCTGGCCAATCGTGCAACTCCTTCGCGAGTCGGTCGAGATGCAGGGCTCGCTTGCGCAGTTCGACCGGGTGTTCGAGTACCTCGATCTGAAACCAGACATCGTCGACTCCCCGACCGCGAACGACATTGACAAGGAGGAGATCGAGGGCGCTGTCACATTTCGCGACGTTTCGTTCGCATACCCGACGGGTCCCAGAGCGTCCGCCGAGCCGTCATCCGACGGCAGCGAGACGGACGGTGGGCCGCCAACGAGACGCCTTGCGCTCAACGCGGTGTCCTTCGAGATCGAGCCCGGTCAGCTCGCTGCGCTGGTCGGACCGAGCGGAGCGGGCAAGACGACCGTCTCGTACCTCATCCCGAGGCTCTACGAGCCGACGTCGGGAGTGGTCGAGATGGACGGCGTGGACGTCCAGCAGATACGTCTTCGCTCGCTTGCCGAGTGCATCGGTGTCGTTACCCAAGAGAGCTACCTGTTTCACGCGAGCGTGCGGGAAAACCTCCTCTACGCACGTCACGACGCCAGTCAGGAGGACATCGAGTCGGCGACGCGTGCGGCCTTCATACACGATCGCATCATGGAGCTCGACGACGGGTACGACACCGTGGTCGGGGAGCGGGGCTACCGGCTCTCCGGCGGCGAGAAGCAGCGTCTCGCGATCGCACGGGTGCTTCTGAAGGATCCGCGCGTTCTCATTCTCGATGAGGCGACGTCGGCCCTCGATACACGAAGTGAGCGACTCGTGCAACGCGCTCTCGAACCGCTGATGGCTGGAAGGACGACGATTGCCATCGCCCATCGCCTGTCCACGATCATCGCTGCGGACGCGATCTTTGTGCTGTCGAATGGGGAGCTCGTGGAGCGTGGTACGCACGAGGAGCTGCTGGCGCGAGGCGACCTCTACGCAGAGCTCTACCGCGAACAGTTCCAGAGTGGCCTAATCGAATCGCGCTGCGCCAACGGCGTCGTTCTTGCGAACGGCGCCGTCGTCAAGACTGGAGAACCCGCGCTCGCCGCGAACTGATCGCAACGAGCTCTAGTCCTGACACCGAGCGCCCTTCGCGGTCGATAGTGTCAGCTCCGTGGAGTCCGCGCAGACTGGAGAAGAGCTTTCCGAGGCCACCCCGCTGTCTCCTCTCGAACTCGATGTCGAGACGATGCGACAGCTGGGCTACGAGATGATCGACCTTCTGGTCGCCCGAATGGCGGGAATACGGGACGCACCCGCTTGGGCTGGAGCAGACCGAAGCCACATGGAAGATCGCCTTCGAGAGGCCGCTCCAGATGAGCCACAGGACTTCTCGGCGATTGTCCGACAGATCGAGACCGATGTTCTGCCGTTTTCCGAGCGGACCGACCATCCGCGGTTCTTTGCCTATATCCCGGGCGGTCCAAGCTGGCCAAGTGTCTTGGGCGATCTGGTAGCAAGCGGCGCCAACATCTTCCAGGGAACGTGGCTTGCGGCGTCCGGACCGACCGAAATCGAGCTCGTCGTCCTCGATTGGTTCAAGGAGTGGCTCGGGTACCCAAGCGGCTCCGAGGGTCTGCTCGTGAGCGGTGGGTCGGAAGCGAACCTAACCGCGATCGCCTGTGCGCGTCTCACGACGATCGGCGCGCACGATAGCTCGGCGGTGATGTACCTCACCGACCAAGTCCACTCGTCCGTCAGTCGCGCAGCGCGGATTCTCGGGTTCGAGGAAGGTCAGCTGCACGAGATCGAGACAGACGACAACTTCCGCATGAAACCGGATGCGCTCGAGCAGGCAATTGCGGAGGACAGGCGCTCCGGGCGGCGCCCTTTCCTCGTCGCGGCAAACGCGGGCGCCACCAATACCGGGCAAGTCGATCTGCTGAACGAGCTCGGCGACCTCTGTACGGATTCCGGGCTCTGGTTGCACGTCGATGCGGCGTACGGGGGCTTCTTAGCGCTGTCGGAGCGCGGCAAGCGCTCGCTTTCGGGCCTCGAACGCGCCGACTCGATCACGCTCGATCCCCACAAGACGCTCTTTCAGCAGTGGGGGACGGGTTGTCTTCTTGTCAGGAAGCCAGGATTGCTCCACGAGGCCTTTCACGTCATGCCCGACTACCTACGCGATTCGTCCGCGCGAGAAGGGACGATCAACTTCGCGGATCGTGGCCTCCAGCTCACGCGACCCGCACGCGCGCTCAAGATCTGGCTCTCGCTGAAGTACTTTGGCGTCAACGAGTTTCGCCGAGCGATCGACTCCTCACTCGATCTTGCAGAGCGCGCTGAGGAGTGGATCCGGGAATCCCCGCGTCTGGAGCTGCTCGCTGCCTCACTTGGAATCGTCTGTTTTCGACGGGTTGAGCCAGGTTTCAGTGCTGACGAGCTCGAACTCCTGAACACACGAATCGTCGCCGACCTCGCCGCGAGCGGAAGCGGCTACCTGTCTTCTACGCGGCTCGACGATCAGTACGCCCTCCGGATCTGCGTCGTCAACTACCGCAGTACCGAAGCGGATGTACGCGCCGTGCTCGACTTCATCGAGAACGCTTCGGCCGAGCTCGGGTAGAGGACAAACGCCGACTCGCCTCGAGTAGGTACAATTTTTGTACTTACTTAGAAATCTTGACCGATAGGCAGGAGACGACTTTGAGCGCAATGTTACTTGTTCCTCTAGACGACACCATCGTCTTTCCCCATATGAACGTCACCCTCGCCGTCGATGTCGCGGGCGAGGAGCGAGTTCTTCTCGTCCCACGCCACGGCAGTGATTTTGCGAAGGTCGGCACCGTCGCCGAGGTGCTCGACCATGTGCGCCTGCCCGGAGGCGGCCGCGCCGTCTCGCTCGTTGGTCTGTACCGAGCCGTCGCTGGCGCGGCCGTAAATGATCCGGAAGGCAATCTGCGGGTGGAGGTCGAGGAGCGTCCCGACGTCGAGCCGGGGGACGGGCGCACCCGGGAGTTGGAGCGGGAATACCGCGCCGTGGTGGAGGAGATCCTCGAGCTCCGCGGCGACGATGGACGCATCTCGGCATTCGTTCGCTCGATCACCGACGCAGGTGCGCTCGCCGACACGAGTGGTTATGCACCCGATCTCCGGTTTGAGCAGAAGGTCGAGCTGCTGGAGACCCTCGATGTTCGCGAACGACTCGAGCTGGCCCTCGAGTTCCAGCGGGAGCGACTCGCCGAGCTCCAGATCCGGAAGCGCATTCAGGATGACGTCGAATCAGGTGCACAGAAGCAGCAACGTGAGTACATCCTGCGGCGCCAGATGGAGTCCATCCGCAAGGAACTCGGAGATGACGCTGGCTCGATCGTCGAGGAGTACCGCGAGAAGATCGAGCAGGCCCGCATGCCCGACAACGTGAACGAACAGGCTGACCGCGAACTCGGGCGACTCGAGAGCATGGGCGAGCAGAGCGCTGAGGCGTCAATGATTCGGTCCTACCTGGACTGGTTGATTGCAGTGCCATGGGCCGAGCGCTCCGAAGAGCGACTCGATCCCGTCTATGCACGGGAGGTTTTGGACGCGGACCACGCGGGCCTCGAGGATGTGAAGGTTCGCATCGTCGAACACTTGGCAGTTCGCAAGCTCCGGCAGGAGCGTGGCATCGTCGTAGACCGGCGTTCGGGGGCGATCCTGACGCTCATCGGCCCTCCGGGAACAGGAAAGACTTCGGTTGGCGAGTCGATTGCCAAGGCGCTCGGTCGTGAGTTCGTTCGCATGTCGCTCGGAGGGGTTCGCGACGAGGCCGAGATTCGAGGACATCGGCGTACCTACATCGGATCGCTCCCTGGACGGCTCGTCCGGGCGCTTCGAGATGCCGGGACGATGAATCCGGTGATCATGCTCGACGAGGTCGATAAGGTCGGCGCAGATTGGCGCGGTGACCCATCGGCCGCACTCCTCGAGGTGCTCGATCCGGCGCAGAACTACTCGTTCCGAGACCACTACCTGGACGTCGAGCTCGATCTTTCGGAGGTTTTCTTCATCGCTACGGCGAACATCAGCGAGACCATCCCGGGCCCGCTGCTCGATCGGATGGAAGTCATTCGCTTCGACGGGTACACCGTCGACGAGAAGGTGGCGATTGCTCGTGGCTATCTCTGGCCGCGGCAGCGGGAGCGAAACGGGCTCCTCGAGGATGAGGTGGAGATCGACGACCGCGTCCTCGAGCAGGTCGTTGCCGAGTACACCCGCGAGGCCGGAGTTCGGCAGCTCGACCGCGAGCTTGGGAGGATTCTCAGGAAGACCGCTACGCAGATTGCGGCGAACGAGATCGAGACCCCGGTGGCGGTCGATGAGGCGATTGTTCGGGACGCGCTCGGACGGCAGAAGTTCTTCCGCGAGGCTGCCGAACGCACCGCGATTCCGGGTGTAGCCACAGGGCTCTCGGTTACCGGTGCAGGCGGAGATGTCCTCTTCATCGAGGCGACCGAGATGAAGGGCTCGGAGGGCCTGGTTCTGACCGGTCAGCTAGGTGACGTGATGAAGGAATCTGCGCGGATCGCGCTCTCCTGGACCCGTGCGCACGCTGATGAGCTCGACATCGAAGAGAGCGCCTTCGAGGACAAGAGCTTTCATGTTCACGTTCCGGCCGGCGCAATCCCGAAGGACGGTCCGAGTGCAGGCATCACCATCGTCACGGCACTCGCATCGTTGCTCACGGGGCGGCCTGTGAAGCACACGGTCGGTATGACCGGCGAGGTGACCCTTCGGGGGCGTGTGCTGCCGATCGGAGGCGTGAAGCAGAAGGTTCTCGCGGCTCACGCTGCCGGCATCACTGACGTGGTGCTGCCCGAGAGAAACCGAGGCGATCTCGATGATGTTCCGGATGATGTACGTGAAGCGCTGACATTCCACCCCGTCATGAGCCTCGACGAAGTACTCGAGCTGGCTCTCGAGCCCGCTCCTGCTCTCGCAACGGGCTGAGAGGAGATATGGGATATCGCTGTCGGAGGTGCGCGCCGGTACCGGATCAGGTGAGCCGCGCCGCGCGCCTCCTCGAGCGACGCTGGCTCCTCTCGATCCTCTACGCCGCCCACGCCGGCGCCGTTCGCTTCAACGAGTTTCGGCAAGCACTCGGCTCGATTCCGCCCGGGACGCTCGCCGCGCGGCTCCAGGAACTCGAGGACGAGGGTCTGTTGGAACGCCGGCTGGTTGACTCGCGACCCCCTCGTACTGAATACGTTCTTACGGACGATGGACGCCGCTTGAAGGCAACGGTCGACGCTCTCGCAGACTGGGCAGCCGCTCGCGGCGCAGCGTCGCCGTAGACGCCACGTCGGCCGCGGCGGCCAGGCGGTAGGCGGAGCCGGGCTTCGCCCGGCGGGAGCCACCGCCGACCAGACGCCCGAGGGAGCCCATGACGAGCTCCCACTAATGGGGGATTACAGCTGCCTCAACGGTGCAGATGATGCGATCGATGGAGCAGCTTGCCGCAGCTGTTCAGACCCCCGTCCGTACTGCGCGCGAGCGCACGGAGCTGGGCGACCGCGTGCGCCAACTGCGCATCGCCCGGGGCCTGACCCAGACCGAGC
>CAYTCZ010000004.1:27258-58775 GCA_964436315.1 uncultured Gaiellales bacterium | reverse complement strand
AGGGCGACCTTGCGGTCGAGGGCGAGATCCTCGGCCCGGTAGACGATCCCCATCCCGCCCCGTCCGAGCAGGGCCTCGATCCGGTAGGCGGCGATTTCGGTGCCGATGCGGGGGTCTGCGCCTATAGCCACGGAACCCGACTCCGAGCTTGTGATTACACAGTACGCCTGGTGCGACCGGCGTGCTAGGTGGCGCACTGAATTATGTGGCCGTTTGCCGGCGCCAGTAGTCCGTGTACGTGAGCACCTCGACGCCGCGCTCCCTCGCGTACTGGAGGAAGCCCCGAAGCCAGCCGGTGCTTTCCTCATCAGAAGAGAGCAGCGCCCACTCATGGAAGCAGGACGCGTAGACGAGATCCTTCTCGACGATCTCGTCGACGGCGCCCTTGAGCGCTTCAAGGAATTCCGCGCCGTTTCCCCACCCGTGCTGGTCGAACCAGATTCCGTCGAGCCAGAACTGGGACGGAATTTCGAGGATGTCCGGGAAGCCCTCGTCCTCGTACGTGAACGACTGCTCCCAGGGCGTGGGGTTGTTGTCCTCCGCGTTGCGCAGCCACGAGCTCACGTAGCGAATTCCGGAGTCGCGAACGACTTCGAGAAGATCCGGTCGTCCCCGTAAGCCGCGGTAGTACCCGAAGGGTGTTCGCAGTCCCACGACCTCGTTCCCGATGTGTTCGCGAATCAGCTGCGAGGTCCACGTCAGCTCTGACTTGAGCGCGACCGGCGGGGAAGCCTCAATAACCGCGGTGGCACCCTCAGCGGCCGTATAGGAGACGTCACGGAACAGCAGGTGACTGTACGTGTGTTGCTGAACGTCGAAGAGCCCGGTCTCGTTGGCCGCCTTGACGGCGTCGAGCGAGTGCAGGAGCGTTCGGCCGCAGATGAAGAGCGTCCCCGGAACGCCAACCTCGGCGTGGGCGCGTGTCATCAGTTCGAGACCTCGAACCGTCGACTCGGGATCGAGCGCCGGGCGGTATTGCGGGACTTCGGGACCCAGGAAGCGCGCGAGGCCCTCGCCTACTGCAGCTGCCTCCGTGTCGTATCCGACCAGAATGGTCGCCACGCAGCGATCCTATAAATTATAGGCCGATCGCGCAGCCAGCCTTGGAGGGGACGTGTCCACGCAGGCAAGCACAGATATCCGCACGACGCCGCTCGATGCCGACGAGATCATCGAGTACTACGAGCGCGGGTTCATTCGACCCGGGAAGGTCCTGACCGATGAACAGATCGAGCGCTTGCGTGCCGGCCTGGACCGAGCTCGAAAACGCGAGGCCAAGGCTGGACGTGAATACGACCTCCTCGACCCGTCTCTCTGGCCCGAGGACGAGAAGGCGCCGCCCGAGCCCGGGAAGTCGGTCGGATTCCTCTTCAACCTCTGGCTTCAGGACGGTGACTTTCGGGAGGTTGCGTTCTCACCGACGCTTGCCCGCTGGTCGGCACAGCTGGTCGGAGCCCGGCAGATCCGACTCCTCGAGGACGGGCTGATCTACAAGGAGCCCGGCACCGGGGGGACCCTGAACTGGCACTCGGATTACGCGTACTGGCCGCTCACTGCGCCGACCCAGACGACGGCGTGGATTGCCCTCGACGACGTGACCGAGGCCAACGGTGCCATGCGCATGGCGGTTGGCAGTCACCATCTCGGTGAGCGTCTTCCAGCGGCCTTCGGAACCGGATCGACGTACTACGAGGAGCGCCGTCCCTCAACGGTTAAGGCCGTCGAGGATCCCGAAGAGCTCGGTCTCGAAATCGCCATCTGTGAGCTTCGGGCGGGCGAGGTCTCGATGCACAACCCGCTCCTTTGGCACGCCTCGGGTCCGAACACCACTGATCGGCCCCGGCGCAGCTTCGTCCCGCGTTACTGCGCCGACGGCGCGATCTGGGTCGGCTCACGCAGGTACGACTACAACTACTCGGACGACGAGGTAGGCATCGCAATCGGTGAGCCGCTTGGCGGCCGGTACTTCCCCATCGTGCCCTTCTAGTGTCTCGCGGCTCTGCGATCGCTCCGGTAGGTTCCTGACCGGACGTTGACCACACCGCTCCAGGATCTGATTGACCTCACCGGTCGCTCCGCCATCGTGACCGGAGCAGCCCAGGGCTTTGGAGCTGCAATCTCGGCGCGGCTGGCCGAGGCGGGGGCGATCGTGGTCATCAGCGATCTGAATGAGGCCGGCGCCCAAGCGAAGGCGAACGAGCTCGAGGAAGCTGGCTACGAGGCGGCTCCCTATGGCGTTGACATAGCCGACGAGGGCGCGGTCGGCCGAATGGTCGACGCGGCGCGTCGACGCACCGGCCGGGTCGACATCCTCGTGAACAACGCGGGCGTCTTCTCGAACTACCTCGCACAGCACATGCCGCCGGCCGAGTTCGAGCGGATTCTGCGAGTGAACGTCGTCGGGGCGTTCAACGTCTCGCAAGCGGTCGCACGGGTGATGCTCGAAGACGGCGAGGGCGGCGCGATCGTGAACGTCGCCTCCGTGGATGCGTTCCGCTCTTCCGCGCAGGGCCTCTCGCACTACACGACGTCGAAACACGCCCTCGCCGGCCTGACGCGATCGCTTGCGATGGAGCTTGCTCCACACGGGATTCGAGTGAACGCCGTCTGTCCCGGCGCGGCGATGACGGAGGGTGTCGTGGCCTTCATCAAGGAAGGCGCACCGGAGGGCATCGACATCGAAGCGCAATGGGACGGCATCATCGAACGAACTCCGCTTCGGCGACTCTGCACCCCTGACGACATCGGGCGGGCAGTTGTCTTCCTCGCCTCGGATATGGCCGCGTTCGTCACAGGAGTTCTCCTTCCGGTCGACGGAGGGATCCTCGTGTATCCGCTCGAGGGCTACGTCGAAGAACCGCAATCACAGGAATGAGGTGGCGTGAATATGGGAGAGCCCGCGTACTTCCCGGAATTCATCAGGGAGCTGCCGGAGCCGGACAGTCCGCTCGCGGGACTTCAGGCACGGATGTTGCAGACGGAGGATGCGATGGCGATGTTCTTCGAGATCCCGGAGGGGGTCGATCTCCCGGAGCACTCACACGGTGCGCAGTGGGGGGTCGTCCTCGAGGGCAAGATCGATTTCACGATCGGCGGCGAAACCCGAATGTACGGCGCCGGCGAGACGTACTACGTGCCGCCCGGCGTCCCGCACAGCGCCGTCATCCATCCCGGCTATATCGGTGTCGACGTCTTTGCGGACGCAGACCGCTACAAGCCGAAGGAGCGATAGCCGGGGTCAGGTCTCTGATGTTGCAGCTCAGCTGCAACATCAGAGACCTGACCCCAGTTCTTCGTCGTTGCTCTCCCGGCGGAGCTCCGGATAGCTCTCCCGGACGGCTAGCTCGGTTCGGACGAGGTGCTGGTCGATGAGTTCCGTCAGGCGATCTGGATCGCGCGCCTCGCATGCTTCGAGGATCTCGTGGTGCTCTTGCATGGCCGTACCGAAGCGACCGCCTGCACGGGTCGAAAGCCGAACGTAGCGCTCGGCTGACTGCCAGAGCTGATCGAGGACTCGGCGAATCCAATCGGTGCCTGCCGGAGCGAGAATGGCCCAGTGGAACTCCCGATGGAGCTGCCAGAACTCTGTCGACTGGGGGTCGTCGATTGCCTCCATCGCGGCGAGAGCGTCGCGGATGACTTGCAGGTCCTCGTCGGTCATCTGGGAGACGGCACGTCGGGCGACTTGTGCCTCGATGATTCGGCGGAGATCGTAGAGCCCGTCGAGATCGGTGAGGCTGACGTCCGCCGCGAGGGTCGCCCGCTGCGGTGAGGTTACGACCAGGCCCTCGCTCTCGAGCCGCCGAAGTGCTTCCCTGATCGGGATGTGGCTGACCGAGAACCGCTGCTCGAGTGCCGAGACGCGGATTCTCTCGCCCGGCTGAATCTCGCCGTGGAGGATCTCTTCACGGAGGCGCTCCGTTACCGCATCGACCACGCTCGTCCGCTGTATGGTCTCTTCGGACACCGCTTCACCCTTGCTCGAGAAACGCTGCATGATCGCCAGAGAGGCCCGAGCTAACGGCGGTCGATGCAATCTTATATCTTATACCGTTCACCTGGAGGCACTTCTGACCGACCTGGAGCAGCGTGAGATCGGGCTCGGATCCGAACGAAAAGCCAGAGGATTCTGAGGGTTGAGTACCGTCCCCGTCAACGGGTGCTTGGTGGTCAACTATGAGCTATCGGGAACTGGCCCGTTGCTGGTGCTCATTCATGGCCTCGGAGCCTCGCTGGTGATCTGGGAGGACTTGGCCCCCCAGCTTCTGCCGCACTACCAGGTGCTCAGGCTCGACCTCCGGGCCGCGGGCGCAACCACCGAGACCGAGGAGGCCCCACTTTCGCTTGCGGTGTGGTCACAGGACGTTCGTGCTCTGCTTGGGGCTCTCGAGATCGAGCGCCCTGTCGTCGTCGGTCACTCGCTGGGAGCTGGGATCGCGATGAAGTACGCCCTCCAGTGGCCGGAAGACGTTGAAGCGCTCGTTCTCATGGGCGCGGACCCACGTCTGTCGAGCCTTGGCCCGCGCTTTGCGCAAGCCGCCGATCTGATCGACAAAATCGGTTTCGAGCGCTGGGTCGACGAGGTGTGGTCGAGCAACCCTCCGCTCTCGTCGGCGAGCCTGGAGCGTTCGCCCGATCTTTTCGATCGCTATCGGGCGATGGTTCTCGCCAACGATCAGGCCAACTACGTTCGAACGTGCCGATCATTCGCAGAGCTTGAGGATCTGACGGCAGATCTCCCCCACATTCGAAATCCCGTGCTGGTGGTATCCGGAAGCGACGACGATCGGACCGTCCCCGAGGCGGGGAAGGCGCTGGCTAGTCAGCTTCCCCGGGGTCAATTCGTGGAGTTGCCCGGCGTTGGGCACACGATGCCGACCGAGGCGCCAGAGCTGGTGGGCGATGCCATCGTCAAGTTCGTCGATCAGCTGTTGGCGTCGGCGGGAACCGATCGCGCTGCACAGGACGGCTCCTGATGGAACCAAAGGTTTTTCGCGCCGATACCACGCCGGCGGCGGACTTTCCCGGGCCGTTCGATCACCTGGACATCCGCTGGGTGATCGGCCCCGAGCAGGCAGGAGCCGAGCTCGTTGCCTTCGGAGAGACGACGTATCCGGGCGGGCCACCGGGCAAGCGCGGTACGCACGAGATGCACTACCACCCCAACGCCGAGGAGGTCGTCCTTGTGACCAGCGGTCGAGGCGAGCAGGTCGTCGGCGATAAGACGCTGGAAGTCGGCCCCGGCGACATCTGCTTCATTCCTCGAGAGGTGCCTCACAAGATCCGAGCCGCCGGTGAAGAGGATCTCGTCATCTACTGGGTTCTGGCGGGTGCGGCGGACCTCGACTCGGCTGGGTACGTACCGGTTCCTGACGACGAGCCGCGCTGGTCGTAGGGTTTACGTGAACGGAGGAGTTCATGCTAAGTACCGCGTCTTTCATTGACCTCTGCGAGCGCGAACTGGAGCTCTGCAAGGTCTCGGCGGACGAGAGCCTGGTTGTCGTGTCACAGGGGGACGAGCGAGCCGATTACGTGGACGCCTTCCTGTCGGCGGCCGAGCGCATCGGAGCGACGTCTTTCCATCTCCGGCTCCCGAACGCCACGCTTGCCATCGGTGGGGAAGTTGGTGTCTGGAAGGTGGGCGCGACACCGCTCGTCGGCAATCGTGCAGCGATCGAAGCTTTGAAACAGGCCGACGTCGTCATCGACTGCATGTTCCTGCTCCACTCGAAGGAGCTCGTTGAGATCCAGGAGTCAGGAACGCGGATCCTCACCTGTATCGAGCCGGTCGATGTCCTGGCTCGATTGTTCCCAACCGAGGACATGGCGCGCCGCGTCGACGTGGGGGTCGCGCTGCTCGGGGAGGCGAAGAGTCTTCGCTTCACGAACGAGCTCGGCACCGACGTCACGTACGAACTCGGTGTGTATCCGGCGATCGGCCAATATGGGTTCGCGGACAAGCCAGGGCAATGGGACCATTGGACGTCGAGCGGGATGGCCTATACGTACGGCTCCGACACGGGCGTCAACGGCACAGTCGTGATTGCTCCCGGTGACGTCATTCTTCCGTTCAAGACGTATGTCCAGTCTCCGATCGAGATGCCGATTCGGGACGGCCGAATCCAGGAAATCCGGGGCGGACCCGACGCAGATGTTCTGCGCGAGTACATGGAGAACTTCAACGATCCGGACGCCTACGGGCTCGCCCACATCGGCTGGGGGATGAACGAGCATGCCAAGTGGACCGCGCTTGCGACCGACAAGCGAGGCCACGGGATGGAGCTGCGAGGGTTCTATGGCAACGTGCTCTTCTCCACCGGACCGAACACGCAAGTGAGCGGTCCGAACAACACACACTGTCACCTCGACGTTCCGATGCGAAACTGCAGTCTCTTCCTCGACGAGCAGCCGATCGTCGTCGACGGCGATCTCGTGGTCGAGAAACTAAAAGCTGCCGCGCCGGCGGCCGTCTGGCCCGACGGTCTCGCCCGACGGTCTCGCCCGACGGTCGCTCGGCGGATCCAGGCAAAGTAGGGCCTTGACCGCATCAAGCCCGTCGCAGGAAGGCTCGGCACGGTTTACGAGTCGACGTGTCGTGCTCGGTATTGCGTTTCTAGCCGGGCTCCTCCTCGTGCTTGGGATTGCCCTCGTAGTCGTGTTGTCGTCGGAGGATAGTTCGGAGGCGCTCGCAGGCCGGGATGTGCGGCTGACCGCCTCTGACGGCGCGTCGATTCGGGGCCTGCAATCGGTCGGAGCCGATGACTGGGTGATCTTTCTCCACGGCGAGGGGGAGGAGCTCGCGAGTTGGTCACCGCTCTGGGAGACGCTCGCTGCCGACGACTACACGCTCCTTGCACTCGAGCTGACCCCGCGCGCCGGATCGGTGATGATCGCGGCCGAGATCAGTCTTGATGCAGAGGCAGCATTTGAACTTGCCCGAGCCGAGGGCGCGACGTCGATCTCGGTCGTCGCCGCCGGACTTGGTGGAATCGCCGCCCTCCAAGCCGGTGACGAGCAGGGGTTGAGCGGCCTGGTGCTGCTCTCGCCGGGCCCGGTTGGTACCGCTGGGGTGTCCGAGCTCCGAGGTACCGGCGAATCGAAGCTCTTTCTGGCAGGCTCGCTTGACTCGGACACCCTGAAAACAGCGAAGGCTCTTCGCAATGCCTCGATCGGCTGGGCGGGGAGCATCAGCGTGCCGACGAGGAATCAGGGAACCGATCTCCTGACAGGAGAATTCGCCTCGAACATCCGGTTTCAGGTGGCGACGTTCCTCTCGTTGGTGACCGGCCGTCCGCGCGCGCGGGCCTAGCGCTCGGCGGGGCAACGCCGCTACGTCGCCATCACGCCGGCGTCGACCAACAGAGTGCTGCCGGTCATGAGTGCCGACAGATCGCTTGCACAGAACACCGCGACACGCGCGACGTCGTCTGGTTCGGCCACACGTCCAAGCGGCAGTTTCTCGCCGAGCCGGTCGATGTCGAAGCCCTGATCCTCGAACGTCGCCTGCATGGCGGCGAGACCCGGCGTTCGCGTCACTGCCGGAGCGATGCCGAGCACCCGTATCTGGTGCGGGCCGAGCTCGACTGCCAGACCTTTGGTCAATCCGACGACGCCGTGTTTCGCCGAGACGTAGTGGACGACCCCGTGTCCCATGACTCGGTACGAGGCCGTCGAAGCGACGTTGATGATGACGCCCCCGCGATCCTGCTCGACCATTCGTCGCGCTGCTTCTCGGGCACCGACGAAGACTCCGCGAAGATCGATCTCCAACACCCGGTCCCACTGGTCATCGCTCATCTCGAGGATTTCGACAGCCGGATAGATGCCCGCGTTGTTCACCCAGATGTCGATACCACCGAGTTCGTCGACTGCACGATTCGCCAGCGCGCTGACGGACGCCGGGTCGGCGACGTCAAGTGTTCCCGCGGCCCCGGTTCCACCGCTGTCCTCGATGGTCCGCGCTGCGCTCGCGGCGGCGTCGGTATCGAGATCGCCGATCAGGACACTCGCCCCGGCTTCGGCAAGGCGAGAGCTGACCGCCAGACCGATGCCCTGAGCACCACCGGTCACAACGGCCGTGCGCCCCCGGAGCGAGAGGAGTTCTGAGAGGCTCTTGTCACTCAGATCGGGGATCGCCACTCGCTGACCTCGATCAGCGGCGCCACTCGCGCTCGAAGAACGGCTGACCGTCGATCTCGACTCTTCCCCACAGTGCCAGCCCGTCCTGCGTGAGCAGCGCCCTTGCGGCGACATCGACAGTGGTGCCGTTGGGCAGGTCGTGGTGAGTGCTGGTCGTGCCCGTGACCCGCGCCCCGTCTGGTCGATCGGCTTCGACGCTTGCCGTTACCGAGTGGTCGATTGACACCTGGCCATCTTCCGCCGGCGTTCGGAACTTCCAGAAATAGCCGGACGTCACCGATGCGGTTCCCGACCAGACGTCCTCCTGGACGCGCCAGCGCGGCTCGAAGTCGATCGTCAGCGGGGCGCGGTTGACGTTTGGATCCGGCACTGGCAGTTCGGGCGGCCGCTCGTTCGGCGCCGGCGCCAGCGGAAGTCGGACGTGAGAGGCGCGCTCGCCGCCCACGAGAACGCGGATCCTTGGGTTCGATCGCGTCGGCCAAATGCGTGGGAAATCGCTGCACGAGACGGCAACACGCAGACGGTTGCCACGGACGACTCGGTAGGCCGTTGCCCAGAGCGGAACCTCAAGAACGCATGCCTCACCCGGGACGAGAGGATTCGCGGTCTCATGTGAGTCGCGGTGGCTCCCCTTGAGCCAGCCGCTCGTAATCAGGGTCGAGCGGCCGTACGGTGCCACGTCGCAGAGCTTCACGACAACGTTGGCCTCTTCGCCTTCGTCAAGTACGAGCGCGACCACCGCGATCGGCGACCCGGCGAGTTCGAGATCGGCGGTCATCGGCTCAGTCGTAAACGACAGCGAGCGGACGTCGTCGGCTGACTGCTCGCGCGGCACAGCGATCGGAAGCCCGATCGGATCCCACAATCCTGAGGATGTGCCGACGGTCGGGTCGCCGTCGTAGGCCACACTACCCTCGTCGCTCGGTGCGGCAGGCTCAAGTGAAGACGTCGCACCGAAGTAGAAAGAGCTGTCCATCGTGCTGGGAGGAGGCCACTCCGCCTCCTGGCGCCATTCGTCGGCGCCCTGGACGAAGTGCGTCACCGAGGGCTCTTCCAGGACGCCCGTGTCCTTCCCTCTGAGCCAGTGATCCCACCAGCGGCACATCTCTGGCAGGAAGTCTGTCGGCGACTCGGGTGAGATGTCTGGCATCAGGTGGAGCCACGGCCCCATCAGGAGCTTTCGCGGCCCTCGGAGCTCTCCGTAGGCCTTCACCATCGCCTCGGGGAAGATGTCACGCCATCCTCCGATCAGGAATGTGGGAACCTCGATGCGCGACGCATCGATGGTCTTTTGCTGCCAGTAGTCGTCCCACTCCGGGTGCTCTCGCCACGGGAGGAGGTACGGCTCGGCGTGCTCGAGGCGCTCGCTCCAGACGCGATACCAGCGCCCTCCAGGGTCGTTGAACATCGGCGGCATGAGCTGCATCGCAAGCATGTTCGAGCCCCACACGCCGCTCGCTCCCAGGCAGTTGAAGCAGCCGCCCGGATAGAACCAGTCGTGGTAGATGTCGAGACTCCCGTAGATCGGGACGACTGCCTTGAGCGCCGGCGGATTCTCGGCAGCGGCGCGAAACGACGTGATGCCGCCGTAGGAAACGCCCCACATCCCGACGTTCCCGTCGCACCAGGGCTGCTCGGACGCCCACTCGACGATCGCGACGCAATCCTCGACTTCGCGACCATCCATCGCGTCTCGGGCCATGCCGCTCGAGCTTCCGAGTCCGCGGAAGTCGACCAGTAGGCTGGCGTAACCCTGCTCGACGAAGTAGCGGTTCGGATACTCGAATGCGGCCGCGATTACATCGTCCTTGTGGTACGGGTAGTGGCTGACGAGGGCCGGCACCGACCCGGGATCGTTCGGCAGCAGGAGGTCGGCGGCGAGCTCCGTTCCGTCTGCGACCTGAATGAGGAGATTGCGCTCGGCGCGCACGAGAGCGACCTACCCGCACCAGCGCTCAATGAAGAGCGCGTGCGCTTTGGAGGCATCGAGAAGATCCTGAGCATCGACGTACTCGTTCGCCGAGTGACACTCCTCGAGCCGGCCGGCTCCGAAGATCAGTCCTGGGATCCCTTTCTCCGCGTACCAGGCGAGGTCGGTCGCCGCCCCGAAGCCGCGAAGATCGATCTCGACCCCGATCTCTTCGAGGGACTCCTTCATCGTTGCGACGACCGGATGATCGGGGGGCACATCGGCGGCCGGGAAGTAGATGTGGTTGATCCCCCACGTGAACTTCGGCGGGTGGTCTCGCAGCCACGGGTCGGCACGGCAGACATCGCCCACGTAGCCCTCGACCTCGGCCTTGACCTCCTCGATCGTCTCGAACGGGTAGAACCAGAGGTTGTATTCGATCGAGCAGTAGTTGGGTGTCGTCCCCGCGTTCGAGAACAGATTGAGGCGGCCGTCCTTGCCTCCGCCGGGCCCACCGACGATGACACCGGGGAGGAGGGTGTCGTATCCGGGCGGGAGATACGGGTGTGATTTCTTGTTTGCCCACTCGCGCTCGAGTTCTTGGAGCGCGCTCACGATCTTGATCGTCTTCTCGATCGCGTTGACGCCGCCGCTGCCCTGTCCACCGGCGTGAACCGACAGATAGCGGGTGGAGGCATGTGCCTCGACGCCCTCTACCTCGATCCGAAAGTGGACGAGCCCACCCTCGGTCATCGAGATCGCCATGTATGAGGGCTCGAGCGAGATGACCGCGTCGGTCTTCGGTGCCCGCTCCACGATCTCGCGTGTGCCGTTTCCGACTACCTCCTCGTCGGTGACCAGGTGGAAGTGGATGTCTCCCTTGGGCTCAAAGCCTTCCTTCAAGACGGTGCTGGCCGCGAACATTGCCGAGGCGATCCCGCCCTTCATATCCGCGGCGCCGCGTCCGTAGAGCTTCCCGTCGACGATCTCCCCGCCGAACGGGTCGTGATCCCACGCGCTCGTGTCCCCGACCGGCACCACGTCCAGGTGGCCGTTGAACGCGATCGACCGACCGCCTCCTGACCCCTCTCGCCGTGCCACGATCACCGGATGTGCGTCGAACGTCGCCGACGGTCCGACGTCCCAGGTCTCGATCGTAAAGCCCAGCTCTCGCAGGAACGCCTCCGTGAAGCTCGCGCAGCGACGGACCTCGTCGGGGAAGTGTGTTGCCTCCTTCGCCTGACTCTCAGTTCGGAAAGAGATCAGGTCGCGCAGCAGTGTGTAGAGGCCGTCTTTCTGCGCCTCGACCGCCTCCGCGAGTCTCGAGCTCATCGGGCCGCGTCGGAACTCGCGGCGGCGGTCGTCTCTTCCTCGGTCGCCGGGGTTGCCTCGGGTGCGGAACCGACATGACGGACGCTCCGACCGTCCTGATCGAAGAGGTGGCTCTTCTTGATATCGAAGCCGAGGCTCACTCTCTCGTCGGGCGAAACACGGGTTTCCGGCGGAGTTCGCACTTGGATCTCAGTGCCGCCCACATCGGCGGTGAGATAGAGGTCCGAACCGACCGGCTCGAGGATTTGCACCCTGGCCGGCAGAATTCCGTCCTCTTCGGGGACGATTCGCAGGTCTTCGGGCCGAACACCGAACTGGGCGTCTGCTCCCTCGGCGTGGGCGATCATTCCATCTTCGACGCCGTACGATCCGCCGTCAAAGTCGACAGTCCATTCGTGCCCTTGAAATTGCCAGCGCCCGTTCTCGCGGGCGAGCGCCCCGGGGAGGATGTTCATCGAGGGTGCGCCCATGAAGGTCGCGACGAAGACGTTAGCCGGACGGGCATAGACGTCGTTGGGCTCACCGAGCTGTTGGACGACGCCGTGCCTCATCACCGCGATCCGATGACCCATGGTCATGGCCTCGACCTGGTCGTGGGTGACGTAAATCGTCGTCGTTTGTAGCCGCTGATGGAGTCGCATGAGCTCGACACGGGTCTGAACTCGAAGGAGGGCGTCGAGGTTCGACAAGGGCTCATCCATGAGGAAGGCGCTCGGCTCGCGGACAATCGCTCGGGCAAGCGCCACACGCTGGCGCTGGCCGCCGGAGAGCTCGTCAGGGAAGCGGTCGAGGAGCTCGTCGAGCTCGAGGATCTCGGCCGCTCGGCGGACTGCTGGGCGGATGACATCCTTTTTCTTCTTCGCCATCTGGAGCGGGAAGGCGATGTTCTTGTAGACCGTCATGTGCGGATACAGGGCGTAGTTCTGGAAGACCATCGCCACGTCCCGCTTGACCGGGTCGGTGAAGTTGATGAGGTTGCCGCCGATCGTGATCTCGCCCTCGTCGGCGTCCTCGAGGCCGGCAATGAGGCGCAGGATCGTGCTCTTGCCACAGCCCGAAGGGCCGAGCAAGACGATGAATTCCCCGTCTTCGACGAACAGCGAGACGTCGTTGACCGCGACGACCTCGCCGAAGCGCTTTGTCAGGTGCTTGAGGACTACCTCGGCCATCTCCTTCTCCTACTCCTACTCCTTCAGGGCACCCGCCATCGAGGCTCGCACGAACCAGCGTTGGAAGAGCAAGAACACGATCGTAATGGGAATCATCGTCAAGAGCGACCCGGCGGCGATGATCCCCCAGTTCGTCACGAACTGGCCTTCAAGGGATGCGACTCCGACCGTAAGCGTTCGCATCTCGTCGTTGGTGATAACGACGAGCGGCCAGAGGAAGTTCACCCACTGCGTCATGAAGACGAAGATCCCCAGAACCACGAGAGCCGGCTTCATCTGAGGCATCACGACACGGCTGAAAATCTTCCACTCCGAGGCGCCATCGAGCTTGGCCGCCTCGTACAGACCCTCTGGCAGCGTCGAGATGAACTGGCGCATCATGAACACGCCGAGCGGAGCGACCGTCATCGGGAGGATCAGGCCCCAGTAGGTATTGAGCCAACCAAAGGACTCCACGATCACGAAGAGCGGTGCGATCAGTGCCGCGACCGGAATCATGAGCGTGGCAATCACGAGGAAGAAAAGGAGGGTCCTCCCCGGGAAGCGGAGCCGGGCGAAGGCATAGCCGGCCAGGGAGTCGATGAAGAGCGTGATGATGGTCACGGCCGACGCGAAGATGAAGGTGTTCCCCATCCAGCGAAGGTACTTCGTGTCGTTGAAAAGGAACTCGAAGTTCCCGGTGTACCAGGACCGCGGGATCCACTCGGGCGGATACGAGAAGATCGAGACGCTGTCTCGGAACGAGGGAGAGAGAAGGTAGATGAACGGGCCCACGGCGAGGATCACGAAGAGGATCAGCACGAGGTAGGCGAGCGACGCCTTGAATCGGCGGCTCATCTTCGCCTTCCGTTCGGCGGCGGCGTAGTCGACGCTCTGCTTGTCGCTGTAGGCGACGTCGCTCAAATTCCGGCCCTCCGTCTGCGCGCTCCGAGCAGCCAGAACGAGATGAACGTCAGTGCGAGGATGATGACGAGGAGTCCGACACTCGTCGCGTACGCGAGGCCGGTGTTCTGGAAGGCGAACAGGTTTCGGTAGATGAACCAGACGATTGTCGACGTGGCGAGCGCAGGTCCGCCGAACGTCAGCGAGAAGACCGAGTCAAAAATCTGGAAGTTGTAGATGATGGCGATCACGAGGGCGAACAGAAGCAACGGTCGGAGCATGGGCAAGATGACCTTGTAGAACCGCTTCCATCCCGTCGCCCCATCGACCCTCGCGGCGTCCAAGAGCTCTTGGGGCACCCCCTGGAGTCCGGCTAAGAAGAACAGTGTCCAGAAGCCGAGTCCTCGCCAGACCTCGACCGCGACGATCGTGAGCAACGCGTAGCTCGCTGTGCCCAGGATGTTGATCGGGTCGCCGCCGACGCTCCGCCAGATGAGGTTGGCGACGCCGAAGTCGAAGTGCACGATGAACTGCCAGATGAGTCCGGCGATGACCGGCGGAGCGAGGAGCGGAAAATACAGGCCCAACTTGAATACGGTTCCACCGCGCCGATAGCGGTCGAGCAGCATCGCCAGGCCCATTGCGAGCGAGAAGACGACGGTGATCGCGATGATGACCATGTAGAACGTGTTGACGACCGACTTGCGAACCTCTGGGTCGCTCGCGGCCCGGTCCCAGTTCCTCAGGCCAACGAAGTCCGCCTCCTGAATGAGGCCACCGGTGAAGAAACTGAACCGAACGGCCATGATCGTCGGCACGGCCAGGAAGACGATGAACGGCAGGAAGTACGGGAGAACGAAGGCGTAGCCGACGAGGCTTCGCCGGACCTTGCGCCTGCGTGCGTGGCGCTTGTACTCGCTCTTGCTGAGAGTGAGCTTGGCCCACTCCGGCTCTCGAATCGCCTCCGGCTGTGCCGCGACGCTCAGGCTAGTCCTCCTTCAGACGAACCGGCGCCCCCGAAGTATGAATCGAGGGCGCCGGTGACAAGCACGAACGTTTAGTCGCTCCTACGCTTGGGCCTCGGCGATGATCTCCTCCGCGCGCTCCTGTGCCTGATTGAGCGCGTCTTCGGTCGACTGACTTCCGCTCGTTGCCGCCTCGAGCGCCTTGACGTACTCGTCGAGGACCTGAGAGATCCACGGCGTCGTCTTCAGGCCATCCCAGCAGCAGTTTGCGAACTCGAGATTCTTCGCCAGCAGCGGATCGCCGCCTGAGACGTCGACGTCGTCCCGAACCGGAACGAAGCCATACTGGATGTTGTACGTCTGCGAGAAGCCACCCGTGGAGAGGAACTTGATCAGCTCCCACGCCGCGTCCTTGTTCTCGCTCCCCGCCGCCATGCACCAGTGGCCGGTGGTCGAGAACGTCGTCTGGCCGCCGCCGGGCGCACCGACCGGCATCACGATCGTCCAATTGAACGGGAGTCCTTCCTCGTTGAACGGCGTGACGCGCAGCGGCTCGTCCAGAACCATTGCGAGCTTGCCGGCCTTGAACAACTCGAGAGCACCTTCGCGGTCGAATGCCCCGACCGGTGGTTGCAGTTCCATCTCGATCAGATCGACTGCGTACTGCGTCGCCTCGATTACCTCTGGCGAGTTGATCGTCGCTTGCGAGAGGTCCTCCGACACGATGTCGCCGCCGAGGTTGTGGACGTTCTGCAGGTTGAAATACCACCCGAAGTCGAGGACGGTCGTCGGCGTCGAGAATCCCCACTCTGCAATTCCGGCGTCCTTGAGCGCCTGGGAGGTGGAGATCAACTCATCGGTCGTCGTCGGGATCTCGAGGCCGGCCTCCGCCAGCATGTCCTCGTTGACGAACATGACGATCGTTCCGATGATGAACGGCAGGCCGTAGAGGACGCCCTGATACACGCTCGCGTCGAGCGTCGTTGGAATGAAGTGAGAGAGCTCATCTGCGTACGAGGGATCCTCGATGTACGGGGTGATGTCTTCGAAGGCCCCTCGTGTGCCGAACAGCGTCAGATGCGTTGAGACCTGGTAGGTGACGTCGAAGGGATCGTCGCCGGCGAAGTTCGCAGTGTACTGCGCCTCGAGCTGGTCCCACGGAACGACGGTGTGCTCGATCTCGGCGCCCGTCGATTCCTTGAACGGAGCGAACCACTCCTCGAACAGTTCGATCTCCGTCTCACCGTGCGGCGCCTTCCCAAACTTGATGGTGACGCCCTCGAGATCGACCTCGGCGGGCGCCGGCGCGGCGGGTTCTGCCGGCGCGGCGGGTTCTGCCGGCGCGGCGGGTTCTGCCGGCTCCGCAGGCGCGGGCTCAGCAGGTGCAGGCTCTGCCGAATCGTCATCACCACCGCAGGCTGCGAGTAGCGCGCCCGCTGCTGGGAGCGTGAGCCCAAGGCCCATCGCCGCCTTCAGGAAGTCGCGCCGCGCGATGCGCCCGTTCCGGAACATCGCCGTGAGGTCCTCGGTTCTCAGATCCTCCCGATCGAGATCTTCAGACTCAAATTTCTCGCTCACTCTCCTCTCCCTCCCCGAGAAAAACGTTTGCACTACGTCAGACGACCGCTCGTTTCTTTGGTTAGACACGACGGCTCGCGCGCGGAAATCGCCACCGTTCTCGCACGCCGGGAACCTCTGCCGTACCTCCGGCCGGGCAGCTCTGTCATCTTAGACGCACATATGCAGAGATTCACCGTTACGACCCGGAGACTATAACCTATAGCGGCCGAAATGGAAGCCTCGCGAGCCGCGTCCCTTGCCGAGTTGATTGATCTATCGGGGCGCGTGGCGATCGTCACGGGTGCAGCGCAGGGGTTCGGCTTTGCGTGTGCTCGCAGGCTCGCCGAGGCCGGGGCCGCGGTGTCGCTGGTCGATCGCAAGGCCGCGGCTGTCGCGAAAGCTGCGCAACGGATCGCCGACGCCGGTGGGCGGACGACCTCCATCGTCGCGGACGTCTCGCGCCCAGACGATGTCGAGCAGTGCACCGATGCGACGGTGGCTGAGTTTGGCCGCCTCGACATCTTGGTCAACAACGCCGGCGTCTTTTCGAACTACGTCCTTCCCAACCTCGAGCCAGAGGAGTTCGCGCGGATCCTCGCCGTCAACGTCGAGGGGGTTTACCTGTGCACGAGGGCTGCGGTAGTGCGCATGCTCGAGCAAGGGACCGGGGGATCGATCATCAACATGGCGTCGATCGACGCGGTACATCCGACGTCCGTCGGCATGTCCCACCACACGACCTCGAAGCATGCGGTCTGGGGTTTCACGAAGTCTCTCGCGCTCGAACTCGGCCCCGAGGGGATCCGTGTCAACTCGATCGCGCCTGGCCCCTCGCTGACTGAGGGAACGGTCGAATACATCGACGCGGGCGCGCCGAAGGGGATCGACGTTGCTGCGCAGTGGGAGCGCGCGGCAAAGCGTGTGCCGATGCGGCGCTGGGCCGACCCTGACGAGATCGGCCGCGTCGCTGTGTTCCTCGCCTCCGACCTCTCCTCCTACGTGACCGGCTCCCAGATCGTGGTCGACGGCGGCTACCTCGCCTCGTAGAGCTACCGGCCGGACGCTACTGCTCCATCAGAACTCGTCGATGCCGAACATCGGCTCCCGCTTCTTTCTGAAGGGAAGCTGCCGAAGGTCGAAGGTGTGGACGCCCGCTGCGTCCACATTGATGACCGTTCCACCGAGCGAGTCGAAGGCGGCCCGAAAGTGGGCGGCCGACTTGACGCAGATGTACCGCATCACCGAACAGTCGATGCCGAGAGTCCGGGAGAGGGCGAAGTCGTACGGCTGCATGGGGCGGGACACGCAGACAACGGTGACCCCATCCTGCTTCAGCCCCGCCGAGAGACCGAGATCACCGTCGAGACCGTGAAGCATGGGGCCGTCGTAGCGAAACCGTCCGTCGCTGAGTCCGATGACCTCAGCGGACATTCGGACGGGCGGGCCCTGGATCGGATGGCTCTTTCCGCCGACGTCTAGCTCGACGCGCGCTCCGACTCCCGCGGCGTGGGCCGTCGCGGCCGACTCGGGATCAACCATGTACAGGAGCAGCGCGCGGTCGAGGCCGCGGGTGAGAAAGGTCCGAAGCACCTCCGTACTATCTCCCGGAGCCGAGCCGCCCGTGTTGTCGGCGTGGTCGGCGAGGACGATCGGATAGTTGTCCTCGCGTTCGCCCCGATCGAGCGCTTCGTCGACCGTGACGAGCGGCGCGAGCCAGTCTGAGCGCCGGTTCCAGAGCCAGTCGGCGAGTCGCCGCGCATGCCGTTCGGCGGCGGGCGCGTCGTTGTCTGTGACCACGATCACCGACGGGCCTCGATCGGGAACGTCTGCGAAGGGAAATCCGGTCGCAATCGTCGCCGTGAGAACGCCGGGCTCGTCCTCGAGTCGGTGGAGCTCTGCCGTTGCTTCGCGCCACGGCCAGATGCCGCTCACCTGACGTGTCGGATGGACGAACAGCGGAACGTGGACGAGGGCCGAGGTCGGCTTGATCTCCCCCTGGATGATTCGCACGATCAGACCGGCGGCCTCGAGACCTCTCTCCGCCTCGTCGACATGCGGGAAGGTGTCGAATCCGACGATCGCGTCCGCAGCCTCGAGCCGCTTCTGAGTGTGGTTCGAATGGAGGTCGAACACGACGACGATGGGGCACTCCGGGCCGACCAGGTCTCGGACGCTCTGAATCACATCGCCGTCCGCGTCATCGATCCCGTCCGTTACGAAGGCTCCATGCTGATCGAGGAGCACTCCATCCACGGGGAGCGCGGCCTCTAGACGAGCGAGGAGTTCGTTCTTGATCTCCTCGTAGGTCTCCCGATCCGATAGACCGGAGGAGTAAGCGAACGTCCAGAGCAGGGGCACCACGTCGAAACCGTGAATTCGCCCGCCCTCGATGAACCCCGCGGTCGGGACGTTGACGTTCGTGAGGTGCTCAAAGATCTCATCTCCGCGGAAGAAGCCGTAGCCGGTATCGAAGTCGGCCCTGGTCGTCCGCACGGGCGTGAAGGTGCTCGTCTCATGGGTGAACCCGCCGGCGGCGATCCGAAAACCACGCTCACCCGCGCTTGCTGGCATCAGGCAGCCGCTTCGACCGTCCGCCGCCAGAAGTCGGTGTACGTCGTGATCTCGACACCACGGTCTTTGGCGTAGGCGAGAAAGCCTCGGAGCCAGCCCACCCGCTCTTCCTCAGACGCGAGCATCACCCAGTCGTGGAAGCACGCGCCGTAGACCAGATCCTGTTCGACGATCTCATCCACGGCGCCCTTCAGGGCGGCAAGGAACTTGTCTCCGGTGTCGTAACCGTGCTGGTCGAACCAGATGACGTCGAGCCAGAACTGGAACGGAATCTCGAGGAGTCCCGGGAAGCCCTCGTCCCCGTACGCGAACGGCTGGACCCAAGGCGTCGGATTCTCGTTGTTTTCGTTCCTGCCCCACGACGTGACGTATCGGATCCCGGCGCCGGCGAGGAGCTCAAGCAGGTCTGGGCGCTCCCGAAGTCCGGCGTGGTGACCAAACGGGGTTCGGATCCCGACACAGTCCTGATCGAGATGCTCTCGGAGAAGCTGCGAGGTGAACTCCACCTCGGCACGCAGGGCCTCGGGAGGAGACGCCGCGATCGTGGCCACCTTGCCGTCGCCGGCCTCATAGTGGATGTCCCGAAACGGCACGTGGCTAAAGGTGTGCTGCTGGACATCGAAGCGTCCGCTTGCCTTCGCCGCCTTGATCGGCTCGAGCGCGTGAATCAACGTCCGGCCACACACGAAGAGCGTTCCCGGAACCTCGAGCTCGTCGTGGATCTGCGTGAGGAGTTCGAGTGCACGCGCGCAGTTTCGCGGCTCGAGCGCGAGCTCCAAGCGTGGGAAGTTTGGACTCTCGGTGAAGAGCGAGAGGGCTTCGCCCACCGCCGCGGTCTCCGTGTCGTAGCCAATGAGGATGGTTGCCATCAGCCGGTCCTCCGCTCGGAGCCCATCACCACGCTCCGAGCCCACCGTCGACCGCAAGCGACTCGCCGGTGATGAAGGAGGCGTCGTCGGAGGCGAGGAAACTCGCTGCCGCGGCGACCTCTTCGGGTCGGCCGACCCTCCCGATCGGGTGGAGTCGGACGGTCGCTTCCTTCGCCGAAGCCGGATCCGGATGGCTCGAGAGATACGTGCGCAGCTGGTCGGTCTCGATGAAGCCGGGCGAGATGCAGTTCACACGGATGCCTCGTCGCGAGTAGTCGATCGCCATCTGCTTCGTGAGGGCCAGAACGGCTCCCTTGGACGCACAGTAGGCCGCATCATCTTCGAACCCGAGGTACGCCGCCACCGAGCCGATGTTCACGATGCTGCCGCTTCCGGAGTCGAGCATGTGCGGAATCGCGAAGCGACATGCGGCAAAGATGCTCCGGACGTTCGTGTCGAAGATGAGGTCATAGTCGTCGTCCGAGCTGGCGACGACCGACTTCAGCAGACCGGTGGCCGCGTTATTGCAGAGGATGTCGAGTTGCCCGAACGACTCCACACAGCCGCCGACGACGGCCTGGAGCTCGGCGGGTTTGCGAATGTCGGCGGGAATGAACTCGATCTGGCCACCGCTTGCACGGATCTGATCGCGAAGTTCCTCTCCTTCATGGACCGTTCGCTGAGTGGCGACGACGGCCGCACCGTCTCTCGAAAAACGTTCGACGATCGCCCGGCCGATCCCGCGGCCGGCTCCTGTAACAATTGCAACCTTTCCCTCGAGAGGAACGCGCGCTCCCATCTGCTTTTCCGGCCGTCGGCTGAAGTCGTAATCAAGGATGATAAGCTACTGACCACCTTTCATCCAAGGAGGCGGGGACGGAGAGCACTCCATCTTGGCGGGGAATCTACCCCGCTCTTTGTACGCCCTTCGCAACAGACGGCACAATCGATCTCGAAGCACAACGGAGGGTCGTTCGTTTTGCGCTGGATTCTGGCGCTCATGGACTCGTTGCCTTCGGCCTTGCCGGCGAGGTGCTGAAACTCTCGAGTAGCGAGCGGAAGATCCTGACCGAGGTCATCCTCGATGAGACCGCGGGGGCCGAATCGGTTTTCGTCGGTGTCGGGGCGGAGAGCGTTCCGGCGGCGTGCGAACTCGCTCGTTTCGCAGAGCAGGCCGGCGCAGACGCGGTTGTCGTGCCCCCACCCGTCTCCGGTGGAGGCTCCGGCCCCGAGGCCGTGCGCAACTACATCGTCGCTGTCGCGTCGGCGGTCTCTCTGCCCGTGATGATTCAGGACGCGCCCGCCTACCTCGGCGTCGCGCTCGGGCCAGAGCTCGTCCGGGATGCGGCGCGCGAAGCGCCCAACATTCGACTCGTGAAACTCGAGGCCGGCCCGGCCGAGATGAGCCGGTGGCTCGACCTGCTCGGCGAGAGCGTCAGCGTGTGGGGCGGTGATGGCGGCGTCTACATGCTCGACTGTCTTCGGATCGGCGCGGCCGGAATCATCCCGGGGGTCGATCTGGTCGATCGCCTCGTCCAGATCTACGAGCTAGAGCAAGCCGGGGATGAGGAGGGAGCGGACGAGCAGTTCTCTCGTATTCTGCCGACGCTCGTGTTCGAGATTCAACACTCGATCGACCACTTCAATGTTTGCGCGAAGCATGTGCTCGTGCGCAGAGGCGTCTTGACGAATCCCGCCCTTCGTGAGCCGGCGGCCCGCGCCGAGTCCGAGTCCCTCATAAGCATCCTCGATCGGTATCTCGATGCCCTAGAACTCACCGATGTCGCAGGTCGCGCCTGACAGCCCGCGCCTTTCCGGGGAGCTCCGCGAGCCCCGCCTTCGGGAACGTCTCGCAATTCTGCTCGCGCGCGACATCGTCTCCGGGCGCTTGGGTCCGGGCGCGCCATTTCCCTCCGCCGAGGAGCTTGTCAACGACTATGGAGTGAGCCGGACCGTGGCGCGCGAGACCGTGCAGACGCTGTCGATGCTCGGGCTGCTCAACGTCCAACACGGCAAGCGGACAGAAGTGTGTCCGCCCGAGAGTTGGGACATCCTGAGCGCCGTTGTCCAAGAAGCGCTTCGCCAGGAGGGGAAAGCGGCACAGTTCCTCGCCGACCTGTACGAGTTCCGGCTGTTGATCGAGCCCGACGCTGCGGCGCTCATGGCCGAGCGTGGGAGCGCCGAGGCGATCGACGAGCTGACGAGGCTCGCCGACATGATGGTCGAACTGTCAGGCCAAAGCGCGGCCGCCTCAGTCGTGATGGATGCGGACCGGGACTTCCACAACGTGATCTCACAGGGGAGCGGCAATCGTGTGTTGACGGCCGTAAGCCGCGATATTCGTGAGGTCATGACCACGCTGTGGGCGCTTTCCGAACTCGGACCTGAGGAAATCAAGGTCGTTGCCCAACAGCACCGGACAATCGCCGACGCCGTTGCCCGGCGGAGTCCCTCGGCGGCGGCGGCAGCGATGCGCGAGCACCTTTCGTGGGCATCGAAGCTCGACCTCAAGGATTTGGAGCGCACCAACGCCGCGCGCGATCAGTGATGCCACACGCGCCGCCGCCGTCCACCCGCCGGAGTGATCTACGTGCTGACCCTCGGGATTGACACCGGCGGCACGTTCACCGACATGGTCGCCTTCGATTCGGAAACAGGCCGGTTCTCGGCCCTGAAGACCTCCTCGATTCCGGCGAAGCCCGGTGAGGCGATCCAGAACGCGCTTGACGAAGGTGGGGTCGAGGGGGCGAATATCGAGAGCTTCACTCACGGGACGACCGTGGCGACCAACGCGCTGATCGAACGGACCGGGTGTCGCGTTGCATTCTTGACGACCAGTGGTTACGAGGACACGCCGTATATCCAGCGGATCAACCGCAAGGTTCTCTACGACCTTCAGTGGCAGAAACCCGAGCCCTTGGTCGGGAGCCGGCGTCTCTGTGTCGGCACGAACGAGCGCCTGAATCCCGACGGCGATGTTGTCCGTCCGCTCGATGAGAACGAAGTGCGATCGATCTGCGCGGAGCTCCGCGAGCGTGGCGCCGAAGCGGTCGCGGTCTCGCTGCTGTTCTCGTACACGAACACGTGGCACGAGGAGCGGGTCGCCGAAATTCTGCGGGAAGAGCTGCCGGGAGTCCCAGTCTCGATTTCACACGAGGTCGCGCCGATCTGGCGCGAGTACGAGCGAGCGAGCACCACGATCGCGGACGCCTACCTGAAGCCGCTCTTCTCGGGGTACGTCGAGAGCCTCGACGGGGCGCTGCAGGAGGCCGGGCTCGGCCGCGACTGGACGATCATGAAATCGAATGGCGGCGTCATGCTGTCGGACAGCGCCGCCGAGTTCCCGGTGCAGACGCTCATGTCTGGCCCGGCCGGCGGCATGATCGCGAGCGAGCAATCTGCGAAGGCGCTCGGGATCGACGACGTTCTGACGCTGGACATGGGCGGCACGAGCGCGGACGTCGGCATCATCAGCGGCGGCGACCAGCGTCACACGACCGAGTACGAGATCGAGTGGGGGCTGCCCGCAGCAACGCCGCTGATCGACATCAAGTCGATCGGTGCCGGAGGCGGCTCGATCGCCTGGATCGACGCCGGTGGGTTCCTCCGCGTTGGCCCGCGAAGCGCCGGGGCCGACCCCGGGCCAATCTCCTACGGGCGCGGGGGATCAGAGGTCACCGTCACGGATGCGAACCTCGCTCTCGGCAGACTCGATCCCGACTACTTCCTGGGTGGTCGGATGCGCCTGAGCCCGGAGTTGTTCGACGAGCCGCTGTCCGAGCTCGCTGTTCAGCTCGACATTGACTCGCTCGAGCTCGCTGCGTCCATCGTGGAGATCGCGAACGAGAACATGGCGAGCGCGATCAAGATGGTCTCGATCGAGCGAGGCTACGATCCACGCCGATTCGCGCTCGTCGCCTTCGGCGGCGCCGGCCCACTCCATGCCGCGGCGATCGCCCGGGCGATGGAGATCCCGACGGTGATCGTGCCGCCGCATCCGGGTGTCTTCTCGGCCCTCGGGATCCTGCTCGCCGATGTCCGCGTCGACAAGGTGTGGACGCAGGCGTTTCGGAGCACCGATGTCGACGCCGCGCTCGTTGAGCGGCAGTTCCAGGTGATCTCGGACCGCGCTGTGCAGGAGCTTCGGCGCCAAGGGTACGTCGGGGAACCGGAATTGACACGCTCGATCACGATGCGCTACTTCGGGCAGAACTACGAGCACGAGGTCGAGCTCACCGCCGGCGCAGTCGACAAGAAGGCGCTCGAGGGAGCGTTCCGGAGCTTTGATCAACTTCACGCCGAACGGTATGGCTATGCGATCGAGGGCGAGACAATCGAACTGGTGAGTTTCAAGGTCACGGCCGTCGGTCGACGACCGAAACTCGAGTTCGGGTTAAACGGCGCTGCCGAAGAGGGCGAGGAGCGAACCCGGAGCGTCTACTTCCGCGGCGAGGGATTCATCGAGTCGAAGGTCGTGCGACGCGCGGCGCTCTCCCCCGGCGAGGTCATCGAGGGGCCGGCCGTCGTGGAGGAGGAGGGCTCGACGACTCTCGTCGAGCCCCGCATGAGCCTCGAACGCTCGGAGCAGGGCTCACTGATCATCCGCACGGGAGCCGACGCATGAGTACCGGAACCAGGGTCGACCCGGTCACCTTGACTGTGATCGACAACTACTGCACCAGCACGTGTCGCGACATGGGCGTCACGATGATGACGACCTCGTACTCGCCCATCTTCAACGAGTCGCTCGACTTCTCGTGCGTCATCTTCGATCCCGAAGGCCAGATGCTCGCGCAGGCCGAGTTCTGTCCGTCGCAGATCGGCACGATCAAGTTCACGGTCAATTGGACAATCGCGGAGCTCGGCGCAGATGCGTTCGAGGAGGGCGACGTCGTGATCCACAACGATCCCTACCGAGGTTCAGGCCACGTTCCTGAACACATGCTGCTCAAGGGTGTGTTCTGGGACGGCGAGTTGGTCGCTTTCGTCGCCAACGTCGCTCACATGTCCGAGGTCGGCGCAAAAACCCCGGGCGGGCTGTCCGGCGATGCGACCGAGATCTTCCAGGAGGGACTTCTGCTACCGCCGGTCAAGATCAAGGAGCGGGGCCGAGACGTCGACGACGTCTGGAAGATCGTGCTCTCGAACCACCGCACCCCGCGGGTGACCTACGGGGATTTTCGCGCGATGATGGGCTCGCTCGATCTTGCCGAGCGCCGACTGCACAAGTTGATTCAGGACTACGGCCTCGACGTCTTTCGGCGCTCAGTCGACGAGCTCATGGCTATTGCCGAGCGACGGATGCGGGCCGAGATCGAGCAGATCCCCGACGGTGAGTACTACTTCGAGGATGCCATCGAAGACGACGGCATCGGCGAGGGCGACTATCCGATGAAGCTGCACCTGACGATCGATGGGGGCGAGGCGATCGCCGACTTCACCGGGTCGGCTCCCCAAGCAACCGGGCCTGTCAACGCGATCTACGCGGTGACTGCCTCGTCGATCTACAACGGATTCCTTCACCTGACCGACCCGACGATTCCGAGAAACGAGGGGTGCTATCGGCCGTTCACGATCATCGCGCCGCCCGGCACGATCGTGAACTCATCCTTCCCCGCCCCCGTTGCTGGTGGAAATACGGAAACGAGCCCGCGCATCACCGACATGGTCTTTGGCGCGCTGGCAGAGGCGATTCCGAAGCGCGTCGCCGCCTGTTGTGGCGGCACCTCGTCTCCGTTCCTCTTCGGCGGCACCGATCCGCGAACAGGCGAGGCCTACGCGCATTTCCACTTCGAGGGCGTGGGGTGGGGCGGTCGCTACGGCAAGGACGGGAACAACCAGGTCGTCACCATCAATGGCAACTGCCGGAACACGCCGGCCGAGGTCTTCGAGACGCGATATCCAGCTTTTCGGATTGAGTCGTTTCGGCTCGTACCGGATTCCGGAGGGCCCGGGACCTTCCGGGGTGGTCTCGGCGCCGAACGGATCTTCACGGTCACTGTCCCGGAGGTCACGGTCAGCGCTCTTCTCAACCGGATGAAGACCGAGCCGTGGGGCATCCTCGGCGGCCTCGAAGGAGCAGTCGGTGGGCTCTGGGTTCGGCGGTCAGAGGCGGAGGAATGGCGGACGTTCGTCGAGGAGTTCGGGACGAAGTCGCCCTCGAAGTTCTCGGGCGTCACGCTTCACGAGGGCGATCAGGTACGGATTTTGTGTCCGGGCGGTGGCGGCTACGGCGATCCGTCGGAGCGCGATCGAGATCGAGTGAAACGTGATGTCGAAGAGGGCTTCGTGAGCGCCGACGCCGCAAGGAGCGTCTACGGTCTCGACCTCGATCGAAACTCCTGATGGGCGAGTGGAAGCGCGCTGAGCTGAGCTACTTGAAGGCGAACCGCACGGCGTGCGAGCTTTGTGGCCAGCCACTGCCGGGCCGCTACTGGCAGGCGGAGGTGGAGGGAACGATCCGGGTCTTCTGCGGGCCGGCGCACGAAGAGAAGTACCTGACGTACTGGTTACCGCGCTACGAAAAAACGGAGGGCTGAGCATGGGGAGAGAGCAGATCGTCACGTCGGAGGCGCCCGCCCCGTCTGGTGCATATTCACAAGCGATCAAAGTCGGGAGCCTCGCGTTCCTCGCCGGTCAGGGCCCCTTCGACCCGGGCGGTGCCCAGGTCGAAGGCTCCGTGGCGGAGCAGACGCGCCAGACGCTCAAGAATCTCGACGCGGTCGCCCGCGCCGCAGGCGCGACGCTCGCCGATGCGGTGCGCGTCGGCGTGTACTTGAGCGACCTCCGCCATTTCGACGAGATGAACGCCGAGTACCTGAACCACTTCGCCGAGCCGCTGCCCGCGCGAACGACGATCCAATCTGATCTCGTTGGCTTCGACGTCGAGATCGACGCCGTAATCTCGCTCGACAGCTAGTGGCCTCTTCGCGACACACTGATCGCCAGCTGGCCGTCCGTATCCGGGAGAGGCCACTAGCATGAGAATCGAGGAGCTCGATACGCCGCGCCTCACGGCCGACCTGGACGCGGTCGAGCGCAACATCCGTCGACTCCAGGATTACTGCGACACTCACGGCCTTCAGTTTCGGCCGCACGTAAAGACTCACAAGCTGCCGGCAATCGCGCACATGCAGCTCGAGGCGGGTGCCGTCGGCATCACGTGCCAGAAGCTGGGCGAAGCCGAGGTCATGTCAGCCGCGGGGATCAACGACATCCTCATCACCTTTCCGCTCATCGGAGCGGAGAAAGGAGAGCGCCTCGCAACCCTCGCGCGTGAGAACACGATGTCAGTTGTCGGCGACTCCGAGTTCGTTGCTCGCGGTCTCTCCGACTCGCTCGCAACCGAGGACGTCTCCGTTGATTTCCTCGTGGAGTGCGATACGGGCTTCAAGCGCACGGGCGTTCAGAGTCCGACCGACGCTTGCGACCTGGCGAAGCTCGTCGACGATCTACCAGGACTCCGCTTTGCCGGGCTCATGACTTACCCGACTCTTCCGGAGAGCGGGCCGTGGCTCCGCGCGGCGCGCGAGGAGATCGAACGCGCTGGTCTTTCAGTGGAACGTGTGAGCGGCGGCGGCACGCCCGGTTACTTCGACATGCATCAAGTCGAGGAGGTGACCGAGCATCGGGCGGGGACCTACGTCTACGGCGACCTCGCCTGTGTCGCAGACGGATCGGTACCGCTCGAGGACTGCGCGCTGCGCGTGCGCGCAACGGTCGTCAGTCGCCCGACCAAGGATCGCGCAATCCTCGATACGGGTTCGAAGAGCCTCACGAACGATCCGGTGGCGGGAACAGACATCGAAGGGAGGGGATTGATCGTCGAGTACCCCGACGCGAAGATCTATGCGCTGTCAGAGGAGCACGGCCACGTCGACGTCGGCGATTCGGACGATAGGCCGGAGGTCGGTGAAGTGGTGACTATCGTCCCCAACCATGCCTGCGGTACGACCAACATGCACGACGAGGTCGTCGCTCACCGCGAGGGGACGGTGGTCGGGATCTGGCCCATCGCTGGGCGTGGCAAGATTCGATGAGCGAGGCGCGATCTCCTGAGGCGCGGCTGCGCGACCTGGGAATCGACCTTCCCGAACCACCGCCGCCGGTAGCCAACTACGTCGGGCTCGTGACCGTCGGAGACGTTGTGTTCGTCTCGGGCCACGGCCCGTACCAGGACGGCGAGTACATCTACCGCGGCAAGCTTGGTAGGGAACTCGACGTTGAGACCGGTCGGCAATCGGCGCGGCTCGTCGCGGTCAACATGCTGGCGACGCTGAAAGCCGAACTCGGGGAACTCGACCGGATCGCTCGCGTCGTCAAGCTCCTGGTCATGGTGAACTCCGATCCGGACTTCATCAGGCAGCCCGAGGTCGCGAACGGCGCCTCGGATCTGCTCGTCGAGGCCTTCGGTCCGGAGCGCGGGACGCACGCGCGATCGGCGGTCGGCCTTGCCGTCCTACCGTTCGGCATCTCGGTCGAGATCGAAGGCGTCTTCGCGCTTCAAGCCTGAATCTCGGTCGAGATCGAAGGCGTCTTCGCGCTTCAAGCCTGAGCTACCTGACCTCGTCCCGTCGCATCTCGGATCAGGCTGCGGGCGAAACCCCGTACAGCTCGCGAGCGCATCCTTGACTCACGAAGCCCTGTTCGACGTCCCGAGTCACGAGCTCCGGTTCTCGTTCGCGCGGCGGCCCGTAACCACCTCCGCCTGCGCTGTCGATCAGAATCTCGTCGCCGGCGGTCAGAGCGATGTTGGCGAACTTCGAGGGGCTGACTGTCCCGAAGGCCTCGGGGAATGTCTTGAAATCGCTTTCGCCACCCCTGCGAACGAGGATTGCCGCACATCGGCCAGGTTCCCCTCCGAACAATCCCCACGCGCCCTCCTTGACGCGATCCATCATCGCGCTCACCGTGACCTCAGACGCGACGACCTCGAGAATCCTGCGAGTGGCCAGCCCGCCACGACGCCGACCTGCTCCCCCGGAGTCCGGGATCAGACCGTATTCCTTCGTGACGAATGGAAAGCGCGTCTCGAAGACCTCGACCGGAGTGTTGCGGCAGTTCCCATGGATGTGGTTCTGGGCGCTGTTGCCGTCCAGCTCGTATCGGCCGCCCCAGCCGCTCGCCTCGAAGTGATAGTGCGCGTAGTACTGATCCGTACGGTGATCGATTCCCCCGAACAGGAAATTGCACGAGGTGACTCCCTCGGCTGCCATGACGCGCTCAGGGAGCGCTGAGCTCAGAGCGCCAAGGATCATGCCGACGATCTTTGGCTGGGTCTCGGTGTTTCCGCCCACCGAGGGCCCCGGGTACTCCACGTTGACCACCGTTCCGGCGGGTGCAATCGTCTCGACGCACCGGTGCAGCCCGGCGTTTCGAGGCAGATCCACACCCGCGAGCTGAAAGACGGCGTTGTAGGCCGCCGACGTCGTCACGCCGTAGGTGGCGTTGACTGGTCCGCGTGCCTGCGGAGCCGTTCCGGTGAAGTCGAGCGTGAGTCGATCACCTTCGACGACAACGGTGACTCGCATCCGTGCCGGCTCGTCGGTGATCCCATCGTCCTCCATCGCGTCATCGAAGGTGTATTCACCGTCCGGAATTTGCTCGATCACCGCGCGCGTGAGCCGCTCTCCATAGGCGATCAGTTCGTGTGACGCGGCGAGAACGACGTCTCGTCCGTAGCTGTCGAGGATGCCCGACAGCCGACGCTCCGCGACTCGAAGCGAGCCGATCATCGCGTGCAGATCTCCCCAGGAGCTTCGAGGGGTTCGATGGTTGGTCAGGATGATCTTCCAGATGTCGGCGACCGGCTCGCCCCTTCGGATCAGCTTGACCGGCGGAAGCCTGAGCCCTTCCTGGAAGACCT
The DNA here is from genome assembly GCA_964436315.1 of uncultured Gaiellales bacterium. Lineage (GTDB taxonomy): Bacteria > Actinomycetota > Thermoleophilia > Gaiellales > Gaiellaceae > CAYTCZ01. The sequence continues at coordinate 29,514 of CAYTCZ010000004.1, read as the reverse complement.
CGGTGGCGTTGCTCGCGAACGAGCCGACGGCCATCGCGCCGATCTCAGCGAGGTGACCGATCGTGGCCCCGAATCCGACGAGTTCGCCGTCGTGATACAGAGGCGCGAGCAGCATGTGTTCGGGCATGTGGCAGCCGCCGCGGAACGGGTCGTTGTGGAGCAGGACGTCGCCGGGCTCGAAGGTCTCGATGTCGAGCTCGGCGAGGACGCAACGAACCGTGTGCACGATTGCGCCGAGATGCGCGGGCGAGAAGGGGCCCTGGGCGATCATCTCGCCCCGGCCGTTGAACAGAGCGCATGAGAAGTCACGTGACTCGCTGAAGATTGGCGAGTACGAGCTCCGCATCATGTGGCTGCCCATCTCCTCCGTGATGTTCACCAGGTGATCGTTGATGACGCTCATGGTGACGCTGTCGATCTGTCGCTCGGACGTGATTCCCGGTCGACGCTCCGCGGCCCCTGACTCGAGCTCCAGGATTCCGTCGGGCCGCACGGTCAGTTCCCAGCCGGGCGGAACGAGCGTCGTCGAATCGGTCTCTTCGATGATGGCCGGCCCGGTGAGCCGGCTCTCGCTCGGGAGTTCGTCGCGCGTATAGATCGGTGTCCCGAGCCAGCCCTCCGCTGGAAAGTGGACGTCTCGAGATCCCGACGGCTCCCCTGTCGCGTCGCTCCGAACCCCGGACATCTCCGGAACCTCGGAGGCTCCGATCACAGAGACGTTGAAGTGGATGAGTTCGAGCAGATCGCCCTCGAAGGCATAGCCGTAGACCTCCTCGTGCCGGGCGTGGAAGGAGTCGATGAGCCGCTCGAGCGATTCCTGGGTGAATCGACCCGGTTGTAGCGAGATCTCAGATTCGTAGTTCTGGCCCGCGTAGCGCACGCTGATCGAGCGGAGCAGGCTCGGTTCGCCGGCGTACCCCTCCCGTTGAAGCTCTCCGAGTGCCTCGCGCTCCATCTCGGCAAACCGATCGTTCAGCGCAGCGAAGTCGACGACATCTGATCGGTAGTAGGAGGTCCAGCGCCGGTCGACCCGACGGTCGGCGAGCAGCGTGCCCAGCGCAGAGGTTAGGCCCGGGTGGGGGGGTACGAGGATGTGATCGATTGCCAGAGACTCTGCAACCGCTGATGCATGGAGCGGGCCGGCCCCACCGAAGGCAACGAGATCGAATGCCCCTGGATCGGCACCGCGCTCGATCGCGGCCGTCCGCATCGCGTTCGCCATCCGATGGGAGGCGAGATCGATGATAGCCTCGGCACTTTCCTCGACGCCGAGGCCAAGCTCCCGAGCGAGTTCCCTCGTACGAGCGAGCGCCTTGTCGCGATTGAGCCGCATCTCGCCTCCGAGGAACCGCTCCGAATCGAGGCGGCCGAGGACGAGATTGGCGTCGGTGACCGTGACGTCCTCGCCTCCCAGGTCGTAACAGACAGGGCCGGGCCGCGCTCCCGCGCTCTGGGGCCCGACTTGCAGGAGGCCGCCCTCATCGATCCGGGCGATGGAACCACCGCCCGAGCCCACCGTCGTGAGGTCGATGGCCGGGCCGGAGATCGGGAGGCCAAAGTCGAGCTCGAAGTCCATCGTGTACCCGATTTCGCCATCGGCCACGATGCCCACGTCGGCTGAGGTACCACCCATATCGAGAGTGATGAGGTTGGAGCGGCCCGCCCGCTCTCCGAAGAACCTCCCCGCGACGATTCCGCCTGCGAGGCCCGACAGAACCGTCTCGGCGGGAGTCGACGCAGCGGCGTCGGACAGCATCTGGCCGCCGTTTGACTTCATCACCGACAGCGGCGCTCGACAACCTCGCTCCCCGAGGCCTAGCTCGCATTCGCGAATAAGCGCACCAACAGAAGGCTTGACATAGGCATCCAAGATGGTCGTCGACGCGCGTTCGTACTCGCGCCAGACCGGGGACACTTCGTGTGACGTGGAGATGGGAACGTCGGGGAAATGCTCCCCGAGGAACTGCCGAATCCGGGCTTCATGCGTTGGATTTGCGTAGGCGAAGAGCAGGTTGACAGCGATGGACATCCCATCATCCGTTTGCCGGTGGCAGTCGATGATCTCGGCGAGTCGGTCGCCGAGCTGACGGAGCGCCTCGTCGTCGAGTCTCTCGAGGACTTCGCCGTCGAAGCCGACGCGCTCGGAGATCTCCACGCAGTGCGAGCGCTGGACCAGCGGAATCGGTTTCTGCCACTGGAGGTCGTACGGATCCTTCTTGTCGATGCGCTGAATGATCGGGATATCCCGGAAGCCCT
>CAYTCZ010000004.1:8616-27158 GCA_964436315.1 uncultured Gaiellales bacterium | reverse complement strand
GTCTGGGCCGCTCGCCAGGGTGGCTGGGACGGGCTCCACCAGGCGAAGTCGGCGGCGACCTTCGGGTTCTTCGCGAGGAGCATGAGGACGAGCTCCGACCACGCGAACCCGCAGTGCGCGAGGATGACGCGAAGGTCGGGGAAATCAACCAGCGCGTCCTCGATATAGAGGGGATGGTCGTAGGCGAGAGACTTGCCGGCCGGCAACGAGCTCCAACCGGTATGGAGCGTGATCGGTACGCCGAGCTCTTCGGCCGCTTCGTACATCGGCCAGATGCGTCGGTCGTTGATCGCGACGTAGTTGTACGACGGGAGCATCTTCAGCCCGCGGAGCCCGAGTTCCCTGACAGCACGATGAAGTCGCGCGGCCTCTTCCTCGCCACCGGTCGGATCGGCGCTGTAGAAACCGACGAGCCGATCGGGATGGCGCTCGCAGAGACCCGCGATGTAATCCGCCATCGTGGGGTCGTAGCTATCAATCGGGACGTACGCGAGGCACATGACGAGTGCTCGATCGACGCCCGCCTCGTCCATGTACCTGAGCAGATCGTCCTCTTCGACGCACCACCCATCCGGTGTCCACGGCTCGCGGGTCATCCAGGAGTTCTGGCGGCCGGGAAAGTTGGCGAACTGTGCGAGGTGGACCTCGGCGAGAGCGGGCGAGAAGTCCCGACCGAACTGGCTCATGTGAACGTGGGCGTTGAAGAGCAACCAAACCTCCTGTCCTCTGAACTACGTGGCGTCGGTTTTGAACCTCGCTCGCGCGGAAGTCTAGGCTCAGCGCCGATGTTCCTAGGGCGTCTCGGAGGGCGGCTCCGCCGCCCGAGAGCGCGCCCGACCAGTGGCGCGAGGCTCTAGCCAAACATCGTTGTAGAAGGGGTAGAGGTTTGTGGGCGTGGGGCGCCAGCCGTGAACGCGACGATGATGGGCCCATACTGCCGTGGGAGAGTAGAGGGGAATCAGCGGCAGGTGCTCGGCGGAGAGGAGTTGGATCTCTGTCGCAGCCTTCCGTAGCGATTGCTCGTCGGGGGCCTGTTGCCAGGCGCGGCAAGCGTCGTCGATGGCCGGCAGCGAGGCGCGCTGCCAGTTGGGCCCTGCGTGCGACCACGAGGAAATGAAGCCGATGCTCGCGTCGACCGGATCGGGCCACAGCCACTTCGAAATGAACGCCTCGGGATGCTCACCGACTGCGGAGTAGAAAGACGCGAATCCCTGAATCGGCTTGAGTTCGAGGGCGACGCCGACGTTCGCGAGCATGCCGACGATCGATTGTGCCGCCCGGCGTAACGTCGAGTCCTCGAGAACGAGGGCAGAGAAGCGAAGCCGAACGCCGTCTTCGCCGCGCGGCCAGCCTGCCGTCTCGAGGAGTTCCTCCGTGAGGGCTGGATTGAAAGCGTTGAATTGCTCGACCTCCTCCGCATACCAGGAGGATTGCGACGGGATTGGTCCGAACGCCGGCCATCCATGCCCGGCCAGGTCGCGCTCGACGATCGCGTGTCGATCGATCGCGTGCGAAAGCGCTTGTCGCACCCGCGAATCGTTGAAGCCAAGCCGCTCGGTCTCGTGATCGACGGCGAGGTACGCGAGTGAAGACTGCTGGTATTCGATGACGCGGAGGTCAGGGTTCTCGCGCAGGCGTTCCACGTGGAGCAGCGACGGGTTCTGGACGCAGTCGACCTCGTCTTCTTCGAGAGCCGCCGCCCGTTCGTCCTCGTCGAGGAGCGGAATCCAGCGTACCCCGTCGAGATGGGCGGGTCCCTTGTTGTCGAACCAGTCGACGATTGCGCCCGGGTAGGCGTCCCACCTCCGGACTTCCTGCGCTTCTCCGATCCGGATCGACTCGAAGCGGAACGGCCCAGTGCCGTCGGCGCCCGTGAATCCGTAGTCCTCGCCAGCCGCGACCCGGGAAGCCTGATGGTGGATCGCAGCGTGCCACGAGCGGAGGAGAGACGGAAAGCCGGCGAACGGATGGTGCAACCGGATAACGACGTCGTCACCGTCGGCGTCGATGCTGTCGACGGCTGTCCAGAAGAAAGCATTTACGGGAGACTCATCGGGATCGCTGTGAAGCCGGTACGCGGCCGCCACTGCTTCAGCGTCACAAGCGGCTCCCGAATGAAAGCGTGCGCCGGATCGGATCTGAAACCGCCAGGTCTGACCGTCCTCGCTGACCGACCATGTATCAGCGAGCATCGGCCCGAGAGCCCCCGTTTCGTTCGCGAGCGTGGCGGTCTCGTACAGCGCGCACCACGCTGGGTCGACGTGAGCGCCTGTCGCCGGATCCGCCCGCGAGAAGTCGTAGTCGTAGCCTTCGCGGAGCACTCCGCCGCGCACCGGGGTCATTGGCTCTCGTCGATGAGGCAGAGGACGTTCCCGACTTCGCTTTCATCCCCCGCGGCGACGAGCACCTCCGAAACGACCCCGGCAACCTCGGCCTCGATCACATGGGTGACTTTCTCGGACTCGACCTCCGCGATCGGATCGCCGATAGCAACGCGCTGGCCGGGTTCGACGAGGACTTCGAGGATGTCGACCTCCACAGCGGACATCCCGAGCTTGGGGATTCGGACCTCCGTCATCCCGCGATCTCCTTGTGCGGCGCGACTGCACGGACCGCGGTCGCCAGTCGATCGGGGCTCGGCAGCGCCCACCGCTCGAGAGGTGGGGCGAAGGCAATGGGAGCGTCCGCCCGGGTCACTCGTTTCACGGGTGCCTGCAGCGAGTCCCAGTACTCCTCGCCGACGATTGCAGCGAGTTCTGCCGCGAATCCACACGTCCGGTTCGAGTCGTCGTAGATCACGACGCGGCCGGTTTTCGCGACCGAGCTTGCGAGGAGTTCGCGGTCGAGCGGGAGGAGGGTCCGCGGGTCGAACACCTCGACCGAGATTCCCTCAGCCTCGAGTTCCTCGGCGACGGACTCCGCTTCGCGAACGAGGTGACCGAGGGTGATGACGGTGACGTCGTCGCCCGGGCGTCGAATGCGGCCTTTGCCCAGCGGAATCTCGTCGGGTTCGTCGGCCAATTCATCGCGTCGCGGAAGCGCCGCCGCGGGGGCGAACAGAACCACCGGATCGTCGTCCCTGATCGCCGAGACGAAGAGGCCGTACGCATCGTCGGCGCTGGCCGGGATGACTGTCTTGACTCCCATGTGAAGGAGCTGCGGATACGGATGATCGGAGTGCTGACCGGCAAGTCCGACACGGGCACCCGAGCCGGGCACGACGTAGGTCACGGGGACCTTCGCCTGACCGCCGGTCATCAGGCGGAGCTTCTGGGCCTGGTTGGTGATCTGCTCGAAGGCGACATAGAGCAGCGAAGGGATCTGGTACTCGACAACCGGTCGGTAGCCCGACAGAGCGGCTCCGGTGGCAAACCCGGTGAAGGCGGCCTCGGAAATCGGCGTGTCGATCACCCGCTCATCCCCAAAACGCTCGGCAAGCCCGGTCGTGACACCGCGGAGGGACGCGCGAACGTCCTCGCCGATGACGAACACGGCGGGATCGCGCTCCATCTCGTCGTGGAGTGCTTTATTCAGTGCTTGCAGGTAGCGCACTCGCGCCATCCCACCATCCCTTCATGGGGAACTCAGGGCCAGAGCCCGTTGCGTATACGTACGAGAGCGCGTCCTCGGGCTTGGGTTCCGGGCTCTCACGCGCGAAAGCGACTGCGTCGTCGAGGAGCGCGTCGACCTCGAGGCTGACTTGCTCCAGCTGGTCGTCGGTGAGGCCGTTCTGTTTCGGCCACGCGATCAGCGGATCGCGTGCCTGCCACCGTGCGATCTCGTCATCTGTCCTATAGCCGAGCTTCATCACGCGTTCCGCCGTGTGGTGGCCGAAAAACCGGTAGGTCTGACAGTCAAGAAACGTCGGGCCCCCGCCTCGGCGTGCCTTGTCGATCGCCGCCGATGCGGCATCGAACACGGACTGGACGTCCATGCCGTCGACCTGACGCGACTCGAAGCCGTAGCTGGATGCCCGCTCATCGAGCGGCAGCGCGCTTGCCTGTTCTGCGGGGAAGGTGACTGCGTAACGGTTGTTCTCACAGACGAACACAACAGGGAGCCCCCAGATCGCGGCCAGGTTCATCGTCTCGTGAACGACTCCCTGGTTGATTCCACCGTCTCCGAAGAATGCGACCGCGACCCGATCGGCTCCGTCGCGCTTCGCCGCCCACGCGGCGCCCGCGGCGAAGGGGACACCGCCTCCGACGATTCCGTTCGCGCCGTAGATTCCGAGGGATAGATCGGCGATATGCATCGAACCGCCTCGGGCGCGATTGAGCCCGGTTTCCTTGGCGAGCAATTCAGCCATCATCCGCCTCACGTCGCCGCCCTTCGCGATCAGATGGCCGTGTCCACGATGGGTGCTCGTGATCACGTCGTCTGGACGGAGCACCTGACAGACGCCGACCGCCACGGCCTCTTGCCCCACGTACTCGTGAGTGACCCCCGGAATCTCATTCGAGTTGACCAGGTCGACCACACGTTCCTCAAACCGGCGGATCAGCAGCAGCGAGCGGTAGATCTCGACCGCTCGGTCGATCGTGTCGGTCACAGGAGCGACCCTCCGTTCACTCGGAGTACCTCGCCCGTGACATAACCGGCGCTCGGGTTCACGAGATACAGCACGGCGTTCGCGACTTCGTCGGGAGTGCCGATGCGTCCGATGAGAGTACGGTCAGCAGCCTCGGCCCTGGCCTCGTCCGTGGTTGCCTGAAGTGAAGGCGTGTCGATGGGACCAGGCGAGACCGCGTTCACCCGGACCCCGCTCGAAGCCAGCTCCCTGGCAAGCGTCTTCGTCAGGGCGATCACACCACCCTTGGCCGCGGCATAGTGGGCCGCCGGCCGAAATGAGCCTTCCTCTCCGGCCGTCGAGGCGACGTTGACGATCGAGCCGCGTTCGTGCTTCTTCATCCGTGCTCCGGCTGCACGGCAGGCAACAAAGACGGTCGTCAAGTTCGCTGAAACGACTTCGCTCCACGCCGAGTCGGAGATGTTGTCGAAATCCTGCATTCGGAACGCTCCGACGCAGTTCACGAGGATGGAGATAGGGCCGTATCGCTCCTCGACGGCGTCGAGTTCCTTGCGCATGAACTCGGAGTCGGCAGCGTCGCCGACGGCCGCGAGAACCTCACCGTGTCCCACGGCCTGCGATGCGCGTTCGAGGGCCTCCGCGTTCAAGTCTGTCATCGCAACGTTCGACCCTGCTTCGAGCAGAGCTCGGACAACCGCCGGGCCAATCCCGCCCGCTGCGCCCGTGACAAGAGCAACCTCGCCCGTGAGTTCGTTTGGTTTCGCTACCAAGCCGAGACCATCTGGTTCGGGATCAGCAGGCGGTCGAGAGCTTCATTCGCTCGGTCGATGTGTCGCTGACCGTCGCTGAGGGAGACCGTCAGGTGTGCTGGAAGAAGCGTCGTCACTTCGAGTGGCCGGAGCTTGCGAAGCGAGTCGATCTGGGCATGGAGCCGGCAGTCGTGAATGTTCTGCAGCAGGATTGTCCCGCCGAAGAACACGACGTCGCCGGCGAAAAGCGTTCGAGCTCCCCTGTGATCGAGCACGAGCGAGATGTGTCCGTCACAGTGGCCGGGAGTATCGAGGACTCCGAGCCGAAGATCTCCGACGACGATCTCGTCTCCTTCAGCGAGCTCGACGTCGATCTCACACGGCTCGAGCGCGTAGTCCTCGGGGTAGAACCCTGCTTTCTTGGCGACGTCGAGACTGACCCCCTTCTCGTCTGCGGTCCGGACGAGGTTCGCCACGACGTTTGAGATGTAGAAGGTCGGATTCGGGAGCCCTGCGCGCATGTTCGCTGCGCCCCCGGCGTGGTCGACGTGAGCGTGCGTGAGAATGACGTGTCGCACCCGATCGAGATCGACTCCCTTGGCGCGTACGTTCTCGAGGACGGCCGGCACGCCCATGCCAGAACCGACGTCGATGATCGCGTATTCGTCGCCTCCGTCCAGCAGAAAGATGTGGCAGTCGTAGGGATCGGTGAGATCGAATCCCATCGTTCCGGACCCGACGACGTGAATTCGATCGGTGAGCTGCAAGTTCCTCGCTCCCTCAGACCATTAGATGTGTCCGTGCCGCTCGAGGCTTTCGCGCGGCGTCGAGCCCTCTCGCATCTCAGCTCGCACACGGCCTTCGGCAGAGACGACCTCCTCCGCCTTCCGCAGCACGTCCTCGGCTTGTTCTCGTGGGATGACGAGGATCCCGTCGAATTCCCCGAATACGATGTCCCCAGGACGAATAACGACCGTTCCGACCGTCACCGGTTCTTGAGCGGAGATCATCTCCCACCGGCCGATTCCGTTGAGCGGTGAGAGGTCGCGGTAGAACACCTGGAAGCCGATCTCCCTCAGGCCTTCGATGTCGCGCAGGTTCCCCTCGAGCACGACGCCGACGCAGCCTCGTTTCCGCGCTGCGTTTGCGGTGAGTTCCCCGAAGTGGCCGACGTGGCTGTCTGTCGGAGTCACGGAGACCATCACCGAGTCGGCAGGGAGCTGTTCGAACACCTCGAGGTACGAGCTCATCCTGGCGATGCCGTCGTCCCAGCCCACCGGCGGCGTGATGGCACGACCCGTCAGCGTGAACGCCTCACCGACCATACGCACGTCCGGGAGGAGGGGACGTAACGAGCTTGGCAGCACCTGCTCGGGAAGGCCCAGCTGGTACAGGGCATCGGAGACGCCCGGCATGTAGAGACTCCGAAACCGTTCACAGAGCTCCGCGGTTGTCAGTCTGTCCTCCGATCGACGATGGGCACGACTATACGAGGTCGACTTCAGGCGAGCCAGGCGTCAGCGCGATCGCTCGTCAGCCGGCCGTATCGGTCGCTATTCCCTCGGCCTCGGCCATCTCCCGATAGTCCTGGCGGGGCGGGTAGAAGACGTCGAGAACGGTGCATCCGTCACTTCCGGCTCGAGCGGCGTGCTCGAGATCGCCCGGGAATTGAAATGCGTGACCTCGGGTCAGGCTGTGCTCTACCCCGTCGACCTCGAAGATCATCTCGCCCTCGATGATCAGGCCCAACTGCTCGTTGGGGTGGCTGTGGAGCGGGACGACGGAGCCGGGCTTGCACTCGACGAGGTTGAGCATGACATCGTCGCCGAACAGCGCCCGACCGACGACTCCGTCGAGCATGGCGAATGAGTCAGCGTTTGCAAGGTCGACGAACTTCGCCATTCAGGCTCCTCCTTCACTCGGTGTTCCGAAGAGCCTATCGTCGTGCCGGTGCCTGCCAGCTGCGAGCCGACTCGCAGGGGCGCAGCGGCGTGCATCAGAAGGTTGCCCCACGGACGCCCGTGGCGATGAGAAGCACTACGACGAGCGCAATCGCCAGGCGGTAGAGGACGAAGATCGTGTAGTTGTTGCGCCTGATGTAGGAGAGCAGGAGCTCAATTGCGATGAGGCCGGTGGCGGTCGCCGCGAGGATCCCGGTCACAAAGGGACCGGCCCAGCCCTCGGGGAGATCGCCGATGACGATGTCCTGGAGACCCTTCAGAACCGACGCGCCGAAGACGACCGGGACGAGGAGCAGGAACGAGAACCGCGCGGCCGAGTCACGATCGAGTCCGAGGAACCGTCCGGCCGAGATCGTGACCCCAGAACGTGAAACGCCCGGCGCGAGTGCGAGGCTCTGCGCCACGCCTATGGCGAGAGCAGATCGGAGCTTCAGGTCGCCGACCTTCCGGTAGGCCGGGCTCCGATCGGCAATCCAAAGCACGCCGGCGAACACGGCGAGCAGAACAGCAATCTGCCATGGCTCACCGAGGTTCTCGGCGATGAAATCGGCGCCGAAGTAGCCGACGACGGCTGCCGGAATCGTGGCAATGACCACCATCCACGCAACCTTCTCTTCCGCGTTAGCAATCTCGCGTCGACGAACCGAACGGACGAAGGCGCTGATCAGCCTTGCTATCTCAACCCGGAAGTACGCGACGACGGCGAACAGCGTGCCGAGATGGAGTGCGACGTCGAACGTCTGATTGAAGTCGTCGTTGTCCTGGAGGTACGTCCAGTCCGCGGCCCATGGCACGAGAATCAAGTGACCTGAAGACGAGATCGGCAGGAGCTCTGTAAAGCCTTGGACGATTCCGAGAACGAGCGCCTGCCAGTTCGTGAGAGTGCCCTCTACCTCACCGGTGCCCGCGATCGCGAGGATCGCTGCCGCCGCGAGGATGAGGGCTGCGACCCCGTAAACGGTGAAGCGGCTTGACGGCGCTCCGCGGGAGCGCTGCCTCTCGCGTTCTTCGGCTGGTGCGGAGGTGGCCATGGGCTGCGACGAACCGTCTGTTACGGCTCTCGATCCTTGTTTACGTTAGAGACTCGAGCTGCTACCCCCCCGCAGGTACGGTGTCGGCACCCTCTGACGGAGCGCACGGTTATCCTTGGGCCGCCGCGTGACCCGAAACGAAATCATCCTTGGACTCGTCGTCCTCGTCCTCGTCGTGTACAGCCTCGTCGTGTCGTTGGTTGTGCCACGGCGAAACCCGAGTTTTCCGGGCAAGAGGTTGGGTCTCTTTCTCGGCGTAACGGCGGTCCTCGTCGCCGGGACCCTCGCGGCCGTCCAGGTGATCGGCGGCGAGGAGGCGGAAGAAGCTGAAGCCGCCGAAGTGGCGGAGGCCACCGACGGAGAGCCCTCCGAGGAGCCTGGCGGGCCGGCGCAAGAGCCAGCGCCAGGGCCTCCGCCGCCCGAGGGAGAGGAACCTCCCGGCGATCCGGCTGCCGGCGCGGTCGTATGGGAGGAGGCCGGATGTGGAGGGTGCCACACGCTCGCCGCTGCAGGATCGGCCGGCACGATCGGCCCGAATCTCGACGAGTCAATGCCCTCGTTCGAGCTCGCCGTCGACCGCGTGACCAATGGTCAGGGCCAGATGCCGGCGTTTGCCGGACAACTGACCGATCAGCAGATCAACGACGTGGCGGCCTTCGTGACGGTCTCCACAGCGGGCTGAGGCACTGGCACGATGAGGCGGAGAGGGTGGGATTCGAACCCACGACCCAGGTTTCCCCGAGTACGCGATTTCCAGTCGCGCTCCTTAGGCCAACTCGGACACCTCTCCGCGCGCGTGCGGCAAGAGTAACGGAAGCCGAAATATGCCCGGTGACGCTCCATGACGGCTGAAGCGGAGCCGGATAGCACGCATTCGAGGGCGAAGTCATACCGCTCGATTTCCTCGCTCCAACGAGACATCCGAGCGTGCCGCTTGTGTATCGCATCGGGGTATTCGGTCGACCCGAGGCCGGTCTTTGAGGGGCATCGCGGCCAGCGGGCGATGATCATCGGTCAAGCGCCCGGTGAACAGGAGGGGGCGGAAGGGCGTCCCTGGCGGGGTCGCGCGGGGCGTACGCTTCGACGCTGGCTCGACCTCGACGAATCGGACTTCTACGAGACCTTCTACTGCACGTCGATCACGCGCTGCTATCCCGGCAAGTCGGCCAACGGACGTGGCGATCGTGCACCGTCAACGGCGGAGATACAGCTGTGTGAGCGATGGCGATCGCTCGAGGTCGACCTCCTTCGCCCGAGACTGGTGGTCACGGTCGGCGGGCTTGCCCTCCGCCACGTGCTCGACAAACCGCGGCTCTCGGAGTGCGTGGGCCGGCGGTATCGGTATCGGGAAGCCGTCGCCGTGCCCCTCCCGCATCCCTCCGGCGCGAGTGGGTGGCTGAACGACGAGACAAACCGTGAGCGGTTGAATGCGGCTCTCGCCATCCTCGAAGACGAGCTTGCGCTGGGTGGAATTCGCAGCGGCACGGAGTCGGTCGGCTGACCGGTCGAGGCTCCCCGCTCGACCTTTGGGTGGTCTTGCCTCGCCGAGAGAATTGACCGTGCGCGCACAGCCGACGAACAGTCACACTTAGAGTGTCCCGTTGAACGTGGAATGAATGTCGACGCCTGAGCTAGCCGATCAAAAACCAGGGAGCTTAGAGGCCAAGTCTCGAGGCCGGGAACGCAGCTGGCGTACCTGGGCGCGACGCATCGGCCTGGTGCTCGCGATTCTCGGGCTGCTCGCGATTGGCTGGGGTCTCACAACCGTCTTCTGGCAGGAGCCCTTCACGGGCGCCTACACCGCCTGGAAACAGCGACAGCTTGAAGGCGAGTACGAGCGCAACGTGGCGAGCTACGAGGAGGAGGCCGTCGGCGTGACGACCGTCCTAACTCAGGAAACCGTCGAAGATATTCCACTCGGCGACGGCGTATCACCGTCGCTTTCTGACCAGCGAGCGGAATCCCGCGCCCAGGCGGAGGCGGCGCTGATCGCTGAGCGTCAGCGGCTCGCTCGGCTCGCAGCCGATTATCGGGAGACGCTTGCAATCGGCGAGCCGATGGGGCGCATCATCATCCCCCGCCTCGATGTTGACAGCATCGTGGTGAATGGAGCTGGTGGTGCGGAGCTCCGAAACGGCCCAGGCCGAGACGCCCGGACCTTCATGCCGGGCGAGGGAGAGCTCGTCTATATCGCCGGACACAGAACGACGTACGGCGCGATCTTCCGCCATATCGACGATCTCAAGCCAGGCGATCCCATCATCGTCGAGGTTCCGTACGGGCGCTTCGAGTATCGGGTGACCGGACAAGAGGCCGTGTATCCGCACCAGGTCGAGAAGCTCGAGTCGAACGGGAGAGAAGAGCTTGCGATTCAGGCATCTCATCCGCCGTATTCGGCCGCGCAGCGCCTGATCGTGCACGCGAACTTCATTCAGGTCGGGCCCCTCACCCCGAACTGAAACGCACCGGGCTCTCGCGTCATCAAACAACGCGCGTGAGTCTGGCGGTCACGGAACACTCTTTCGAGCACGAGGTGCTCAAGTGCGAGCGCCCGGTGCTCGTCGATTTCTGGGGCCGTGGTGCGGCCCATGCGAGAAGTTCGCTCCGGTCATCGAGCGGGTCGCCGCCGAGCGAGGCGATGCAGTGAAGCAGGTCAACATCGACGAGGAGAAAGCACTCGCTCCCCGGTACGCGGTGAAGTCCATTCCCACCGTGATCCAGCTCGAGCGAGGGGAGCCCGTCGCATGATCGGTCGGGGTCGTGCCGAAGTGGCTACTGGAGCTCCAGCACGAGTTACCGAGCAAACCGCGCAAGGCCGCGAGCCATCCGCCTCGTGAATGCCCACGGAGTCTGTTCAGTCGACTTCGGCGGCGCCGGACCGAGCCCGCTTCGAGCGCCGGGTCGCGCGAGCCCGGCGCACTCCTAGTCGTCGTGGCTTGCGAGCCACGCCTGGTATCGCTCTCCCAGCTGGAGCCGTGCCCGATGGATCCTGCTCTTGACTGCCGGGACGGTGAGATCCAGCGTCTCTGCAACCTCCTCGTACGACCAGCCTTCAAGATCACGGAGCACCAGCGGTGCTCGTGACTCGAACGGAAGCTCGCGCAGGCGCTCGGCGAGAAACGTAATCGATTCACGATGGGCTGCTTGTACGTCGGCGGGCAGCGGTAGCCCCGGCGTGAGATCGGCTCGATGATCGAGCTCGGGCACTTCGTCCAGTGGTCGGGTATCGAGTTTCTTTCTGCGGTTCCGTTGAAGCGCCTCGTTGACCGCGATGCGGTAGAGCCAGGTGAACGGCGCGGCGTCCCCACGAAAGCGGTGGAGGTTTTTCCATGCCTGAACGAACGTGTCTTGAGCCGCCTCGTCCACGTCGCGTTCGTCGTCGAGAAGGCGGCCAAGCACAGATCGCACGCGACGCTCGAAGAGTCGCACGAACTCCGCAAAAGCATCGAGGTCGCCGCCGCGGGCACGGTCGAGGAGCTCTGCCTCACCTTCGGCCACTCATCAGACGCTATACGACGGCTGGCGAGGCGTGCGAAACTCCGGTGCGGCGGAGGTGATTCTTCGAAGTTGCACATTCGAAACCGCACGCATGCTCGTCGAGGAGTGGCATTCACTCTCGTCGAGCGAGTGGCACCGGCAGGAGCTCGCGCCGCTCGTAGCCGAGTTGTTGACCGAGCCAGTGACCCGGGCGCTTCCTCCTCCGTGGCAAGGCACCTACGAGATCGAGCGGGCGCGCGACTGGATCGCGGACCGCGACGCAGAGGGGACGACGCTGCTCATCATCGACAAGGCGACTTGCCGAGCGATCGGTTTGATGATTCTCTTCGAGCTACGAGAAGACGACCCGAGTACCGACGCGGACGTTCGCCTCGGTTATCTTCTCGCCGAGACGACCTGGGGACAGGGCTTCGCATCCGAGCTCGTCGCCGGCTTTGTGGACGGTGCCGGCGCCGGCCCGCGATCTCATCGATCACCGGCGGCGCGGCGCCGGAGAACCCGGACAATGTCCTATCTGGCAAGCCGGCGGGAGTGATCAGCGCGAGCACCGGCTCCTTCTGGGCTCTTGGGGCCCAGGCTGAGGTCGGAGAGTGCTCGCCTGATCGGGGCGCGTGTGGCCGAGACCGAGTTGGCGCTGCCCCGCGCCCACGACGCCTTCGCTCCGGATGGGCGCGTATCCGACCCGCGGCCTGAGCGTCGGCCTTGCGATGTGCTTCGCGAACTCGAGCATGCCGTCATCGGCAGTGCCGCCCGCGCGGCGTAATCCAGCTGCATTGAACCTGTCCGGAACTCAAGCGTGAGTCCTCACCAATCCGAACGTCGATCGATAGGGTGCGAGTCGAATGAAGACCTTTCTCGCCGGAGCGAGCGGTGTGATCGGTAGACGACTTCTTCCGGTGCTGCGCGAGGCAGGTCACGAGGTCGTCGGCAAGACCCGCAGCGAATCGAAGCTCGAGTTGCTTCGATCGCTGGGCGCCGAGCCTGTCCTCTGTGACGCCTTCGACCGAGCTGGACTAATGGACGCGGTTCTGGCCGCCCAGCCTGACGTTGTGATTCACGAGTTGACCGACATTCCGCGGGTAATCGAGCCGCGGAAGATCGGGGAGCCGTTCGCGACCAACGACCGACTTCGTCGCGAGGGCACGAGGAACCTCGTGGACGCTGCGACCGTGCTCGCTCTCTCGACCAAGGGGCGCCGGGCATCAACAACGTCGTCGATGACGAGCCTGCGCCTGTGAGCGAATGGCCCCCGCCTACGCAGACGCCCTCGATACAAAGCGACCGCGCGAAGTCCCCGTCTTCGTGGCGCGGCTCCTAGCCGGCTCGTACGGAGTGGCGTTCATGACGGAACTCGACGGCGCCTCGAGCGCGAAGGCAAAGAGTGAGCTCGGCTGGGAGCCGACGTACGCGAGTTGGCGACAGGGTTTGTCAACGCACTTGGCTAGTTGGCAGGAGGCCAGTCCATGACCCGCATCGCTACGACCTACATCACGGATCCAGGCTGTCCCTGGGCCTACTCGGTCGAGCCGTCGCTCCAGGCGCTCCGTTGGCGCTACGGCGATCAGCTCGAGTGGCGGCTAGTGATGATCGGCCTGACCGAACACGCGGATCAGTACGAAGGAAGAGGCTACACCCCGGCCGGCATGGCGCGCGGATACCAGGGGTTTCGTCGCTACGGCATGCCGTTCGCGACACAGCCGCGAGAGCGCGTCGTCGCGACCGGCCGTGCCTGCAGGGCGGTGGTCGCAGCCCGGCTCGACGTGCCAGGATTCGAATGGGCGGTGCTCCGAGCACTTCAGTTTGCGTGGTTCACCTCGACCCTCCTGCTGGACGAGGACAATGATCTCGCGATTGCCCTCAATGAAGTGCCTGAGCTCGACACCGACACCTTGCTTGGGCGTCTCGACGACCCGGACGTCACTGAGGCCTATGAATCGGATCGCCGCGAGGCCCGATCCGCGGCCGAGTCCCCGGCCGCCCTTCAAGGCAAGACCGCTCGCACCGACGGGCCCGAGCGGTATACGGCGCCGACGCTCATCTTCGAGCGGGACGGCTACCGTCTCATCGCCGGTGGCTTTCAGCCCGTGGAGGCCTACGACGTCTTGATTGCCAATCTCGCACCCGGACTCGATCGACTACCGGTACCGGATGGACCATTTGAGTTGCTCAGGCATTTCCCCGGCGGGCTCACGACCCAGGAGGTTGCCGTCCTCCTCGCCCGAGGCAACGATGCGCCGGAGCGCACCGAAGCAGAAACGTTGCTCAGCGAGCTCGTTGCGAACGGACAGGCGATCCGCAAACCGATCGCTGACGATGCACTATGGCTATGAGGCCGGTAGAGGGGACTGGGCGAGGCCGAAGCCTACGCCTGGGACTCGAGAATCGACTTCAGACTTTGGAGATCCTTTCGCGCCTCTTTCGCGAACATCGGCCCTGCGATTGGGGCGAGAAGTCGCCTGAGCCCCTGGGGCTCGACCTCGGATTGCCACGTGATCTTCGTCCCGTCGGAGGTCGGGTCGAAGCGATATCCACCCGTTCCTCTGAGCGGACCCGACGTGAACTTCCATGAAACCCGGTTTGGCTCATCGTACTCCGTGAGTTCCCAGGCGTAGTCGTCCGTCATGCCCATGAACTTGACGCGGTGGACTCCCGTCGATCCGACTGCGGGCGGGCCGTCAGAGGTGAACTTCGCGTCTATGACGTTCTTCTGCCACTCAGCGTCGTGCTCGACCTCACGCATATACGCGACTATGTTTTCCACCGGCCGGCTGATCTCAACGCTCTCTTCCATCTTGATCGGCATCAGTGCCTCCCCGTGTCGAATGTGACGGATACGACTCGGCGCAATCTTGACGCATCCAGGGATCGGTTTACGAGTGACGTTCTCCACGAGACAGGCTCTCGAGTTGGTTCCAACACCGGCATGGTCCGCTTCGCGCCTCCCGGACAGCCAAATGAGCGGATCTTCATCGAGTCTTCACCAGTTGCTCATCGCGCTCGGCGAGGCTAGTAGGCAGGGTTCGCCGGCAGCTGCGGGGTAGAAACCGCTCTAACGGGTGGAGACCGGATAGGTGGCAACCTGGCCCACCGACCTCGCGAGCTGCTGGCCGAACCTCGCTTCTTCGACGGCTCCTTCACTGAAGGAGCCGTCTTGCAATGCTCGAAGAGCCCTCGTGGTGAGAGGCGAGTACCGCACCGCGCTTCGGACGGCCGTGGCATCAAGTGCCGCTCCCTACGGCTACACGTTGACGATCTGGACATCCGGTGCCGTTATTTCACACGAGGTCGGACTTCCGGCCTCGTGGGAAGCCCTGCTCTTCATGGGTGGTGCGGTCGCCGGGTTTGCCCTCGTTGGAGGACTGGCGTTCGGCGGCTTTCACCAGCGCTTCGCACCAGAGCCGAAGCGCGCAGCTCTATGGAGCAGTTTTCACGTGCTCCCAATTGCGCTCGCGATCGGGGCAGCCACGGTGACTTCAATCCTAATTCCGGAGACGGGCGCATGGCCGCTTGGCGGATTTCTGTCGACGACGATCTATCTCGTCGTGCTCGCCCTTCAGCTCGTCGCGGGTGGCGAGGGTCCGGCGTCTCTTCCCGACGGAGACACCTAGTCTGGTTTCGATCCTCGCGCGTAGCAGAAACGCACTATGCGTCCGGCATGACGAAGCCCTCCGCGATCACTGCCGTGCCGGGCGCACCCTCTCTTCGCAGGTGGGCGATCGCCTGGTACTCGGAAGAGTCATACCATCGCCTGAAGTCCTCGCGGGTGGGGAACTCCAAGATGACAGTGCGGGGAGCCTCATCGCCCTCGAGAAGTTCGACGTTGGCGTCGATCGCCAGCACCTTCATTTCAGGCGGGATCGTCTCAACGACCTTCGCGCTGTACTCATCGAGTTTTGCCTGATCCTTGACGGTTTGGAAGGCGACGAAGTAGACGGGCATGTGTGAGCTCCTTCTCTCGCGGGTCGGGACAGCATACGGATCGTGGCGTGGGCTCTGCGCATTGCGTTCGCGGACTCAGTCGAGTTCACCAAGACCGAATGTCCGCGGTACTGTTGCGCCGCCATGTTCGACGTCCTGACGATGGGGCGAGTTGGGGTGGACCTCTATCCGCAACAGAGCGGTGTCTCGCTTGTTGACGTTGAGAGCTTTGGGAAGTTCCTCGGAGGGAGCGCGACGAACGTCGCCGTTGCGGCTGCGAGATATGGGCGCCGCACGGCGGTAATTACGAAGGTTGGTGACGACGGATTCGGCGTTTACGTTCGGAAGGCACTCCGCGGGTTCGACGTCGACGATCGGTTCGTCGGCACCGATCCGGAACTTCGCACTCCAATCGTCTTCTGCGAGATCTTCCCGCCGAACAACTTCCCACTCCTGTTCTACCGAGAGCCAAAGGCGCCCGACATGAACCTCAGCCTTGACGAGCTGGATCTCGCGGAGATCGGAGCAGCCTCCATTTTCTGGACGACGGGGACAGGGCTCTCCGACGAGCCGAGCCGAGCGGCGACTCTCGGCGCACTCGAGGCTCGCGGGCGTAGATCGGTGACGGTGCACGACCTCGACTACCGAGCGATGTTCTGGCCGGCTCCGGACGAGGCCGGCCAGTACCAGCGGCGTGCGCTCGAATTCGCGACCGTAGCGGTCGGGAACCTGGAGGAGGTGTCGGTCGCGGTCGGCGACGGGGAACCAGAGGAGCTTGGCAGCAGGTTGCTCGAGTTCGGCATCGAGATCGCAATCGTGAAGCTCGGCCCCGAGGGTGTTCTCGTCATGACAGAGGATGTGCTCGAGCGGGTTCCTCCGGTCGAAATCGAAGTGGTCAACGGACTCGGGGCCGGAGACGCGTTTGGCGGCGCCCTCTGTCACGGGATCCTTTCGGGATGGGACGTCGTCGAGACGATCCGCTTCGCGAATGCGGCCGGAGCCCACGTCGCTGGCCAGCTTGCGTGTGCCGACGCGATGCCGACGGAGGAGCAGGTGCATGCGTTGATGTCACAGTCCGGCTAGGACGGCTGGGCCGTCCCTCAAAGGGGGACGGTGTAGCATCAAACAGGCAGGCAGGCGCATCCAAAAAGACGTGGCGTTCTTCGAATTCGTACTCAAGGGCTCCCATGAGGAGACGAGGGAGCATCTCTCCGAGCATGCGGAGGGCGAGCTCCGGGGACTCAAGAAGTGGAGGGTCACTCGTCACCTTGCGCACTGCGAAGGTTGCCGGGCCTTCTATCAGAGCTTCCTCGGGATGCTTGGCACTCTCAAAACCCTCGGGGGGACGGAGCCGGAGCCGAAACCGGAGATCGCCGACGGCGTGATGAAGCGGATCCGGGAAAGCAAGGGTTCGGGCAGCTCTGGCTGATCGCCGCCGCGGGGCCGGCCCGGACACGGGCGTGCGGGCGAACGCATCGAACTGGCGATGAGGAGGGTACCCTGACCGGAAGCCGATGAGCGGGCTGCGCAGAAAGACCCTCCTACTGGCGGTCGGTGCTGTGTCCGTCGTGGTCGTTGTGATCGCGGGGGTTCTTCTCGCCACGGAGAGTCGCGGCGGCTCCCCAGCGAGCACCAACGAACCGGTCGCTGCGTCACTCGAACCGGCACCAGCGCTTGCTGGGACTGACCCGATCACCGGCGAGCAAATCAGCCTCGCGGACTTCGCCGGCAAACCCGTGGTGATCAACGTCTGGGCATCATGGTGTCCCGGCTGCAACGACGAAGCTCCGCATCTCAAGACGCTGGCAGCGGAGCATCCTGAGGCGGTCGTTCTGGGTCTCGACTTCCAGGACACAACTGCCGGAGCGAAGGCGTTCTATTCGCGCTGGGGATGGGAGCATCCAAGCATCGCGGATTCGAGCGGCTCGCTCACCACTCAGTTCGGACTGCTCGGTCTCCCCACGACGTACTTCCTCGACGCTGAGCATCGAATCGCGGCTCAGGTCGTTGGCGAGACGGATCTCGCTGGTTTCGAACGAGGTCTCGAAATCGCGAAGAGCCAATCATGATCGAGTTCGGCGCTGTTGGACTCGCGATCGCGTTCGCGGCCGGCCTCATTTCGTTCACGTCGCCGTGCGTGCTCCCGCTTGTGCCCGGCTATCTCTCGTTCGTTTCAGGCGTTGGGTTCGATGAGCTCGGCGCCCGGCCCAGACGCGTCGTCATCTCGACTTCGTGTTTCGTCGCAGGCTTCACTGCGATGTTCATCGCCCTCGGAATCGGAGCTGCGTGGTTCGGCAACGTCTTGCTGGTCAACAGAAGGCCGCTCGAGATTGCCGCCGGAGCGTTCATCATCGTGGCCGCGATCGCGGTGCTCGGCCTGCCACTTCCGCGCTTGCTCTCCCAGGAGCGGAAGTTCGAATTTCGGAGCGGCAAGAGAGGCCTACTCGCAGCGACGGGCACAGGGGTGGCGTTCGCCATCGGCTGGACTCCGTGCATCGGGCCAACACTCGCTGCCATCCTGACGCTTTCCGCCGCCACGAGCGCGAGTCAGGGAGCGGTGCTACTCGCCGCCTACTCCATCGGCCTCGGACTCCCGTTCCTGTTGTTCGGGCTCGCCTTCACTCGCTCGATGGGTCTCGTCCGCGGGTTGCGGCAGCACTGGCGCGCAATCAGCATCGTCTCCGCGGTTCTGCTCGCCACGTTTGGAGCACTCCTTATTACTGGAGAACTCGTCCAGCTCACGACAAGGCTTGCTCGCTTTACCGGCTGGCAGATCTAGACGCGGCGAGCCGCGACGAAGCTTTTGTTCTACCCCGGCGGCCTCGAGGTCGTTCGTACTCCCAGGTAGGCCGCT
>CAYTCZ010000004.1:0-8516 GCA_964436315.1 uncultured Gaiellales bacterium | reverse complement strand
CGCACCCACCTCCCCACCCGGGTGGGGAGAGTGCGCCACCCGCCACCCGATCTGAGCGTAGCCGCACGATTCTCACCAAACCGTGAAACCTCGAAACATTTACAACACAGACTCAGCGCTACTCCAGGTGAGACACAACTCACCCGTCTCAGGGTGACGCTCCAGGACGCGGAATCAGGCGTGCCGCTTGAACTCGGCCGGCGACGAATCGCGAGTCGCCGAAAGCTGTCGCTCGTCGCCCGACCCCAAGGATCCGAGCGGCATGGGGGCAGGAAGCGTCGACGCGAATGGCACGCAAGCTCGCGCGCGATGCGGTCTGCGCTCGTCTCTTACTCGGTTGATGGGCCGCCGGGATCCGCGGACGGCCCACCCGACTGCGACCCGGGCTCGGTCGATCGTGCCGGTAGCTCGCTGGGACCTGCGGCCCAAAGCGGGGCGCCCGGGAAGAAGTCGACCCAGGCGAACCAGAAGATCGGCGTCGAAGGGAGGCGGGTCTTTCCCTTGGCGTCTACGAGGAATGCTTCGGGATTCCTCGCGGACGCGTTCCAGACGATCTCGACGTCCGAGCCCGCGAGGCGATCGCGGATGACGCCCTCACGTTCGACATCGGCGAATGAATAGCCCTTTGCCGCGGGCGCCATCACACCGAGAACCAGGTCTTTTGGCTCCAGCCGATCATCCTTGAAGGCGATGCCCTGGATGCCTGTTCGCTGACTCGTGTAGTAGCCGGCGTACGAATCCCCGTAGTTTCCGTACGGACTCCGGGCCGGCGAGAGAGCGAGGGATTCGGGGTGGAGCTCTTTCCAGGCGCGCCATTCGCCGAAGAAGGCGGGAATCGTCTCGAGTCGCGTTCCGACGAGTTCGCCCTGGACGCCGGCGCCCAAGAGGTGGCTCCAAAGCGTTTGAGTCTCGCGGTCATACATGATCAGCGAGTTTTCGATAGAGCTTCCCTGAGACTCCGAAGGACACCGTCTGTCCCGCAACCCGGCGGTCGTACACGACCGCTGAGAAGCAGAGCGGTCACCAGGTCACAGCGTACGGCTCGCCTGCAATCCCGTCGTTGACGATCTCGTGGGCAGAGAGCACGCGGATGGGATACGCCCGCGCCTGGCCTTCGATTTCGATGCCGATCACGAACTCGTCCTCCAGAAGCTCGGCCTCAGCACCAGAGACGATTTCAGGATCGTGGATGGCTGGAATCGCGTCTCGGCGAAGGATGGTGTCAATATCCGCAGGATCGAACGCTGCGATGGCAGTCGACAGCGGGCGCGCGCGGTCATCGCCGTGAACCTCGACAGGCGGTGTGCCGCCGGACACGCGATAGACGAGAAACACCACGAGTCCGACACCGCCGACGATGGCAAGTGTCTTCAAGAAGCGCACCATGCTCGTACGATGCCTGTTGTCCGAACCGGGGCTCAAAGGAACGAACCGATCTTCGGCGGCATCAAACCGCTCCGATGAGGCTCGCACGTTCACAGGCGACAGGTCTCCTGTTCGTAGGCGGGCTCTTCCTCGCATTCTCGCTCGTACCCCACGGCCGGCGCACGTCTCGATGAGGGGGCGTGACACGATCAGGCTCGACCTCCACGCCCGACTTCGTGCCGGCGTGGCTCAGTCGGACATGCCAGGATGGCACGGTCGTGATCCGGTATCCCGAAGGGTGGAAGCGCGGAGAGGTGGAGCGGTTCGGCACGACCTTCAACGATGCGGAGAGTCAACACGCCGCGTTCGTGAGCCTGAAATACGTGTCAGGATCGGTCGCGAGGTCCGGAAAGGGATTCGGCGAGTTCGCCGCCCGGTTTCTTCGACCGCCGGTTGGCTCGGGCACGACGGTGCTTTATACGCAGACCGCACGCATCGGTGGTCGAACGGGACGCGTGGCCGCTGTCACGTGGACGCTTCGACCCGATAGCTGGCCGCTCGGTCCAACAATGCGCGTTCTCGGCTTCGAGCTCGATTCAGGAGACACGGCGATTTTCGTCTTCGCCGCCGAGCGTCCTCAGCTCCACAACGCAGACTTCGCTTGGATCAAGAAGGCCGTTACCTGGGCTCAATGAGCTCTGCCACGACGTCTTGGGCTCGTTGTTCTGAGCCCGCGCGGCGGCTGACTGCTAGTAGCCGGTCACGAATCGACCGCCTGCTGAGCGTTTTTTCGGCGAACTGGAGTTCGTCTCAGCGTCAGCCGACTCGCTCTCGACCTCCGCCGAGTTGCTCTGAACTGCCGCTCCGGCTGCGTCGCCTTCCACGATGACGACATCTGGCCTGAACGCGGCTACGGCGAACCAGAATGGAGTATCGAAGGGCACGCGCTCTCCGTTCGGCAACCGCACGTCGGCCGAACCGACGTCCCGCCCTTCCTGAATTGTCGCAGAGTCGAGGGCGGAACGGGTTCCCTCTTCCCAGGTCACCTGAAGCGTCTCACCGCCAACACGTACCTCGACGGCTCCCTTGTCCGCCAGCGTGGCGAAAGGTACGGCGACGGCCTCTCCCTTCCGCTCGATGAATACCACTCGTTCCTTCGGCGGCAATCGGTCATCATCGAGGTTTTCCGCGGGGAAGAACGGAGGCGTGTCGATGCTGTCGTAGCCGGTGTAGGGGTTCGCGCCATACGGGCGGTTGTGGCCGGTGTCTCGAGACAGCACCTCGCCCTCGGGGTGTTCCTCGACGAACCGCTCCCACGGAACGATCGCGGCGGGCACGAGAGTCAACTTCTTCCCAGCGAGTTCACCAACGACTCCCGCGCCGCCGAACTGCTGCCACCAGCTCTCGGTCTGGCGGTCGTACATCACCAGATCCGAGTTCCGGAGGTTGCCGGTCGTTCCGAAGTCGAGCAGCAGGTCGTCGAGTCGTCGATCGAACGCCAGCGCGGTGTTGCAAAGCGGACAGAACGTGACCGTGACGGGGACGCCACCAAACTCGTCGTTCACGATCTCATGCCAAATCAGGATCTGAAGCGGGTATGCGCGAGCCTGGTGGCCGATCACGACCTCCACGACAGGCTCTCGTGCTTCGAGCCAATCATCCGCCACATCGGTCGAGACGAACGACGGGTCGTCGATCGCTGGAATCCCGTCCTTTCCCGGTCCGCCGCCGCGGAAGTCGCTCAGCGGAACGGTGTGGCGCGTGAAATCAGTCGCCCAGCCGAAGGTAGGCACATTCAGCGCCTCCTCCGGGTTGGCCGTGATAATGACTTCGCCCGAATTCGCCGGAACCGGCGGTGCCTCGCTAGCCGTTTCGGGTTCAGATCCGGGGGCAGGCTCGTCCGCATCCTCTGTGGCGCTCGCGCTCGCGTCCTCGCTAGGTGGAGGGGAGGAGTCGCGAGTGGTGCCGCATCCGGCAACCACGAGCGCGAGCGCCATGGTGGAGAGGAGGAGGGCGAACCTCACACGTCGTTTGATGCGACTCCGATTCAGATCGGCGCAAGCGATGCACGAGTCTGGTTGCACCTGCGACATCATCGCGCTGACCCGACGCGGGGGCCACCCCGTGCCACCACCCACCTTCGAGGTTAACCGCGGGAACCGCGCAGGTTTGCGCGGAAGGTGTCGAGGGCGTGAATTCAAGTGATAGAGATAGCTTGCGGGCCCGGGGTTCCCCGGGCCCACGTGCGATCGTGACTACTTCTTCTTTGTCTTGCCCGACCGACGCTTCGGCCGCGGCGTGTGTCGCACCTCGAAGTCAGGATGCGACTTCGCGAGATGGGCGGCGTGCCACCTCCGACCCTTCGAGAGCTCCCCCTCAAAGAAGTCGCCGCACATCGAGCAGAGCGTCTTGACGTGCTCGCGCTCCTTGATGTCGCGTAGCCAGCGCTTGTACTCCGAGTCGATGTCTTTTGTTGCCGGCCATTCCTGGGTGATGACGCTCATTGCTGCCTCCGCCGAGTGTGGGTCGCGCGCGCCTCCTGTGAGCAGAGTTCTATCGAGGAGGTTTTAAGGGCCCCTTGCGAAGATTGAGCTGAGATGAAGTCGTCGTTAAGGGGAGCGGCGAACTGGCTGTACCGCAGCTGGTCGGCAGAGATCGTGACTAACGGCACGAAAGCCTTCAGAAGCGCGCCAGGGACGGCCATAGGCGCTTCGTAGCGCGCCTCGACGAAGCAAGCGGGCGCTCATACCGGAGACCGCCGGGTGCGCGCGAGGGATTGCCCCGATGCCGTTTTGGCCTGGGATGTCGAGCATTTGAAGTGATCGCAAATGCTCCTCCACGATGAAACGCAAGCATCACAGGTGAGGCTCCAGCCTCGACCTCAGCTGGCTCCGAGGGACTCGTCGGGGATTCTCACGCGCGTCGGGCTACCCAGGCTCTGGGGGAACGATCCGGCCCGCCTCTGGGCATCCCTCCGTTACGTCTTACCCCCGGTGCTGCAGGCCCTGGCGCCGTCCTGTGCCTACGGAGTCGAGAGGATTCCTCGTACCGGCGGCGTGGTGCTCGCCGCGAACCATCTGAGCGCGATCGACCATCCCCTGCTGGGGATCTACTCGCCGAGGCCGATCTATTTCTTCTCCAAGGCCGAACTGCTCGAAAGGCCTGTGATTGGAGAGGCGCTCGCATGGACCGGGGCGTTCGCCGTCCGCCGTGGCGAGCCCGATCGAGAGGCCATCCGAATCGCATCGCGCCACCTACAGGCCGGACATGTGGTCGGAGTCCACGTCGAGGGGACACGACAACGATTCGGCCACCCGGGCAACGTCAAGCCTGGCGCCGCCTACCTGGCCCTCCGCGAGCAAGTTCCCGTCGTCCCATGCGGTCTTGAGACATTCGGATGGTCGCTCGGAAGAGAAGAGGCCTGCGCGGTCGTCTTCGGTCCGCCACTCCGCTTCGCCGGATCGAGTGTAAACCGCGAGGACGTCGCGATGGTCAAGGAGACGCTCGAGGTCGCGATCACGGGCCTCTGGCGACAGGCATGCGAGGCGCTCGCGGCCGGGCTCCCCGAGACGCTTCCAGATCGAACGCCGAGCGCGTCGCCCATTTCGCCCGGAGGAGGCGGCGAGTGAGATGTATCCGCGGCATCGGCTCGATATCGATTTCCGAACACTGCTCACGGGAGTCTTGTCTTCTCTCTGGCGCCGGGACCGCTCCGAGCTTGAAGAGTCAGTGAAGACGGCATTTCCGCATTCCGGCGAGCTCCTCGTCTGCCTGTCGGTTCGCTCAGGCTTCGAGCTGCTCCTCGATGCCCTCGCTCTTCCGGAGGGAAGCGAAGCCGTGGTCTCGGCCGTTACTCACCCGGACATGGTGAGACTTCTCGAGCGGCACGGAGTTCGAGCAGTGCCGGTCGATCTCGACGTCGAGACGCTCGAGCCCGACGTCGACCTGGTTGCAGACGCAATTGGTCCCAAGACGCGCCTGATCCTCGTAGCTCACCTCTTCGGAACCAGAGCTCGGCTCCATGAGCTAGCGAGCCTCGCTCACTCGAGCGGCCTGACGCTCGTCGAGGACTGCGCTCAGAGCTTCCGCGGCCCGGGGGCTGATTCCGACTCGCCGGCCGACATCTCGATGTTCAGCTTCGGCACGATCAAGACATCCACAGCCCTCGGCGGCGCCGTCCTGCGGATCCGGAATGCCCGGCTAAGACATCGAATGGAGCGACTGCAGGGCGACTGGCCCACCCAGTCGCGATCCGAGTATCTCGTGAAGGCTGCGCGATGTCTTGTGCTCGACACGCTCAGCCGACCGCCGATCTACGGGCTCGTCTTCCGCGGAAGTGCGTTGCTCGCTGTCGAGCTCGATCAGGCGATCCGATCCGGCGTTCGCGGTTTTGCAGCTTCCGGAAACGAGGCCCACTATCGGCGAGCCCTCCGTCGGAGGCCGTCCAATGCGCTCTTGGCTGTGCTCGCGCACCGCGTCTCGAGCTTTGACATCGCACGTTTTGAGCGCAGAGTCCTCTTGGGAGAACGGCTACAACGGTCGCTACCGCACACGGTCATCCATCCGGGCGCTAGCGCTGAGATACGGACCCACTGGCTCTTCCCGCTCGTTGCCTCGGACGTAGAAATGCTGCGCGCCAACCTTGCTGCTGCAGGATTCGATGCGACTCCCGCGACGAGCGCAATCGACGTCGTCCGTGCTCCACCTGATCGCGGCGATTTCGAACCCAGTGAGGCATCGCGGATGATGGAACAGCTCCTCTTCGTCCCCTTGTACCCCGAGATGACCGAGCAGGCGATCGACCGCCTTGCCGAAGTTATTGCCGCGAACGACCAACACCGCCTTGCCACGGTGCCTCCAGTCATTGAGGCGACGTGAGAGGTGACGCAATGACAGATCCTCGCGAGTGGACGCTTGACCACCTCACGTCTGGAACCTGGGACGTCCTCGTCGTCGGCGCCGGCATTATCGGCAGCCGAGTCGCGTACGACGCTGCTCGACTCGGTCTTCGCGTCGTCCTTGTCGACGCTGGTGACTTCGGGGGTGCGACCTCAAGCGCGTCCTCGAAGCTCATTCACGGAGGACTCCGCTACATGGCGACCGGCCAGCTCGGTCTCGTGCGAGCCGCCCAGCGTGAGCGCCACCTTCTGCTCAAGCGTCTTGCGCCTCATCTCGTGCGCCCAATGCCCATGGTTCTCGTCGAGCCCGGGGGCTATCCGTGGCCGCTCTTCGCGGCAGGCCTGGTCGGTTATCGAGCTGTCGCGGGACGGGGGGCCGGCCGACCGCGATTCATCTCCGCAAAACGTGCGCGCACGCTCGTACCCGGCGTTGACTTCACCCCCTTCCCGCACCTCACCGAACTGCCGGAGGCGCAGACAAACGACAGTCGACTGACGCTTGCCACGGTCAAGGCGGCGGCCCGAGCGGGCGCCACCGTTGTGAATCATATCGAGGTCGTTGCACTCGACCGGAGAGGCACCCGTCTGGTCGGGGCGGTGCTCCAAGATCATCAAAGCTCCAGGTTCCTTCCGCTTCGCTGTCGAGCTGTAGTGAACGCGTCCGGACCGTGGGTCGATCGCGTGCGGGTCCTCGAGGACGCGCATGCCAGGCCATGCTCACGGCTCAGCAAAGGAGTCAACGCGCTCCTTCCGCTGCCGGTCGGCTGGCAGGGGGCAGTCGCTTACTCAGGCGACCCGGCGCGCGGCGCGACTTTCGCGGTTCCCTGGGAGGGGAGCCTCCTTCTCGGCGTGACCGACCACGAGTTCATGGGTGACCCTGCCGATGTCGCTCCAACTGATGCGGACGTCGCTGAGTTGGTCGCCTCAGCCGAGGCGTTCCTTCCGGCGAGAATGTTGCGTGGTGCGCACCGCGCGAGGGCAATCGCCGGCCTTCGGGTCCTGCCGTCGAGAAACGGCACCACGGCCAGACTCTCGAGAGATCATCTCCTGTCAGTCGGACCGGCGGGCATGGTCTCGGTGGCCGGCGGGAAACTCACCACGCATCGGCTGATCGCGCTCGACGCGTTGCGCCATCTTCCAGTCGACATCAGGCCTCGGCGGTTGCGGCTTTCGGACGCGCCGCTTCCGGGTGCCGGGCTCACTGTTGTTCCGGACTGCCTCATCGAAGATCCCGAGGTCTCCGATCATCTTCTCCATCACTACGGCAGTGAGGTGAGTTCACTCGTGCGGTACGCAGACGTCGACGATCGCGCCTTGGATCGAATTCACCCAGCGGGCCCTGATGTCTGGGCTCAGGCGTATTTCGCCTTCGATAGCGAGTGGGCGCTGACCACCGATGACGTGGTTCGCCGGCGAACGACACTGGAAGCGCGTGGACTTGTCACGCACTCGATCCGACGGCAGATCGAGGCACTCGCGGCGCGACCTGCGACAGTGACACCGTTCGCTGCATGAATCGCCTTGACTTCGTGAATCCCCAACCGGGGGATTCACGACAAGTCCCTTAGTGGGAATATCGGAGGAGAGTAAACCGGGTGACGCGGCCTCGCTCGACGGGTTAGACGACGTGACGAGCCGCACAGCAAAGGCAAACTGGATCTCCGAGCATCTCCCCGAGGAGTACCGGGTCCGGCTTGCCATCGGTATCTACGTTCTCATTGTGATCGTCGCCATCGTTGTGAGCGGTTGGCTCCTCCTCGGCGCGATCACCGTCGCCGCTCTCGTGGGCGCCCTGTGCGCCCGAGACATAGAAGACTCGGGGCGTGACGAATACGTGGTCGACGACGGCTGGCGCCAGCAGCTCTACCCAGTCGCCAGCGCGTTTTTTGTTCTCGCCTGCTTCGCGCTGGGCGGTTGGCCGCTTGTCATCGTCGTGGGCCTCATTGCTTTGGCGACGCTTGGGTTCCGCAGTCGACATCTCGGCCCTCGCCGGGCGACCGCAGCGACAGGCCGCCGAGGCGGCAGTCGAGAGCACTCTGTGAAAGACGGCTCCGCGATCAGCGAGCGAACGGTTTCTGGCCTTCTCCACGAACTCGAGTGCGCCCGAGACGAAGCCCTGGCCGCGATCGAAGAGCGCGCTACGGCTCGCGAGCGATCCTTGGCCGTTCGAAAGATGGCCCCGAATGGCGCGGATCTCGCTCGTCTCGAAGGTGCCGAAGCTCGCCTACTCGAATGCGAAGAGCAGATTCACCT
>CAYTCZ010000003.1:18563-72083 GCA_964436315.1 uncultured Gaiellales bacterium | reverse complement strand
TAGTGGCGGAGTTGTGCCGGGCAAAACGAGTTCGGGCGGTGCAGCGAAGCTCGCGACGCGCGCGCGGGTCCGAAGCACGCGGAACCCACAGCGAATCAGGCGTGGACGAGTTGAAGTTCGGTCGTCACGTCGATTGCGGCCTCGATCGATCGGTAGACAGGGCACTTCGGCATGTGATTGTCGAATGCCCGTTGAACCTTGGACTCGTCGACGTCGGAATCGACCCGCAAGGAGTAGATCACGTGGATCCGTCGGATCACGAGTACGCCATCGTCGGAGGATTCGATCTCACCCGTCGCCTCGCCGATGAGTCGTCCCTCGCTCGCCGGTACCTGACGCGCTTCCAGCGCGCCTCCAAGGGTTCCGGTGAGTCAGCCGGCAGCCGCCGCGACGATGTAGTCGAGCGTGGCGGTACGCTCGGCTTCGGTACCGGGTGGAACGCCATAGAACTCGGCAATCTCATCATGGACGCCGAAGTAGACGGCTTCGGCTGCGCCGGGGAGGTCTGCCCGGCGAAGCGGTCCGCGAATTCGCTCGATTCGCGCCTGCGATCTGTAGACAACGTCTCCCATACGCGTAGGCTAGAAGGAATGCGCCGCCGTTGTGAAGCAACCTTCCCACTGTCCAACCACCGCCCCACCCGGGTGGGGGGTCCTGACCCACCACCCTCGTCAGTGAGATTAGCGAGCGGCCGTTGACGGACCGGCAATTCCTGTGCCAAATCAGAAGCAGGTTCCGGGGAGTCGGGAGCGACCCGTGGTAGTGGCCACCGGGTGTTGGTGAGCAGAGTCGCGTTCATCGGCGTCGGCACCATGGGCTCTCTCATGGCTCGCCGGCTTCTCGACGCCGGTTACGAAGTCATCGCCTGTGACACGGATGCGGGAAGACTCGACGCGCTCGGGGTCGCGCGAGCGGCGTCGCCCGCGGAAGCAGCGGCCCAGACCGACGTTCTGATCACTTCGCTTCCATCGCCGGCGGTCGTCGAGGAGGTCGTCCTAGGGCCGGACGGGATCCGCCACGGTGCTCGGCACGGCGCGACGGTGATCGAGATGTCAACGAGTCCGCCTGCGCTCGAGCGGAAGCTCGCCTCTTCACTGACAGAGGGCGGGGTCGAGCTTCTCGATGCTCCAGTCAGCGGTGGGCCGATCGGAGCGAGGACGGGCACACTCGCAATTATGGTCGGCGGGAAGCGCGAAGTCTTCGAGGCGTGCAGACCGCTGCTCGAGAACCTCGGAACACTGGTCGTCCATGCTGGGGACGTCGGATCGGGGCAAGTGTTGAAGCTGTGTAACAACCTCATCGTGGCAGCCGAGATGGTCGCGATCTGTGAAGGCAGCGCGATCCTCGAGCGCGAGGGAGTCGATCCGAAGCTCGCGTTCGAGGTACTGACGAGCTCGACGAGCGACTCGCGCGTCATGAGGGTCCGCTTCCCGCTCGCAGGTGTAAGCGAGGATCATCCTGCGTCACGGAGCTTCGAGCCCATGTTCACGCTCGACCTTCTACACAAGGACCTTGAGCTTGGCCTCGAGCTGGCGACCGAAGCCGGAGTCGAGGCCAGCGTTGCGATGGAGGCGCTCCGGGCATACAGCCGGGCGCGAGCTGCCGGATTAGGCGACCTCGACTACTCCGCCGTGTACCGCGCAGTCGTTGAATGAGTCGGTCACCGAGGACGGTGCTGATCTGGGCCTCGGCTGCCCAGGCCGCGAACTCGCTCCTGAACTTCGGGCTCCCGGCGATCGGGCCGGAGGTTCAGGAGGAGTTCGGGGTTGGCCTCTTCGTCCTGGGCGCGATGTTGACTGCGAGCCTCCTCGGGTCGGGAGTTGCTCTCCTTGGAGCGGGCGTCGCAGTCGACCGATACGGCGGCCGCATCACGACCTTCGTCGGGGTCGCGGTCGGCACGGCTGGGCTCATCGGGGCTGCACTTGCCTCCTCGGCTGCGATGCTCGTTGGCTTCCTCTTCATCTCGGGCCTGGGCATGGCTGCGATACCGATTGCCGGCATGAGTTCGGTTTTTCGAGCGTACGGAATCGCCGAGCGAGGGCGCGCTCTCGGGATTCGCCAGATGGCGGTTCCCCTCGGCGGCGCAATCGGAGCGGTGCTCCTTCCCGCGCTCGAAGCTGCCGGGGGAGTCGAGCTCGTACTCCTTGTTTGCGCCGGAGCCGCTGCGGCCACGGGAATCCCGTTCGCGCTCGTCGCAGAGAGATCGCCGACCGCTGAGAAGCGTCCGCCGATCAGCCTGCTAGCGGTCGTTCGCGCTCCAGGGATGCCGCGCCTCTTGCTCGTTGCGACGCTGTATATCGTCGTGCTCCAAGCGTTTCTAGTCTACGTGGTGCCCGCGGTCCGGGATGCAGGCTTCTCGTCGCTCTTTGCCTGGATCTTGTTCTTTGCCATCAACGTTACGGCGGGAGTGGCGCGCATCGTGTGGGGGAGAGTTGCCGACCGCGACGGTGGGACCCGCCGGGTCCGGGCTCTCGTCGGTGCGGGCTGGGTCGCAGCTGCCGGCGCGTGCCTCTTCGGCATTGCATTGCACTTTGGCGCCGCGGCCGTGCTGGTGGCTGCCGTTATATTCGCTTTCGGCGCGCTCGGCTGGAACGCGCTCGTCTACGTGAGCGCCGGCGAGCGGTCTTCGCCCGAGCTTGCCGGACAATCGGTGGCAATCGCGGCCTCTTTGATCTTTGTCCTCTCGGCCTTTACCGCTCCACCGATGGGCGCGTTGGCAGATCAGGCCGGCTGGGACGTCCTCTGGGCGACTTGTGCCGGTCTTGCGATCACTGGAGCGCTTGTCGCGTCCCGACTTCGACAGGCCCGACCGGAGCCCGCCCTCGCGTAGCAGGATTGGCGTGAGCCGGTTGCGGCCGTAGTCCGCTAGGAACCCGCGGCCATGACGAAAACCAGGTTTTGCGGGAGGGCGATCCGAAACTGGTCGAGGATCGGTCTCGCACTCTCTGACGTGAAGCACGCGAATTCTGCGAACGAGCGGGCCTCGATGTCGGCGCGAGCGCGCAGGCGCTGGACGTGAGCACGACCGGGCGAGGAGGAGAGGTATGGGCCAATTCCTGCCCAGGCTTCCTCCAGAAGGCCGTCAGCAGCGAGCGCCCTGAACATGCTCGGAACGTGTTCCGTTCCGTACACGGCGCGGATGTCGTCATAGAGAGCATGCTCACCCGGATACTCGGGAACCGGCGTCGCTGGCAGCGGTCCCGGCTCGGGAAGGTTCAGCGGCGGGAGTGGCTGTGCCGGGAGTTCCCCGTCGAGGGCAAGCCCGAGCGACGTGACGATGAGCAGAAGGCTCGGGAGTTCCCTACGGAACGGCTCGACGGCATTCCGAACATCCTCGCTTGGCCGGTAGTCGAGCGTGGCCCTCGCTGCTTCTTCGAGCCTTGCCGTCGACCGCGGCGACCGCGGATCGTCGTAGATAGCTCGCGCCTGGAGCCAGGCGAGCAGAAGCGCGTCGGGATCGCCGGACAGCCGCTTGAAAAGGGCCGGGACGAAGTCCATCCGGGCCCGGACGTCAAGGAGGACAGAGGAGACTCGTGGGTCCAGGCGAGGGATCACTTGCATACTGTATGCTATTTCCCTCGGTGGGCATCCTCGCGGACGATCAGACCCCGCTCACGCGAAACGCGAGCGACGCCGCGACTGAGCTCCTCCGGATGGCGATCATCGACGGACGACTCGGGCCAGGAACTCGTCTCAAGGAAGAGGAACTAGCGCGCGAACTGGGGATCTCACGGACCCCCGTCCGGGAGGCGCTCCTCCTCCTCCAGGCCGAGGGGCTCGTGACGTCTAGCCCCAATCGCGGAGCGACGGTGCGGTCGTACGCAGCCGACGAGATCGCGGACATGTACGAGCTGCGCGCGCTCCTCGAAGGACACGCCGCACGGCGAGCCGCCGAGCGGATCTCGCAAGCCGAAATCATGCGCCTGGAAGAATCGAACGCTCGGTTCGCCACCCTGCGGGTCGCCGACGACGCAGATGACCTGATTCGCGAGAATCTGAACTTCCATCAGATCGTCCTCGTTGCAGCGGGGAGCGAGCGACTTGCAGGAATGGTCATGAAGACGATCGAGCTCCCGCTCGTCTACAAGAGCTATCACTGGTACTCCCCCGAGCAGAAGCTGATCTCGGAGCACTACCACCAGCAACTCACCCACGCTCTCTCGGCGCGAGAGGCTGAGCGTGCAGAGCTCATCATGAAAGAGCACGTCTTCGAAGCTCGGGATTTCCTCATCGACCGTCTAAGGAGAACTGATGACTGAGATGGCAACAGCGTCGGGCGGCACGGCGGAGGCACTTAATGGAGCAGGCCCGCTGGAAGGGGTACGCGTTATCGAGCTTGGCATGCTGCTGGCCGGACCGTTTACCGGCCGGCTGCTCGGTGACATGGGAGCAGAGATCATCAAGATTGAGCCGCCGGGGAAGCCGGATCCCATCCGTGATTGGGGAAAGGCTCGGTACAAGGGCCGCTCGCTCTGGTGGCCGGTGCAGTCGCGGAACAAGAAGTGCATCACCCTCAACCTGCGGTCGGAGCGCGGGCAAGAACTCCTGCTGGAACTGGTGAAGCAGAGCGACGTCCTCACCGAGAACTTCCGACCCGGGACGCTAGAGAAGTGGAACCTCGGGTACGACCAACTGAGCGAGGTCAATCCGAAGGTCATCCTCGCCCGCGTCTCCGGCTACGGACAGACGGGGCCGTACGCAGAGCGTGCCGGTTTCGCGTCGGTGGCAGAGGCGATGGGTGGGATCCGCTACATCAACGGGTTCCCGGACGAACCACCGCCTCGCATCCACATCTCGCTCGGAGACTCGCTCGCCGGCATGTTCACCGCCCAGGGCATTCTCGCGGCGCTGTACTGGCGCGACGCGCTCGGCGGTGGACGCGGGCAGGTCGTCGACGTTTCTCTCATGGAAGCCTCCTTCGCCATGCTCGAAAGCATGGTGCCGGAGTACGATCGCCTCGGCATCGTTCGTGGGCCCGGCGGAACGGGCCTTAGAGGAATCGCTCCCTCGAACATCTTTAAGTCGAAAGACGACAAGTGGATGGTCATTGCCGCGAACGCCGACAACGTGTTCGGGCGACTCTGCGAAGCCATCGGACAGCCTGAGCTCGCCGAGGATCCGAAGTTCGCGACACACCTTGCCCGAGGAGAGAACCAGGACGAGCTCGAGGGGATCATCGCCGACTGGGCCGAAGCGCACGACGCGAAGGAGATCGACGAGATCCTGAATGCCGCCGGTGTCATCTGCGGCCCGATTTACACGATCGCGGACATCTTCGAGGATCCGCAGTTTCAGGCTCGCGACATGCTCCTCGAGCACGAGGATCCGGAGTTCGGAACCTACATTGGGCCCGGCATTGTCCCGAAGCTCACTCGTACGCCTGGCTCGGTGAGATGGTCAGCGACGTGGGAAGAGGGAAGCCACAACCAGGAGGTCTACGGCGAGCTGCTCGGTCTCTCGCAGGATGATCTGGCCGACCTCAAGGAGGAGGGAGTCATATGAGCGTCGTTATCTGTGACGTCGCTCCGCGAGATGGGCTCCAGAACGACGACAAGATTCTCGAGCCCGAACTTCGGGCTGAGCTCGTCAATCGAATCGCCGGAGCGGGCGTGCCGCGAATCGAAGCGGTGAGCTTCGTCAACCCGGCCCGTGTCCCGCAGATGGCAGGGGCCGAGGAGGTCGTGGCTTCGATCGACCGACACGAGGACGTTCTCTACGCCGGCCTTGTCCTCAACGAGAAGGGCTACGACCGGCTGCGGCAAACCGAGCTCGACGAAGTCCACTTCGCCTTCGCGGCGACCGAGACGTTCAACAAGCGGAATTCCAACGCGTCCGTTGACGAGTCGGTCGAAGCGGCCGAGTCGATCGTCGCACGGGCGCACGAGGACGGACTCCGAGCGACCGTCACGATCGGAGCGTCGTTCGGATGTCCGTTCGAGGGACCGGTCGATCCGGGCCGTGTTCGCGAGCTCGCGCGGCGCCTCAGCGACCGTGCAGCAGATGAGGTCGTTTTCGCGGACACGATCGGTGTCGCGGTTCCCCGGCAAGTTCGAGAGATCGTCGGCGGAGCGAGTGCGCTCGAGTGCCCGATCGGCGTCCATCTCCACAACACGAGGAACACCGGGTTTGCGAACGCCGTCGCAGCGCTCGAATCCGGGGCGACCGTCATCGATGCCTCGGTCGGCGGTGTCGGCGGATGCCCGTTTGCCCCGCGAGCGACGGGCAACATCTGCACGGAAGATCTTGTCTATTTGCTCAACGGCGAGGGCATCGAGACGGGCATCGATCTCAGTGAGCTGGTGGCAGTCGCGGAATGGCTCGAGGGAGTGCTCGAGCGTCAACTCGAGGGTCACGTGTACCGTGCGGGCATCTTCGAGCCGGTAGCAGGCTGAGCGAAAGAGGAGTAGGGATGGCTTACAGACTTGGGGTGGATGTCGGCGGAACATTCACCGACCTCATGCTGGTTGACGATGACACGGGCGATCTTCACCGAGTGAAGACGCCGTCAACGCCGGCCGATCCATCTGAAGGCGTACTGGCCGGGGTGCAGCGAATTTGCGACGCGGGCGGGATCTCCCCGAGCGATCTCGCGTATGTCATGCATGGGACGACCGTTGCGACGAACGCAATGCTGGAAGCCAAGGGCGCGCGCGTCGGCCTGATCACGACGCAGGGTTTCCAGCAGATCCTTCATCTGGCGCGTTCACAGACGCCCGGGCCCCTCGCCGGCTGGATCATCATGATCAAGCCAGACCCACCGGCCGCGCTCGAAGACACCCGCGAGGCCGTCGAACGAACAAGCGCGCAGGGCGACGTCGTGCAGGAGGTCGACCGGGAACAGGTGAAGGAGGTCGTGCGCGACCTCGTCGAGTCGGGAGTCGAAACGCTGACGGTCTCGCTCATCAACTCGTACGCAAATCCAGCCCACGAGCGCGAGATCAAAGAACTCATCCACGAGCTGTACCCCGGCTTTCCGGTCACGATCTCGTCCGACGTGCTTCCCGAGTTCCGCGAGTACGAACGGACGCTGACGGCCTGCATGAACTCCTACGTTCGACCGCGCGTCGATTCATATGTCAGCCACCTAGGAGACTCTCTGAAAGAAATCGGAGTCGGCGGGGAGCTGAACATCCTCCGCTCGGACGCAGGTCTGATGAGTGCCGAGCTCGCCTCGGAGAATCCGATCTACGGGATTCTGTCGGGGCCGTCCGGCGGAGTTGCCGGTGCCCTGTACATCGCTGTTCGGGCGGGATACGAGAACATTCTGACCTTCGACATGGGAGGGACGTCCACGGACGTCGCCCTGTGCGAGAACGGCCAGCCGACGATCGCCCGCCAGACCGAGATCCCGTACGGCCTCGGACTTCCCGGTGAGGTAATCCCGGTCAAGGTTCCGAGTGTGAACGTCCGGTCGGTCGGCGCGGGCGGCGGCTCGATCGCGCACGTCCCCGAAGTCACGGGAGCCTTGCGAGTCGGGCCGCAGTCAGCCGGCGCAGACCCCGGCCCGGCGAGCTACGGCCAGGGTGGAGAAGAACCGACTGTCACTGACGCGAACGTCGTGGTCGGCCACTTGCCCCCGCGGCTGCTGGGCGGAGAGATGAAGCTCGACGTTGCGGCCGCCAAGGCGGCCGTGCAGAAGATCGGCGACGCGCTCGGCCTTGACGTCTACCAGGCGGCCGAAGGAATTCTCGACATCGTCAACGAGAACATGGCGGGCGCGCTTCGCCTGGTGTCGGTCCAACGGGGCTACGACCCACGGGATTTCGCTCTCGTCTCATTCGGCGGCGCCGGACCGATGCACGCGAACGCGGTCGCCAGGGTGATGGGCTCGTTTCCGGTCGTTGTCCCGCCGGCCCCGGGTCTCCTGTGTGCGGCCGGCGATCTTGTTGCGGACTTCCGGGACGAGTTCGCCCGCACGTTCATTCGCACGATCGACGACGTGTCCGGCGATGAGCTCCGGGGAATCCTCGATGAGCTCGGCAACGAAGCTCGTGAGTGGCTCTCGCGTGAAGGGATCGCGGAGGCTAACCAGCGACTCTCGTTCAACGTCGACATGCGCTACTACCGGCAGGGATACGAGTTGCCGGTCGACATCGATCCGGCCCTGCTGGCCGGGAACGGGACCGAGATGCTGGCGGAGCGTTTCAACCAGCTGCACGAGCAGTTCTATCGGTTCAAGATGGAGGGATCGACCTGCGAGATCGTGAACCTCAGGGCGATCGGGTACGGGAAGATGCCCGAGCCGCAGCTACCGGAGGGAGAACTCGGGGCGGAACCGGATGCGGGTGATGCAGTCATCGACGAGCACGAGGTCTATTTCCAGGGCGGTTGGTTACCGACCAAGATCTACGAGCGCTC
Source organism: uncultured Gaiellales bacterium (assembly GCA_964436315.1). Classification (GTDB taxonomy): domain Bacteria; phylum Actinomycetota; class Thermoleophilia; order Gaiellales; family Gaiellaceae; genus CAYTCZ01. The sequence goes on along the minus strand of CAYTCZ010000003.1, from coordinate 63,725 downwards.
GAAGCTCCTGCCGGGGAACCGGATTGACGGCCCGGGAATCGTCACCGAGTTCGACTCCACGACAATCGTCCTGGCCGGCTTTGCGGCCGAGGTCGACCGTTTCTTCAACCTGATCATCAACCCCACGGACGGCTAGGAGCAGACATGGACGGCGTGAAAGTCGCAGAGATCCCCGAGATCGAGGTCGATCCGGTCACCCTCGACATCATCGAGGGGGCGCTGAAGAGCACGCGCTTCGAGATGGACGCGACGCTCTTCAGGACGGCCATGAGCCCCGTCATCCGGGAGCAGCACGACGAGTTCCCGATGATCACGGATCCGAACGGCCGAATGGTCGTCGGCCAGTTCGGGTCCTACATCTCCGAGATGCTCGAGACGTTCCGAGAGCCGATCCGCGAGGGCGACGTGATCATGACGAGCGACCCGTACAAGTGTGGCGGGGCGATCTCGCACATCAACGACTGGCTCGTGTGTCTACCCATATTCTGGGAAGACGAGCTCATCGGATGGGCGAGCATGTTCGGGCATCAGATGGACGCCGGGGGCCCGCTGGCCGGTTCCCTCCCGACCGGCGCGAAGACCGTCTTCGGCGAAGGAATCCGTATCCCACCCGTGAAGCTCTTCCGTCGGGGCGAGCTCCAGGAGGACGTCCTTGACCTGATCCTCAACAACGTCCGCATGCCCGAGATGAACCGGGCGGACCTGATGGGAATCGTCGCAGGATGCCGTACGGCGGAGAAGCGCGTTCACGAGCTCTGCGAGCGGTTTGGCAAAGAGACCTACCTCGCGGCCTGTCAGGCGCTCCTCGACCGCACCTACAAGGCGATGGCGAAGCTCATCCTCGGCGCGATTCCCGAGGAACCGCAGTCGTTTGAGGACTGGATCGACGACGACGGCCTCGGACATGGCCCGTACAAGATGAAACTGACGATCTGGCGCGAGGGAGAGCACGCCTACTTCGACTGGTCGGGTACGGACCCGCAGGCGATGGGCCCGGTGAACTTCTACCTCTCCGAGGCGATGTTCAAGATGTTCATCGGGGTCTACCTGATCATGGTGTTCGACCCCCAGATCCTCTTCAACGACGGGTTCTACCCGTTGCTCCACATCATCATCCCGGACGGGTCGCTGATGCATCCGAAGTTCCCGTCGGCGCTCGGTTGTCGAACGCACGCGCTCACACGCCTGTTCGACGTTCTCGGCGGGGCGCTGGCGCGGAAGAGCCCGGAGCACACCACGGCCGCCGGTTACGGGACGAGCCCGTACATGCTCTACTCAGGCTGGGACGGAAACGGCGATTACTACTACCTGATGGAGATCTCGTACGGCGGAATTCCGGGTCGACCGATCGGAGACGGGATGGACGGGCACTCGTGGTGGCCGCTCTTTCAGAACATCCCGACCGAGTACCTCGAGTCCTACTATCCGATCCGGATCGACGGGTACACCACGATCCAGGACTCCGGCGGCGCCGGGTTCCATCGAGGCGGCAACGGGATCGAGAAGCGCTACACCTACCTCGAGCCGGGTGAGGTGTCGATCCACGACGACCGCTGGCTGACGTTCCCGTGGGGCATCCTTGGCGGCAAGCCGGGGATGCGCTCCGAGAAGATCCTTGAGCGCACCGACGGAAGTCGTGAGCTCCTGCCGTCGAAGTGCGACGAGGTTCACGTCGAGCCGGGTGACACGTTGATCTACCGAACCGCAGGTGGTGGCGGGTGGAAGGATCCGCTCGATCGACCGATGGAGCAGGTCGAATCCGACGTCGCGAAGGGGCTTGTGTCGAAGGACAAGGCTGAGTCGGACTACGGCGTTGTCGTCGGGGACGCGGCCGCGACAGAGAAGCTCCGCGACGAGTTGCGAGCGGCTCGCGGGAAGATCAAGGACTTCGACTTCGGACCGGAACTCGACGAGATCCTCGCCAACGCCAAGGCAGAGACGGGGCTCGATGCGCCCGAAAAGCAAGAACCGCTACCGTGGGCGCCGATGGAGTCGGATGAGGACGCGCTCAGCCGAGTGCGCGAGTTCGGAGACCGGCAGAGCACGGGAACGGAGTGACGTCGCCGTGAGCACGGCGAGGCACGAGGGTTTTCACGGGCGCGCTGGATTCGGTCGCCACCCGGCGTTGATCGTCATCGACGTCAACCGCGGATTCACCGAGCCCGAATCGCCGCTCGTCTGTGACCTCGAGGACGTCGTCCAGGCGATAGCACGTCTGCTTGAAGAATCGCGCCGGGCGGCGATTCCAGTCGTCTTCACGACCGTCTCCTACGCAGAAGGAGATCGGCAGGCCGCCGCAGCGTTCATCGACAAGGTGCCAGCACTTTCGACCCTCGCGGCCGGGAGTCGGTGGGTCGAGATCGACCCTCGAATCGCCCCGTTGCCGAGCGAACCAGTCCTGAACAAGCTTTGGGCCTCCGCGTTCTTCGGAACGCCACTTGGAAGTCTGCTCGCCTCCGCCGGGTGCGACTCACTCATCGTGACGGGAGCATCGACGTCGGGGTGCGTTCGAGCGACCGTCGTTGACGCACTGCAAAACGGCTACCGGCCGGTCGTTCCGCGGGAGGCTGTCGGCGATCGCAACGTCGACGCGCACGAGGCGAACCTCTACGACATCGACACGAAGTACGGCGACGTCGTGAGCCTCTCCGAGGTTCTCGAGCATCTCGAAGAGCTCGCCGCCGCGAAAACCGCCTAGTCATGCTTGTTCGCGACGCAGGCGAGTTCTGGCAGATCGTCCTCCAGCCCGAGCACGCTGATCTCTGTGCGCAGTTCGTAGAGGCGTGGTCACCGCGTCCTGAGCCGTTTCGATCGCTCGAAATCGTCGCGCGGCGACACGATGACGGCTGGGCGGTATGGGAGAGAGATCCCGGGCTCGACGACGAGGGGCGGCCGCGGAACTTCCTCGACGTGCAGGTCCCGTCGCACCTCGCCTTCTACCGGGCGGCAATCGAAGCGGTCACCGATCAGGACGCCTACGCAGGCCTTCTGCTCTCCATGCACGGCGCGGGCATCTACCAGGGACGCTACGGGGCCCAGCCCGAACTAAAGCTGACGTTCGCCGACGAAGTACAGGCTCAGGTCGATGAATTCGTCCAAGAACAAGAGAGCAACTATCCGGCTCGTATCGCCTCGATCGGCATCGAAGAAGACGAGCGCTGGAGGAACTACAAGCTGCTGCAGGTCTGGGATCGGCTGTCGCTCTACTTCTGTCTCAAAGACGTCGACGTGGGAACGAGTGACCACGTTGGTGCGCTGCCCGACCGCCGAAACGGCGACGAGTTGTTGCAGATTGAGCCTCACGGGTCGTGGCATGTCGCAATGAGCCCGTACCCGTTTGCGGAGTCGCCGGCGACCTTCACTCTCCGACGACGGCTCGTCAGGAAAGCGACGTGGCCCGACCAGGGCGCGTTCCGACAGGCCTTTGCCAAGGCCGAGCCAGAAACCATGGAGATCACCACACAGGCGCTGGTATAAACGGGCTGATGCCAAAGACGCTGTTCGAAAAAATCTGGGAGAACCACGTTGTCCGGGAGGAGGAGGGCCAGCCGGCGCTCCTCTACATCGACCTCCATCTCATTCACGAAGTCACCTCGGCTCAAGCATTCGACGGGCTCCGCCTCGCGGGTCGGACCGTGCGGCGGAGAGATCTCACAGTCGGAACCATGGATCACAACGTCCCAACCGACGGTGGGCCCGTGACCGATCCGCTCGCGAAGGCGCAGCTTGGGGCTCTCGCCAAGAATTGCAAGGAGTTCGACGTCCCGCTCTATGCCACCGGAAGCGGCCGAGAGGGGATCGTGCATGTGATTGGGCCCGAGCTTGGACTCACTCAGCCGGGAATGACGATCGTCTGCGGTGACAGCCACACCTCGACCCATGGAGCTTTCGGCGCACTCGCGTTCGGGATCGGAACCTCCGAGGTCGAGCACGTGTTTGCGACTCAGTGTCTGTCGCAGGCCAGGCCAAAGACGATGCAGGTCGACATCAAGGGCCCGCTGCCGGTCGGGCTCACGCCAAAGGACGTCATCCTCGGCACGATCGGGCAGATTGGTGTATCGGGTGGTGCGGGCCACGTGATCGAGTACACGGGTGACCTGGTTCGCTCTCTCTCAATGGAGGGGCGAATGACGATCTGCAACATGTCAATCGAAGCCGGTGCCCGCGCGGGAATGATCGCGCCGGACGACACGACGTTCACGTACGTCGAAGGTCGTCCAGCCGCGCCGAAAGGCTCTGACTGGGAGGCGGCTCTCGATGCCTGGCGCGGACTCCGTGCGGATGATGGCGCGACGTACGATCGCACAGTGTCGATCGACACGGCAGATCTCAAACCTCAGGTGACGTGGGGAACGAATCCCGGCTTGGTGGCGCCGGTCGACGGCCGAGTCCCAGACCCGGCTGAGTTCGATGATCCGGACGAACGATCGACCGTCGAGCGAGCGCTCGACTACATGGCGCTCAAGCCAGGGACGGCGATCGAGGACATCAACATCGACCGTGTGTTCATCGGCTCGTGCACGAACGCCCGTCTCGAGGACCTCAGGGCTGCCGCCACGGTGATCTCGGGAAAGAAGGTGCATCCCAAGGTCCGTGCGATGGCGGTGCCGGGCTCCGCGACTGTCAAGCGTCAAGCGGAACAGGAGGGGCTCGACCACGTTTTCAAGGATGCTGGCTTCGAGTGGCGGGAGGCGGGGTGCTCGATGTGCCTTGGCATGAATCCCGACATTCTCGCTCCCGGTGAGCGTTGTGCTGCGACGTCGAACCGTAACTTCGAAGGGCGCCAGGGCCGCGGCGGTCGGACGCACCTCGTTAGTCCGCAGATGGCGGCGGCCGCGGCGATCGCCGGACACTTCGTCGACGTCCGTGAACTCGAACCCGTGGCGCAGTGAAAGCGTTTCGTAAGACAACCGGCCGCGTCGCAGTCCTGAACCGGGCCGACGTCGACACGGACCAGATCGTCCCGAAGCAGTTCCTGAAGCGGATCGAGCGCACCGGGTACGGACAGTTCCTCTTCTTCGACTGGCGCCTCGACGAAGACGGAAACCCTCGGCCCGAGTTCGAGCTGAACGATCCCGCATTTGCCGACGCGAAGATCCTGCTGGCAGGCCGAAACTTCGGCTGTGGGTCCTCCCGCGAGCATGCGCCGTGGGCGCTGCAGGACTACGGCTTCGAAGTCATCATCGCCCCGTCGTTCGCAGATATCTTCATTTCGAACTGCGTCAAGGTCGGCCTCGTGCCGATCGTGCTCGACCCGGACGAGGTCGGTCGCCTGATGGAGTCCGTCGATATGGATCGCGGCTCCGACATGACCGTCGATCTCGAGAACCGCACGATCACCGACCCGACGGGTCGGACGATCTCGTTCGAGTTCGACGACTTTCAGCAACACTGCATCCTCAACGGACTCGATGAGATCGGTCGTTCGCTCGAACACGAAGAGGCGATAGCAGCGTACGAGGCCGGCCGGAAGGCACCCATCGATACGCTGACCCTGCCTTAGGCGCTCTTAGGTGCGGCGAGCGACTTTGCTACGCGCACGTAGATCTTCGGCCGCAGAGCTGAGGTTTTCGATTGGAACGTCCTCTTCCGGCCCGTGCATCCGATCGATGAGGCCGGGGCCGAAGGCGACCGCAGGAATCCCGACGGCGTTGTAGATCCTGGTCTCAAGCACCCCGGGGCAGCAGGTGATGGACGGGCGCTCACCGATCAACTGCTCGGCGGCTGACGCGACGGCGTCTGGAAAGTGTCCGCTCCGATCTGAGCACGAGCTGCGCGCGTCCTGGAGGACGTCCCAATCAAGGTCGATCGGAGGACGTCCCAATCAAGGTCGATCCCAGACGCAGGTTGGGATGACCTCGAAGTCGATTCCCAGACTCGAAAGCTGGTAGAGATTCGCTCGACGGCTTCGGCGTACGCCGCACCACGGGGATTCTCCGTCGGGATCGCGATGAGTTCCCCCGCGAACTCGATGAGTTCGCGGGGGAACTCGACGAGGGCCGAGTGCGTCACCCAGCCCAGATACCGCTGGTGAGACCACCGTCGACGACCAACGCAGTTCCGGTGACCCACTCGGCCTCGTCGGACGCGAGGTACACCATGCCGTCCGCGATGTCGCGCGGTGCACCGAGACGGCCGAGGGGGTGGATGCTGGTCGCGAACTGCCGCGATGCTTCGGGGTCCGGTTGATCGGCGAAGTACCCATCGATCATGGGGGTCTCCGTGAAGCCCGGGCAGACGCAATTGACGCGAATCCGGGCCTTTGCCCCGTCGAGGGCCATGCATTTCGTGAGCATGATCACCCCGGCCTTCGAGGCGCAGTACGCCGCATCGTCCGGGATCGCCCAGATCCCCGCGATCGAGGCGGTGTTGACGATCGCGCCGCCGCCCCGCTCGACGAGATGGGGCCAGGCGGCCTTCGAAACGAGATAGACGCTCTTCAGATTCGTGTCGAGCTCTCGATCCCAATCGTCCTCAGACATGTAGTGGGCCGCTCCGACAATGGTGACGCCGGCGTTGTTCACGACGACGTCGATCCCTCCGCAGGCATCCACGACCGTCGCAATGCCGGCTCCGACGCTCTCTGCATCAGATACGTCGAGTTCGAGCGGGAGCGCGTCCACGCCGACCTCCTCGGCCACGCTCTTTGTGGCCTCAAGGCGAACATCGGCGACGACGACGCGGGCTCCTTCCTCCGAAAAACGGATCGCGGTCTGGCGACCGATCCCGGAGCCACCTCCGGTAACGAGCGCCACCTTCCCGGCCAGGCGACCAGTCTCGCGAATGGCAGACATTGGTGGAATAATCGCAGAGTTTCCGGCGACGCCGGAAACTCAAAAAAAGGACCTGCGAGGCGGGAAGAAAGAGCCTTCTCGGCCGGGCCTCGGCGAAGGGGGATAGTTTTGGGAGGAAACACGGAAGGGAAGACTCTCGTCAACGGCGTCAATCTCTGGTACCGGATCACTGGTGAGGGAGAGCCGGTGGTGCAGATTCACGGCGCCGGCTTCGGGCATTTCAATCTCGACCCGGCAACGCCGGCGATCTCCAAGCACTTCATGGTCGTCGACTACGACCAGCGCGGGTATGGGCAGTCCGATCGCCCGGTGCAGGACTACGACATGGAGGTCTGGGCTGACGACCTCGCTGGTCTGCTGGACGCGCTCGACATCGAGCAAGCTCACGTCCATGGAACGTCAATGGGCGGGATGGTTGCCATCGTCTTCGCCGGGAAGTATCCGGAGAAGACGACTTCGGTCGCGATCAACTGCGCTGCGGCCAAGCTCGGCCGGGCCGGCCGACTGATCTTCCAGAACTGGATCGATATCGCCCGAATGGACCCCGATGGCCCCGGGAGTCGTCTTCTGGCTGAGTTGATTGCGTGGCAAGCGGTTTCGAAAGAATTCCTGGAGAGTCCCGAGGCTGAAGGGATCGTTGACCTGATCCAGCAGATCCTGCGCGATTCCAATCGCGTCGAGGTCTTCACCGCTGCCTGTCAGGCGATGAACGACATGGACCTTCGCCCGTGGCTTCCGAGGATCACATCGCCGGCACTCGTTATCGGCGGTGACGAAGACATCATGACCCCGTGGGATCAAGGTCCGGAGGGAGCCGGGCAGCAAGCGATCTACGAGGGGATCCCGAATGCGGAGAAACACGTGATCGCCGGATCGGGTCACTCGACGCTCTTCGACGGCACCGAGGAGCACAACCGAGTGGTGATCGACTTCTTCACCCGCAATTCGTCAACGGAGACACAGGTCGCAGCGTCTGGGGGAGTTGCCAAACGCTAGCTCGCTCGTAAGGACACCGGCGCCGGGGTCCTTTGTTCCCGTGCTTTAATGGGTGGCCGGCGGTCGCTGGAAGGGAGCCCAGAGAAGCGGTGTCTGAGCAGCAGAATCCAGGCTCGCAGGCGACTGACACCCAGGCACGAGAACGTCGACTCAGGGTCGCCGAGGGTGACCCGTTTGCGACCAACGCTGAGACCACTCAGCGGCTGCTGAACAACCTCGAGACGGTCATCCGTGGTAAGCGGCATGAGCTGACGCTCGTGCTCTGCGCTCTCGCCTGTAAGGGCCACGTGCTCTTCGAGGACGTCCCTGGAACGGCGAAGACCGTCCTCTCGCGATCGATCGCCCAGAGCATTGAGGGAGCGATTCCGTCCCGGATTCAGTGCACCCCGGACTTGCAGCCGACGGACGTCACGGGTCTGTCGGTCTACAACCAGCAGACACGGGACTTCGAGTTCCGCCCCGGCCCGATTTTTGCCAACATCGTCCTGCTCGACGAGATCAACCGGGCGACGCCGAAGACGCAGTCGGCGCTTCTCGAGGCAATGGCCGAGGGGCAGGTGACCGTCGATGGGGTTACGCGTGAGCTCCCGGACCCGTTTCTCCTGCTCGCTACCGAGAATCCAATCGAGCACGAGGGCACCTTCCTCCTGCCTGAAGCAGAGCTCGACCGGTTCTTCCTCCGCACTGCCCTCGGGTATCCGAACGAGGACGACGAGTTCCGGATCATCCTCGACCAGCGCCACGGCCATCCGCTCGAGGACCTGGAGCCCGTGCTCACCGAGGCAGCGGTACGCGACTTGCAGCGAGCTGTCGAGCAAGTGTTCGTCCATCCAATGATTCAGCACTGGCTCGTCGATCTCGTCCGCTCGACGAGAGAACTAGACATCGTTGAACTCGGCGCGTCAGTTCGAGGCACCCTGGCACTCGAGCGAGCTGTCCGGGCGTACGCGCTCGTGAACGGCCGGGCCTGGGTCGAGCCGGGTGACGTCGAAGCCCTGTTCGTCCCGGTCATCGCGCACCGGGTGCTCTTTTCGACCGCGTTCATCGGTCGCACCCGGTCGCTCGACCGCGCGGAGGTTCTCCAGGTGTTCAGCAGGCGCTGCTTTGAGATGGCGCCCCAGCCGGGACTCTAGCTCGTATGAGCCCTAGCGGGCCCACCTTTCCTCTCGTTCCACGTCGCCCGATCCGCGGGCTCGGCCTCGGGACGATGCGTGCCGGCCGTCGTGGTCCCGGCTCCGACGTCGTCGGCTCGCGACCCTATCGGCCGGGGGACGACGTTCGGCGAATCGACCATCGTGGATCGGCTCGGCTGTCGTCCGCGCTCGCAAGAGACGAATTTATCGTCCGAGAGCATCTGACCGAGGAGGTCGCGCGCGTCGTGCTCGTGATCGATCGCCGACCCGCGATGGGTCTATACCCGGAAGAACTTCCCTGGTTGCATAAGCCGAACGTCATTCGCGAGGCCGCGACCCTCATAGTGGACAGCGCTGTTCAGGCGCGTTGCCTGGTCGGATACTTCGATCAGGGCGCGGGCGTTCGGGGGGCGATTCCACAGTCCCAGGATGAGCCGGCCTGGCATCCGCCCGATGGTCAGACGAAACCCTGGGAGCTGACTCACCGACTGCTCGAGGAGCAGAGCTTCCTCGCGCCGAGCGACACCATCGCTCAAGCCTTCGAGAGACTGGCGTCGTCGGATCGGGCGTTGCCGGCCGGAACGTTCGTCTTCGTCTTATCCGATTTTCTGGAGTCCCCACCCGAAATCGTCTGGTCGATCGCTCTCGCTAGGGAGTGGGACATTGTTCCCGTGATCATCTCGGACCCGGTCTGGGAGCAGAGCTTCCCCGCGGCCAATGGAACGGTGCTCCCACTAACGGAACCCGTGACCGGACAGGTGAGCTTCGTGCGGCTGACGAAGAGCGAGGCCGAGGACCGCAGGCGCGAGAGCGAGCGTCGCCACGCGGCCACGCTCGACGGATTTGCTGCGATGGGCCTCGACTGGGTCATGCTCAGCGATGAGCGCCAGGCGGACATCTTGGGCGAGTTTCTCGACTGGTCCGAAGCTCGACAGGGAGCCGGGCGGATCGCATGGTGAAGCGAGGCGTCTTGATCGGCCTCGTCGCGCTCATCACGGCAGGTGCCGTCGCAGCGATCGTCGTCGTGAGCTCACCAGGAGGAGCGGAGAGCGTCGTTTCAGCTTCTGTCGGGGAAGGGACTCGAGCGGTGGTTGTAACGACGGGGATCACGCCGGAACCAAGCCGCGTCGGAGACCGTCTCGTCGCGACCCTCGACTTCCGCGTCGAGGTGGAGCGCGCGGACGCGAACTCCGTGAGGGTGCTCGAAGCTCGTTTCCCTCCGTTTACGCAACTGGCGCCGCCGACAATCACGCGCACCGACGTCGGTGACTTGAGCTTCATTCGCTTCGAGTACCCGCTTCAGTGTCGCGAACTCGCGTGCGTCGCGAGCGAAGAAGCCATCCGTTTTCCCAGGGTCAGCGTCAGGTGGATCGACCGCATCGACGGGGTTGCTTCGCAGGGCGGGGACTTCGTGGATTGGCCCGAGGTCACGATCGTTCCTAGGGTCGCCGACGCGGACCTCGTCCAGCCGGAGTTGGCGGCCGTCTCGACCGGCGAAGCGGAACCGACCTACCGGATCAATCCGGACTTCCTTGGTTGGCTCTTCCTCGGCGTCGCGGCTGCTCTCGTGGTCGGCGTCGGTGCGGGGGCCGGCTGGAAGCTCTGGGGGTCTGCTCCCCGGCCCGAGGAATCGGACGAGCCGGCGAGCGAGGAAAGCTCACCGCTCGAAGGTGCCCTGACGGCGCTCGAGGCTCTCCCATCGTGGGAGCGAGACGAGGCGCGGCAGGCACTCGACTCGCTGTCGCGTGCTCTCGAGGCAGCGGGGATTCCTGACCTCGCCCGACAGGCGCGACGACTCGCATGGTCACCGGCGACACCGGAGCAAGACGCTGTTCGAGATCTCATAGCGGGGGTCAGGCAGGCCCTCGAGGAGGCCGCGTGATCGTCCCGGCGTACTGGCTGATTCCCGTTCTCGTGCTGCTCGTGGGAGTGGGGCTCGCATCGACGTTGCGGGGCCGAACTGCGTCCATCCCGCTGGCCGATACTCCGTCTCTTCGCCGGGGGGCGCGACGCACGGCAGCGGTGCGGGCGGGCATCGCTGTGTTTCTTGTCGGCCTCCTCGCACTCTCTACGGCACTCGTCAGTCGTCCAAAGGAGACGATCGGCGACTTCCTTGCGCCAGACTCGAGCACGGTCGTCGTGCTCGACTTCTCAACGAGCATCTCCGACCTTGTCTACGGAGAGATCGCTCGCACGCTTCAGGGAATCGCCAGCTCCGGCGACGATCGGAAGATCGGGCTCGTCGTTTTCTCCGAGATTGCAGAGGAAGCGCTACCGCCCGATACGAACGCCGCCGAACTCGAGCCCTTCATACGCTTCTTCCGGCCGAACGAAGACCCGGCTGCAAGACCGAGACCCTATCTCCACGGGTTTACGTCTCCCGGCGCACCGTCGCCGATCGAGTACCCGTTCAGCCCGTGGCTCAGGAAATTCAGCAGCGGCACCAGGATCTCGTCAGGTCTCGAACTGGCCCGTGAGGCCATCGAACGGGATGGCATCGAAGACGCGCGCGTTCTGCTCATCAGCGACCTCGCAGAGGACGAATCGGATCTGCCTCGGCTCATCCAGGAGCTGACGTCGTACGTCCGACTTGCTATCGACCTCCAGATCGTCGGCCTGCCTCCTTCGCTCGAAGGTGATCAGGCGTTGTATCGCCAGATCCTTGGTGAGAGTGGCGCCGTTGTCGAGTCCACTGCACTCGCGACGACGGCGGGCGATGACGCTGTCGACGATGCCGCCGTGATGTGGGGTCTGATTTCGGTCATCGTTCTCTTGGCGTTGGGATTGGGTGCCGGGGAACTGTTTGGTGTGCCACTGCGATGGCGCTCGACCTCGCCGGAGGGGGCGCGATGATCAAACGGCACTTCCGCTTCCTCATCGTCGCAACGCTGGCCCTCGGGGCGGCTGCCGCCCTTGTCCTCCTTGCGAACGCCATTTTCACGACGAAGGACGATCTCGAAGCCGCGGCCGCCGCGGTGGCGACCGGCACGGTCACGGCCGTCGACGAGGAGAAAGGAGGGACGCGCACCCGTGTTGGCGACGCCCTCCTCGGCACCGGAGACGACCGCGATTTCCTGCGAGCTCTGGCCCTTTTCGAAATGACCCGCCAAACCGACCCGCCGCTCGAGGTCGCGTTAGCCAACCACGCGGAAGCCGAGAGCATCCTGACCCGGCTTGCGCGTGAGGGTGTAGACGCCGAGCGTCGGTCGCTGGCCGCCAACATGAACGGAGTCCTGTTGTTCGTCGATTCGACGCTGGACCCACGGGGCGTTCCTCGGCTCCAGCAGCTCAGCCTGCAGTCGTTCCAGGAGGCAGTCCGGCTCGATCCTGAAAACGAAGAGGCGAAGTTCAACCTCGAAGTTCTGCTTCGGATCCTGAATCGCCAGCAGGAGCAAGCGGCTCGCGAAGAGGGCGGCGAAGGCGTGAGAAGCACGGGCGCCGAGCCAGAGGGATCGGGGTTCTAGCTTGAGCGTCTCGTTTCTGACCCCACTCGCTGCGCTGGTGGTGCTCCTGGCATTTGTCCCGCTCGGGGCCGCCCTGATTCGTGAGCGCCACGCCGAGTCGCTCCGCCGGAGCCTCGGTCTTCGAGCGCCTCCCCTAAAGGCTCATCGGAGCTTCGCGTGTGCGACCGTCGGGTTTTTCGTGCTCGCCGGACTCGCCGCCGCGCAGCCGATCATACGTTCGACACAAACCATGAAGGCACGGACCGACATTGAGGCTTTCTTCCTCGTAGACGCGTCGAGATCGATGCTCGCTGCCCCGACACCAGGTGATCCGACGCGCTTTGATCGCGCGATCAGTATGGGCCTGAATCTCCGAGGTGAACTGGCGAACGTTCCAGCCGGCGTTGCCTCGATGACTGATCGTCCACTTCCACACCTCTTTCCGACGACGAACCTGAACGCTTTTAGTGGGGTGATGCAACGGGCGGTAGGCGTCGACCGGCCGCGTCCGTCCGGAAGCGAGCACATCCGTGCGACCGACTTTGGGAGCATCGCAGCGCTGGCGACGGACAACTACTTCTCTCGCGAGTCCGCGAGACGGCTCGTCATCGTGCTGACTGACACTGAAACGCGCCCTTTTGACGCCGACGAGGTTCGTGAGACTCTGGAGGAGGCCGGTGTCGCCGTCATCCTCGTGCGCCTCTGGAGCTCCGAGGATCGAATCTACTTGGCGAACGGACGCGAAGACCCTGCCTACCAGCCAGATCGGTCGAGCGACTCGTCTGTGGCGCATCTGGCCTCTATGGCCCCCGGCGGACGTGTCTTCGGCGAAAGTGAGTTCGATGCGATCGCTGCCGCGGTGCGCGCATACGCCGGCGATGGCCCTACTGCGGTCTCGCGGGAACGCGAGCGCCTGACGAGCGTCGCGCCGTATCTGATACTCGCTGCGGGCGTTCCCCTCGCATTCCTGATCGTTCGGCGCATCTACTAGGTTCCGGCGCGCTCACAGTGTGTCGAGATACCCCTTCGACAAACTAAATCACGTGCGAAACGTCGTATTCAGTGGCCGATCAACACCCTCTAGACCGCGGTCGGAGGGATCGGCGGCGCAGGATCCGGTTGTTCCGAATTGACGGGGAGGTATTGAGCCGATAAAAACACATGCGCAGTGTGCGAGGAGCGTGCGGTAGGGAGCGGCCCGGAGTGCCGAGAGGTCGATTCCTGCTGCGTCAAAAGGTTTAGCGCGCAAGCCGGCGAGGAGAAAGGAGCCGTGCATGGATGATGTAGAGCGGCAGTGGCACGAGAACGAGGAGCGCAAGGCCGAGATGAGAGCTGAGCGCCACAAGAGGGCCGAGGCTCGGCATACTCGGAAGAAGGAGCTGAACGACCAGCTCGACCGCGAGCTCTCCGCGCGTGGGATGACCAGGCGCCAGCTCGTCAAGGGCGGCATGGCAATGGCGACGGCAGTAGGGCTCGGATCGCTGTTTGCTGCCTGCGGCGGCGACGATGATTCCGCGGCGCCCCCGCCGGCCGAACCTGCAGAGCCAGCACCGGCCGAGCCTGCGGAGCCGGCACCTGCCGAGCCGGCCCCGGCTGAGCCGGCCCCGGCTGAGCCGGCACCTGCAGAGGCTCCAGCCGAGGTCCCGCCATTCACCGGAACGATCCGTGTTCATGGTCTCGGCGTCGACCTGATCGATCCGATCAGGGAGGCCGCCGAGGCGGCGCTTGGCTTCACGCTTCAGTTCGACGTCAACCCGAGCTCGTTCGACATGGTTAATGTCGGCATCACGCAGCCGGATACGTTCGACATCTTCTCGGGCTACCACTACATGTACGACCAGATCTGGCCGGCCGGCACGATGCAACCGGCCGAGATCGCGCGACTCGAGTTCTGGGACGAGATCAACCCGCTGTGGAAGAAGGGCAAGCACACGCCGGGCGATCCGAACTGCCAATTCGGTGACGGCGACGCGCCGTTCCGGAAGATCTACCTCGATCCCGACGGAACCGGCCAGTGGCCAACCTCGTCCGAGACGCCCACGGAGCTCGACGGTGTCATGGTCACGTGGATCGACGAGTCGACCGAGGAGGAGGCCGGCCCAGAGCCCAGCTACGTCAGCGGCGTCCCGTCGAACATCAACATGGACTCGATGGGCTACAACAACGACGTGATCACCCTCGAGGCCGACCAGGTTTCCTGGGGCGAGCTGTTCAATCCCGAGTGGAACGGACGGGTCGCGGTCCTCAACGACCCGGGTATCGGGATGCAGGACACCGGCAGCGCCGCAGAGGCCCTGGGTCTCGTGACGTTCGGCAGTATGGGCAACATGACGCGCGAGGAGATCGATGCGCTCATCGAGATCCTCCTCGAGCTGAAAGACCAGGGTCAGTTCCGCGCCTTCTGGACGAGCTTCGACGAATCGGTCAGCCTCATGAGTTCGGGTGAGGTCGTGATCGAGTCGATGTGGTCGCCCGCAGTGGCGTTGCTCGCGGCGCAGGCCTTCCCGATCCGGTACGCGGCGCCTCCCGAGGGCTTCCGCGGCTGGTCGGGTGGCCACGCAATCCCGGCGCATGTCGAGGATCCGAGCAAGCTCCAGGCGGTCTACGACTACATCAACTGGTGGAACTCGGGTGAGCCCGCCAACATCATGATGCGGCAGGGCTACTACAACGGGAACATCGAGAGTCTCCAGCGAGTTGCGGATCCGGACGAGTTCGCCTACTGGATCGGTGGCGAGCCCGCCGCCCGCGATCTGCCGGGAATTCTTGGCAATCCTGACGACATCAAGGAGGGCGAGATCCGCGACGGCGGCTCGTTCCTCGAGCGTGCGTGTAACTACCGGACGTGGAACTCCTTCTTCGACGAGCAGGAGTACCAGATCCAGCGCTGGCAGGAGTTCCTCGGGTAGCGATGACAGGGCAGGCTACGGCGACGGAGGGGGCGGCGGGAACCGCCCCCTCCGACGTACCTGCGGGCTCGGGTCTCGAGCTTCGCAACCTCACGAAGCTCTTCAGCGGCCATCACGGCGAGCGCGTCGTCGCCGTCGACTCGATCAACCTGCACATCGACCACGGCGAGTACGTCGTTCTGCTCGGGCCATCCGGCTGTGGCAAGACCACGACCCTTCGGATGATCGGTGGGCACGAGACGCCGACGTCGGGAGACGTTCTCCTCGACGGTGAGCGACTCAACGACCTTGCGCCCGACAAGCGGCCCACGACGACGGTGTTCCAGCACTTCGCACTTTTCCCGCATAAGAGCGTGCTCGGGAACGTCGAGTTCGGCCTCAAGATGCACGGCGTCGGAAAAGAACAGCGACGACAGAAGGCGCTAGAGACGCTTGAGATGGTCGGCCTCGAGGCTCTTGCAGACCGAAAGCCGGGAGCGCTGTCCGGTGGTCAGCAGCAGCGAGTTGCGCTCGCCCGCGTGCTCGTCACCGACCCCAAAGCACTGCTGCTTGACGAACCTCTCGGCGACGTCGACCGACTGCTCCGACTACGAATGCGCGTCGAACTCCGCAACCTCCAGCGGCAGACGGGCCTCATGTTCATTCACGTCACCCACGATCAGGAGGAAGCTCTGGCCGTCGGCGATCGCATCATCGTCATGTACGAGGGGCGGATCGAGCAGGACGGCGATCCCGTGACGATCACGACCAAGCCGACCAACGAGATCGTCGCCGGGTTCATGGGCGATAACAACATCCTGCGCGGCAAGATCACGTCGCGCGACGGAGACCGGCTCGTCATCGAAACCCGGGACGGGAGAATCAGCGCTCAGGCCAGCGCGAATGATCGCGCGCTCGGCTCGGAAGCGGCAGTCTCGGTGCGCGCGGTTGCGGTCGACGTTGGGGACGACGCCGGGAGCTCAAACGAAGTGAATGAGATGTCGTGCAAGATCGTGTTCGTCGAATATCTCGGTGACCTCGTGAAGCTACACCTCCTGTCGGAGTCGGGAGGCAACCTCCTCGCGAAAGTCTCCGACGACCGGTATCACGCCCTTCGCGACAAGGAGGGGAGCACGGTGCGTCTGTCCTGGAAGGAGGAGGATGTCAGACTCCTCGGAGGCTGATCGCACCGGGCGCGACGAAAAACAATCCGTCGGCAGCACTCCCGAGGTGTCGGTCTCCGGTGGGCAACTGGCGGCCGAAGGGGCCCTGGGTGAGTCCGGAAGCGTCGAAGGTCGCAGCGGTCTTGTAACAGCTGCGTGGGCCGCACCAGGCACGCTCTGGCTCCTGTTCTTCCTGCTCGCGCCGGTCGTAACGATCGTCCTCGTTAGCTTCTGGACACCGACGATCAGCGGCTTCGAGGAGGACTGGACGCTCGAGAACTACCGAGCGCTCTTCGAGAACAGCGTCTACTGGAACCAGATCAAGACGACGCTCTTCATCTCGATGATCGTCACCGGGTCGACGCTCGTCTTCGGTTTCCCGATCGCTTACTTTCTCGCGTTCAAGGTCAAGAGCCTCCGGAATCAGATCATCCTGTTCATTATCACCCTGGCACCGTTCTGGACGAGCGGCGTGATCCGCGCCGTGGCCTGGATCCCGATGATGGGGCGTGAAGGCGCGGTGAACCGCGTGCTGAAGTCGCTCGGGCTCATCAACGAGCCACTCGACATCCTCCTCTTCTCGAAGTTCGCGGTCGCGCTCGCGATGGTGCAGCTCTTCATCCTGTTCATGGTCGCCCCGATCTTCTTCGTCCTGGCTCAGATCGACCGAAGCTCTCTCGAAGCGTCCCGAGATCTCGGGGCCAACTGGTTCAAGACGTTTCGGGAGGTCATTCTTCCGCAGTCGATGCCGGGGATCGTCATCGGCTCGATCTTCGTCTTCGTGCTCACGATGGGCGAGCAGGCCACGCACTTCCTGATCGGCGGCGGGCAGTTGAGCTCGGTCGGCGTGATCATCCGACAGAACATCAACGCCGTTCAGTTCCCGCAGGCCGCGGTCTCCTCGGTGTTCCTCGTCATCGTGATGCTAATCGGCGTCTTCATCCTCACGCGACTCTCGAACCTCCGCGAGGAGCTCTGACCGTGGGCCGTCGAATCGATTGGGAGAAGGTCGGGCTTTCCGTCTACTTCTGCATCTTCCTGCTGTTCATGTACCTGCCAATGATCGTGATGGCGATCCTCTCGCTGCAGGGACCACGTGGGAACATCACGTTCCCGATCCAGGGCTTCGGCTTTCAGTGGTGGGAGGCGCTCGTTTCGGAGGACGCGATCCCGCGCTCGAATGCGGAACGGATTCGTGACGCGGCCGCCGAATCGCTGCAAGTGAGCATTATTGCGGGGCTGGTTGTGGCGCTCCTCGCACTCGGCCTGTCCATGGCTTTCCGCCGGCGGTTCCGAGGCGACTCGCTCATGTTCACCCTGATTCTGCTGGCGCTGATGACGCCCGGCGCACTGCTTAGCCTCGGCACGGTGCTCTTTTGGGACACCCTAGGCTCGGCGACGACCCTGTGGAAGACGGCGCTGGGCGTGAACGTCACGTGGGCGCTGCCCTTCGGCTTCCTGGTCATGGTTGCGGTCTGGAACCGGTACGACATCTCGGTCGAGGAGGCAGCCGCCGACCTCGGTGCGAGCAAGTTACGGACGTTCTGGGACGTCACGCTTCCGTTGGTGTGGACAGGCCTCTTCGGCTGTTTCCTGTTCGGCTTCACGCTCTCATGGAACGAGTTCGACCGGAACGTCCTGATTCTCGCGGGCCAACAGAACACGCTCCCGGTCGAGATCTTCGCGATCGCCGGCGCGTCCTTCCTGCAGCCGGATTTCTACGCCCTCGGAACGGCAACGACCTTATTCGTGTTCATCATCCTCGCCATTCTTATCGCCGTGGCGTTCGTCTTCGGCTTGCGGCGCCGGGGCCGTCGACAGGAGGAGGACGAGTTGACCACGGTCGACGTCGAAGAGGCGGCGAGAGCCGGCGCACGGACCTCATAGCGCGGCCGCTCACTCGAATCAGCCTTGTGCCGGCGTGTACGCACGACGGTGCCCATCCCAGAGTGGCGCGGAGCCACGCTGAGGGCTAGGCTCGGGATCACAAAGGAGGAATGCCTATGTCGGTACTGATCAAAGGCGGCCGAATCGTGACCGCCGCGGACGACTACGTCGGCGACATCTTGATCGAGAACGGAGCCGTCTCCCTGATTGGTGAGTCGCTCGACGTCAACGGGGACAAGGTCATCGACGCGAGCGGGAAGTACGTCGTTCCCGGCGCAATCGACCCGCACACGCACATCGAGATGCCCTTCGGCGGAACGGTCACCTGCGACGACTTCACGTCGGGGACGGTCTCAGCGGCATTCGGAGGAACGACGTCGTTGATCGACTTCTGTCTCCAGATCCCCGGCCAATCGTTTCCCGAGGCGCTGGCCACCTGGCACGAGAAGATCGAACGCTGCAAACCGGTCATCGATGTGGGTTTCCACATTGCGATCACCGACCTCAATGAGGGAGGAACGCTCGAGGATCTCGCCAAGGTCCCCGACGAGGGCGTCACGAGCTACAAGCTGTTCATGGCGTACAAAGGCGCCGTCATGGTCGACGACGAGACTCTCTTCAAGACCATGGAGCTCGCGGCCGAGACGGGCTGTCTCGTCATGGTTCATGCAGAGAACGGCGATGCGATCGACGTTCTCGTCAAGCGGGCGCTCGCCGAGGGGAAGACCGAGCCCAAGTGGCACGCCGCGACACGACCGCCTGAGACGGAGGGTGAGGCGACGAACCGCGCCATCCAGCTCGCTCGAGTCGCAGGCTGTCCGCTCTACGTCGTTCACGTCTCGTGCAAAGAGGCGATCGATCCGATCGCTCAGGCGCGTCTCAAGGACTGGGACGCCTGGGGTGAGACCTGCACGCAGTACCTGTTCATTGACGAGACAGCGCTCGACCAGCCGAACTTCGAGGGCGGGAAGTACGTCTACACGCCCCCGCCACGGGCGAAAGAAAACCAGGAGCATCTGTGGCACGCACTGGCGACAGACATGCTGTCGGTGGTTTCGACCGACCACTGCCCGTTCAACTGGGACGGCCAGAAATCGCTCGGGAAAGACGACTTCTCGCTGATCCCGAACGGCGGACCGGGAATCGAAAACCGCCTTCACATGCTCTATCACCACGGCGTCGGTGGAGGCCGGTTCTCCATGAATCGCTTCGTGGAACTCACCTCGACGAACGTCGCAAAGTTCTTTGGTCTCTACCCACGCAAGGGCACGATCGCGGTCGGCTCCGACGCCGACATCGTGGTCTGGGATCCCGAGAAGAAGTTGACGATCTCTGCGAAGACGAATCACTCGAACGTCGACTACAACCTCTTCGAGGGCGAAAAGGTGAAAGGCGCGCCGGAGGTTGTGCTCGTGCGCGGACAGGTGATCGTCGAGAACGACGAACTCGTGGCCGAGCCTGGCGCGGGCCAGTTCGTGCAGCGAGCACGGTTCGGCGAGGAGCTTACGGCTCGAGCCCGGGTGGCGGTATGAGCGACGAGCAGGCCCAACAGGTCTACGCGAGGGCCGGCCTCGGCGGGAGCGTCACGCCCGGTTCGAATCCAGCCGTGCTCGTCGTCGATTTCAGCTGCGGTTTCACCGATCCCGACTGCACGCTTGGGGCGGACATGACCGCCGAGGTCGAGGCGACTCGCAGGCTCCTCGACGTGGCCCGCGACCGCGGTTTTCCGATCGTTTTCACGACGATCGGCTTCGAGAAGAGCGGCAAAGACGGCGCGCTCTGGATCGAGAAGGTGCCTACGCTCGGTGAGCTCGAGCTGGGAGGCCGGTGGGTGGACATCGATCCGAGGCTCGATCGCCGCGACGACGAGGTCATCGTCGTCAAGAAAGGCGCTTCGGGGTTCTTCGGCACAAACCTCGCCTCGGTCCTCATCGCGCAGGGTGTGGATACCGTCCTGCTCTGCGGAGCGACGACGAGTGGGTGCATCCGGGCGACGGCGATCGACCTTCTCCAATACGGTTTCCCGACGCTTGTGCCACGGGAGTGCGTGGCCGACCGTGCCCAGGCTCCCCACGAGGCAAACCTGTTTGACATCCAGGCGAAATACGCGGACGTCGTGAGCGTCGACGAGGCAATCTCGTACCTGGAGAGCGTGCCGACCCGGACGGCAGCGCGCGCATGAGGTATTTGGCCTTGGTCCGTAGGGGCGGCGATAACACCGCCCCTACGGCGGCTGTGGATGTGAGGTGCGTCCTTTGAGGGTGGTCTGTCTCTCGGGCGACTGTATTGGCCCAGAAGTCATGGCGGAGGCGAAACGGGCGCTCGTTGTTCTCTCACCCGACCTCGAGCTGATCGAGATGCCCTTCGGAGCCGGTGCGATTCGCTCGCACGAAGACCCGCTTCCGGAAGAGACCCTCGCCGCCTGCCGTGAGGCAGACGCGATTCTCAAGGCGCCGATCGGGCATCCGGACTTCGACGCGGCAGACGTTCGACCTGAGCAAGGACTCATGCGGCTCCGTCAGGAGCTCGACGTCTACGCCAACCTGAGACCGGCCCAGGATGGCGATACCGACGTCCTCATCGTCCGGGAATTGGTCGGTGGCATCTACTACGGCGCGCGCGGGGTCAAGGACGATGGCACCGTCTTCGATACCTGCGAGTATCACCCCGACCAGGTCGAGCGCATCGCACGGCGCGGCTTCGAGCTCGCCGGGACTCGTCGTGGGAGTTTGACATCCGTCGACAAGGCAAACGTCCTCGAGACCTCGAGAATGTGGCGTCGGGTCGTCGACGATGTCGCGAGCTCGTACGAAGAGATCTCGCTCGAGCACATGCTCGTTGATAACGCGGCGATGCAACTCGTCCAGGCTCCTGAGCGATTCGACGTGATCGTCACCGACAACATGTTCGGCGACATCCTCTCCGACGAAGCTGCCGCGATGACCGGTGGCCTCGGTCTCGCCGCGTCCGCAAGTCTGGGTGACGGGGGGCCCGGCATCTTCGAGCCGGTTCATGGCTCTGCGCCAGATATCGCCGGACAGGGCATTGCCAATCCGACGGCGATGCTTCGCTCTACTGCGCTCATGCTCCAGTACGGCGTCGGCAATGCAGATGCCGCGACAAAGCTCACGGCGGCGGTGAAGGAGACGATCGGTCAGGTGAAGACACCGGACGTCGGCGGCTCTGCGACAACTCGGGAATTCGGCGACGCTGTCGTCGCCGCGCTCCACTAACCGAGCGGAGAGACCACTAGCGGCCCTTGGCGGGAGAGGCCGCGCGCAGGCGCGATCGCCTCTCCTCAATCTGAGGAGAGGCGAGCACGATGCCGAGACCGATGATCGCGAGGACCATCCCGCCGAGCACGACGCTGTCGGGGATGTTGCCCAGAGCGGCCTCGATCACCACAGCCAGTACGGGCACGAGAAACAGTGACGTCGAGACAGCGATGGCGCTTGCCCGCTTCAACGCGGCGAAAAACGTGAGATACGCAAGTACCGAGGCGCCGAGCACGAGCCAGACGACGGCGAGCCATAGATCGCCTGAGGCCCAATCCGTCGTGCCGGTACCGTCGATACCGAACGCGAGCGCCGCCAGCACGATTGCGCTGACGATGTATTGGCCGGCTGTAAGCCCCATCAGGTCCAGCTTTGGATCGCGCTCGACCAGCCACTTGACGATCAGGGTCGTGATCCCCCATCCGGCTGCCGCGGCGAGTGCGAGTGCCATCCCCAAGACCAGATCGCGAGTATCGCCGCCGCCGATCTGGGATGAGACCATCACGACGATGCCTGCGAAGCCCACGATCAAGCCGAACGCCGTGGTCGCCGCGATCCGTGTTCCGAGAAAAAGGGCGCCGAGGATGAAGACGAAAAACGGGGGCGTGTTAGCCAGTACCGCCGTGTTGCCTGCGCCAGCCAGTCGCGTGCCCTCGGACAGGCCGACAAAGAAGAGTGCCACGCCGAGGAGACCGGTGATCGCCGCCCAGAGCCACATCCGGCCGCGCGGGAACTTCGCTCCGAGCAGCGCGACCGCGACAGTCAGAACGATCGCGGCCGGAACAGCTCGGAGAGCCGAGAGCATGATTCCCGAGGTGTGGTCGGTGGCGATCGCGGTGGTCCGGAACGAGCCGCTCCAGAAGATGACCGAGACGCCCAGAAGGAGGGCTGCGGTCAACTCCGCTCGGCGATCAGATCGCATCGAGTTCTTCCGACGACCTTGCAGACGTGTCCGCGGCGTGGTCAGCGCGTCAACGACTACCTGGCTCCGACTGCGGCCTCGCGCTCGAGCCGCTCCAGTTCACCTTCATAGATATACCGTTCTTGCGGGTCGAACAGCTCGCGGCCGGCGAGGTATCCCTCGTAGATCGCGTGGTCGATTTTCCGTGGAGCGTGGCAGTCTCCAACCCGGTGAACCACGTCGAAGGCGTCCTTGAGCGCGAAGTAGAGTTCGTCGTTCGCCTTCGGTCCTGTGGCGAGGACCAGGGTGTCGACGTTCTCGATAGTCTCCGGCGCACCGGTGTAGAGGTTGAACAGTGACAGCGTCGTTCCTTCGAACTTCGCCGCCCAGCTGTTCAAGCGGTAGTTGAGCCCTTTGGAGAACAGCCGACCGTAGAGCGTCGCCATATCGAGGTTGTAGAGCGTGAATGGGAAGAGTGCGTTCCAGCGGCTCACCACCTCGACCTCTCTCCCCTGATCGAGTAGTACCTCGGTGACTCCGGCCGCGTAGCGTGAGCCGTCGTCGTCGAGCACGATGACGCGAGCGCCCACTTCGCTCGACTCGAGCAACACGTCCCACACCGTCAGGACGTTTTCCTGATCGGCGCCGGGGAGTTCATCGACCAATGGATTGACGCTCGAGAACCCGGTTCTCGAGGGGAGCGCCCCGGTCGCCACGATCAGGCCGTCAGGCTCGAGCTGGCCGACGGACGTCGCCGTTCCCTCAGTAGAGAGACGGATATCGACACCCGCTTTTCGTATCTGTACTTCGAGGTCCCGTTGGATCCAGCCGAACTCATCGCGGCCGGGAGTCTTCGTGATGAGATTGATCTGGCCGCCGAGGTGCGGTGCTTGCTCGAGAAGAACGACGTCGTGGCCGCGTTGCGCCAACGTGACCGCGGCCTTCATACCTGCCGGGCCGCCTCCGACCACAGCCCATCGCCCCGGCGATTCGGCCGGGTGGAGCGTCCCGCTGCCGAACCGCGCCTCGCGCCCTGCTGCCGGATTCACGGTGCAGTTGATGGAGAGGCCCTTGAAAACGCGGCCGATACAACCCTGATTACCACGGATGCAGTGGATGATCTCGTCATCGCGGCCGTCGCGGGCTTTGTTCGCGAACTCCGGGTCGGCGATCTGCGCACGTGTCATCGCCACCATGTCGGCCTTTCCTTCCGCGATGATCGCATCAGCAAGTTCGGCGTCCTTGATACCGCCAACGGTGAAGACCGGAGTGCGCTCGAGAGCGGCCTTGACCTGCGCCGTGAGGTCGACAAGGTACCCGTCGGGCTCGTCGGAGGGCTGTATGGCCATGTGAATGTTGTGGTAGCCGGCCGCAGTCACGTTGACGTAGTCGATCTTGCGGTCGGCCTCCAACTCCCTGGCAACCCGCACTGCGTCGTCGATGGCGAGCGCGCCTGGAATGAAGTCGCTAAGCGAGATGCGAACGCCAAGCACCCAGTCGTTGCCGGTCCGCGCGCGCACGGCATCGATCACTTCTCGCGCGAAGCGAAGTCGATTCTCGAACGAGCCGCCGTACTCATCGTCGCGCTTGTTGTAGATGGGGGAGAGGAACTGGTGGAGGAGGTACGAGTGCGAGATGTGGACTTCGGTTCCGTCGAAGCCAGATTCGCGCGAGATCTCGGCGGAATGGGCCCACCATTCGACGACCTCCGCGATGTCCTCGCGCTCCATCGCCTTCGGAGTTTCGCCGTAGGCAGGGGATTTCACCGCAGATGGTCCCCAGAGAACGCGGAGGTCGTCGGCAGAGTCGCTCGACGCGTTCAGACCGAAGTGGTTGAGTTGCGCGAACATCGCCGCGCCGTGCTCATGGACGGCGTCGGTCATCCGTCTGTCCGCGGCGACCGCATCCCTGAGGAACGCCCAGGAGAAGCGCGGCATCCCGGTGGTCGACGTCGGATGGACGAGGCGATTGCCCGTGATCAGGAGCCCGGCACCGCCCTTGGCCCGCTCCACCTGATACTCGAGATTTCGCTGCGAATCGATGCCGTTGTGCGTGAATAGCTTCACGTGCGCCGTCTGCATCACGCGATTGCGCACGGTGAGCGGTCCGATATCGAGCGGGCTGAAGAGGTGCTCGAAGCGGCTCATCGCCCCTCCTTCCCTTTGGGCGTTAGGGGGCTTGAGTCTCGTACGGGGTCTGGACGGGTTCGAGCGGCTCGAGTTCGTTCAGGTAGTCGAGGACTCGCTCGAGGGGTTCGACGTCGCCGAACTTGGCGTCGATGTCAAAGAGATTCCACTCCACGACGCCCGCCACCCGATCTCCGACGCCCTCTCGAACCACGATCGGCCGGAAGCCCTCGGCGATCGCGTCTTCGGTCGTATGACGCACGCAGCCGGCCATTGTAACGCCCGTGATGATCACGGTGTCGATCTGGGCTGCGCGGAGGAAGCCGGCCAGATACGTTCCGTGGAAGCCGCTCGCACGTTTCTTCACGATGACGTGCTCGCCGGCCTCGGGCGCGATGCGCTCGTCGATTGCCACATCGTCTGAGCCGAGCTTCAAGACCTCGACGGGGATCTTGTGGTGCCAGATTCCCATGTCCGTGTTCGGCCCCTCGGTTACGGCGTAGGCGGTCGTCGTGAAGACGACTGGGACGTTCTTCGGTCGAGCTGCTGCTAGGAGTTGCTGGACGGCTGGGATGATGACCTCCATGCCGTCACACGAAAACGCGTTGCCAGGCTGTGTCCACGCGTTCGCCAGGTCGATGTTGACGAGCGCGGGTCGCTTCCCGAATCCGACCCGCCGCTGAAACCCGCGGCTCTGGTAGAGCTCAGAGTCGGCCGCGAAGACTCGCTGCAGAATTTCGTTCAGTTCATCACTCATAATGCGGCGAGGCTACCAGGTGTAACAGTAGGAGTGTCTGACCGAATGAGGGCTTGTTGGCTGGCGCGCAGCGCCGTCAGACGACATCGATCCTCATTCTGGTAGACACTCCAAGGTGTCGATGAGCAAGATCGCCCTCTTTTGGCGTCACTCCTGAGCCTCGTGCGCCGCGGCCAGGGAGTTCCTTGGCGAACACGATGTCGACTACGAGTCGGTCGACATCGGTAGCGAGGTCGGCTCCGGCCGTTGGCACGCGGCAGGGGATCCCGTCGTTCCGTCGGTCGAAGTCGACGGTTCGATCTATCCGCTCCTCCACGTTTCGCAGCTCGCCTCACTCCTCGACCTGCCCGGGGCGGTTGGCGGTAGCGCGTCCCGCCTGAGTTGGGACCTCGTAGCGATCCTCGAAGCTTGGCAGGATCATCTGCGTCTCCTCCACATGGACGACCTTACGAGGCCGACGCCGTCGCGCGGGCGCTCGCTTCGGAACCTCACCGTCAACGTGTTCAACCCGATCGGTCTTCTGGCCGGCGCTTGGCAGAAAGGGAAATTCGACTGGGATCCGGATCTCGACGAAGCTCTGGAGGCCAAGCTGGCAACCCATGGATCCCTCGTGTCTTTCGCGAATGACCGGCGGCTCGCCTGGCAAGACTTCTTACTCGAGACCGACGAAACACTCGACGAAGTCGATCCGACAATCACCTCACCGCGCGGTGCAGTGACCTATACGGAGCTCATCGCGTCCCAGCGGTGGCACGCCGCGTTTCACTATCGACAGCTGCGGGCATTTGTCGAGCGGGAGAACCTGCCAGCTCCTGCGTCGCCGTACTCGCTCGACGGTCTATCGGATCTCGATCTCCCTGCGGAGGTCTTCTGACCGACGACGAGGCCCGGCGGCGCTTCGGGGAGGCGAGAGTCGGGCGGCTCGCCACGGTCGACGATCGTGCCCATCCACACCTCGTCCCAATCGTCTTCGCGTGCGATGGTGATCGGATAGTCACGGCCGTGGACCAAAAGCCGAAGCGGTCAAGGCACCTGAAGCGGCTCTCCAATATCCGGTTGAACCCCGCCGTGTCGGTTCTCGTGGACCGCTATGACGAAGACTGGAGCCTGCTCTGGTGGATCCGTGTCGACGGTCAGGCTCGGGTCGTCGAGCAGGGTCCCGAGTTGGAAGCCGCCATCAACCTACTCGTCGAGAAATACGAGCAGTACACGGCAGCGGTGCCGACGGGGCCGGTCGTGTGGATCGAGGCCGCGAGGTGGAGCTCGTGGGAAGCGGCAGGAGGCTAAAACCCCTGTAGTTCAGGCTCCGTTCGTCCGATCTCGCCACTCGAGGAGGCGCTTGACGGGCTCGAGATCGTAGTCCGGGCCGCTTCGCCCGAGGATCAGGTGCGTTGCTCCCGCCGCTGCTAGTTCATCGGCCCAGTCGATTGCCTCAGTCGCGACCAGTGTTGCGGAGCGCTCGATCTCGGCTGGATCCCGCCCGACTTTCTCACACCAGTCAGTGAGTACCTGATTCTTGTGGCGAAACGTCTCAACGTCCCTGCCGAATCCGTTCCAGATGTCGGCGCGCTCGGCTGTGATCCGGAGTGTGACCTTCTCACCCCCGCCGCCGATCATGAGCGGGATCTTGCGGCGCGGCGGCGGATTGAGTTTGCCCAGTCGCGCCTCGATGATCGGCAGGGCCGCATCGAGGTCGCGGAGGCGGCTGCCGGCCGTACCGAACTCGTATCCGTACTGGTCGTAATCCTTCTGGAACCAACCAGAGCCGATACCCAGGATGAGCCGACCGTCCGAGATGTGGTCGACGGTCCGAGTCATGTCCGCGAGCAGGTTCGGATTCCGATAGGAGTTGCACGTCACCAGCGCGCCGATCTCGGCTTTCTGTGTCACCTCCGCCATGGCGGCGAGCAACGTCCAGCACTCGAAGTGCTTGCCGTTGTCGTCCCCGCGGAGCGGATAGAAGTGATCCCAGTTCCAGATGGTGTCGGCGCCCATCTCATCCGCCCGGGCCCACGCGTCGCGCATCGCTCCGTAGTCGGCATGTTGCGGCTGGATCTGAACTCCTACACGAGCGGTCACTGACGCATCTCCCTTCGTCGGCTTGATTTCCCGGACCTTATCGGCGCGATTCCGGCTCGGGCCGCGTCGATGCTCGCCTACGCCGACACGGTCCGCGCAGCCCGCTCCTCGCGGAGGCGCGCGGTCTGTCCGGGGTCAACCGTCATCGAGTCCAGGTCGATCACGACGCCGTAGTCGCGCTCGGCGAGTTCCAGCGTGGTGAAGCCGTCCAGAACGTCCGCGAGCACGAGCGCGGGATCGCGCTCTAGCGGGTCTCCGTATCCGCCCGAGTTCGGCACCTTTATCTCGAGCGTGTCACCGGCCGCGAGCTGGAAGCCGGTTACCTTCGACGGCCAGGCCTCCTCATCGCGCTGACCGGGATTCTTCGTCATTGACGCATTCAGGCCGTCGTGTCCTCCAAAGATCCCCCAGGGGAGATCGGTGTCGTGCCGCTCTCCCTCGCAGGTCACGATCGTGTCGACCAGGAAGCGGTTCACTCTGACCATCCCGATCCCGCCGCGCCATTCTCCTGCCGCGCAAGGATCCTCGCGAAGCTCGTACCGCTCGGTGCGCATCGGGAAGCGCCACTCGAGTTCTTCGATCGGGTTGTTACGCGTGTTGGCGATGAGGCAGTCGACCGAGTCGAGACCGTCTCGTCCTGGCCGCCCACCGTAGGACCCCTCGTCGACCTCCAGGTAGACCCAGTACTCCTGTTCTTCCTCGAGGAAACCCGAGTAGGAAATGAAGTGGAGATGGGCGGAGTTCCCGGCGGTGATCTGCTGTGGAACGACGGGAGCGAGAGCTTTGAGGACCAGATCGACGGCGCGCTGAACCTGGCAGAACCGCGCAAAGCACGCGCGCGGGAAGTTGGGATTGAAGATCGAGCCCTTCGGCGCGATCACTTCGATCGGCTTCAGCATCCCCTCGTTCTGTGGCACGAACACCGGATACGCGTCCTCGTCGAGGAAGATCATCCGGGTGATGAACGTCATCGCCGACACGGTCGTCCCTTCGAACGGGCAGTTGTACCCCGTCGGCACCTCGTCAGAGGAGCCGGTGAGGTCGATCTTCAGCTCGTCGCCTTCGACGATCACCTTGACTCTGATCGGGAGCTGCTGATCCCGGTTTCGGCCATCGTCGTCGAGCCAGCCGACGTCGGTCTCGTACACGCCGTCGGGAACCTTCGAGATCTCCTGTCGGAGCATTCGTTCCGAGTACTCGATCCAGTCCTGCGCGGCACCGAGGACCGTGTCGCGCCCGTACCGGTTCAGGAGCTCGAGGTAGCGCCGCTTCGCGAGTTCACAGGCGGCGATCATCGCTTCGATGTCGCCGCGGTTGTGGGTGGGCGTGCGAGTGTTGCCGAGCACGTGTTCCCAAAGACGATCCTGCCGAACTCCGCGCTCGGAGAGCTTGACCGCGCGGTAGATCGCGCCTTCGGACCAGTTGTCGACGAGGTCGACGGCGAGACCTGGGTAGGCGCCGCCGATGTCGAGCAAATGTGCCGACGCTCCGGAGAAACCGACCAGGTCCTCTTCGAAGAAGATCGGAATGACGATCGCGACGTCCGGAGAGTGCGTTGCTCCGAGGTAGGGATCGTTGTGGAGGATCACGTCTCCGTCGTGGATGTCGTCGCCGAGGAGCTTGATGACGCCCTTGACGATCTTCGGCATCGCACCCATGAACATCGGCGTCGAGTCTGATTCGGCGAGTTCGTTGCCGTCGCGATCGAAGATCCCGGCGCCCAGATCCTCCGACTCCCGGATGATCGACGAGTACGACATCCGGAAGAGGACACCGGCCATCTCCTTTGCAATCGCGGCAAACGCACCGCCGATGACGCGCATCATGATGGGCGTGGCGAGATCCAAAGACCGCTCGGCCTTGACTTTCGCGGCCCGGCTGCAGTCGATCACGATGTTTCCTAGGTGATCGATCTCAGCGCTTAGGCCCGGGGGAATGACCGTAGTCGAGTCGTACTGCTCGATGATCGCGGGCCCGGCGATCTGGTTGCCTGCCCGGAACCCGTCTCGATCGTAGAACGGGGTGACGAACGACTTCGGTTTTCCGTCCACTTCGAAGATGACTTCACGCTCGAGCGTGTGGGCTTCGCTCGGATCGGTGGTTCCCGCGTCGAGCTGGTCGGGCTGGAGATCCTCGATTCGCCCGATCCCGACCGCCCGGATGTTGATGATCTCGATCTCAGCATCGAACCGGTGCCCGTACTCGCGTTCGTGGGCGCGATGGAACGCCTCTTTCGTGTCTTCGACCCATGCGGCATTCACCTCGCCGGCGGGCACGTCGAATCGCACTTCGTACCCCTGCCCGGCGTACCGACAATCGGCCAGACGACGGACGATTCGTCTGTCGTCTGGGACACCGTCGAGTTCGAGCTGGCCCACGGCCTGGCTGGAAAGTTCCTCGTACCGGACCTGTAGCCGCTCGTTGTCCAACGACTTCAGGACGTGGCGCTCGGTTGCAACGAACTCGTGCTGGAGATCCGTCGCAAGCAATCCAGTCGCAGCGACGATCCCCGGATGAGGCGGAACGAGCACGCGCGGGATTTCGAGCTCCGTCGCAATGTCGCAAGCGAAGAGCGGCCCCGCGCCGCCGGCGGCCACGAGCGTGAATTCCCGCGGGTCATAGCCCCGACGGACGGAGTTGAGCTCGATTGCTTGGGTCATCCCGAACTTCTGAATCTGAAGAGCACCGAGGGCTGCCTCAGGGACGGTCATCCCGAGTTGCTCCGCGATGCCTGCGAAGGCCTGTTCGGCGAGCTCCGCGTCGAGGCTCATCTCGCCCCCGAGCAGGCCGCGATCTGGACGGAGTCGACCGAGGAGCAGTTGGGCGTCGGTCGACGTCGGCTCCACGCCGCCGCGGCCGTAGCAGGCTGGGCCGGGCTCGGCGCCCGCTGACTGTGGCCCAACTCGGAAGACGCCTCCGTCGTCGACATAGGCGATCGAGCCGCCGCCTGCGCCGATGGTGTCGATGTCGACCATCGGAATCATGGCCTGGTAGTCGCCAACCTTGGTATCCAGAAGGTGTCGCATTCGAAGCTGGCCCTCACTCGCGACACCGATGTCTGCTGATGTGCCTCCCATGTCGAGAGTAACGACGTTGTCATAACCGGCGACCTTGCCTGCCCAGATTCCGCCGATCAGGCCCGCGACCGGACCCGACATGAGCAGATTGACGGGTCTCCCGGTTGCGGCCTCCACGGTTGCCATCCCTCCGGAGGACTGCATGAGCTGAACGCCGTGCGCGAAGCCCTCTTGTTGCATCGCCTCGTGGAGGTTTGCGATATATCGCGAGACCTTGGGTCCAATGTAGGCGTTGAGGCACACGGTCGAAAACCGTTCGAACTCCCGGTAGAGAGGCAGAACGTCGTTGGAGACCGAGAGGTATGCGTCCGGGTACTCCTCGAGGACGATCTCTTTGATGCGCTCTTCGTGGGTCGGGTTGAGATAGGAGTGGAGTAGGCACACTGCGATCGCGTCGACGCCGCTCTTGCGGAGCTCGCGCACGCGCGAGCGAACTTCCTCTTCGTCGAGTGGGATCAGGACATCGCCGTTGGGTACGGTGACCCGCTCGCGGACGGTTAGGCGGTGTCGACGCTTGACAAGCGGACGTGACTGCCACGGAAGCTCCTGCTGCAGTGAGAAGTTCAGTGGCTTCTTGTGGCGGGCGATGTGAAGGATGTCGCGGAACCCCTCCGTCGTAAGCATCCCGACCTCGGCCCCTGTGTGGGTCAGAGCGATGTTCGTGGCGATGGTGGTGCCGTGGAGCAGGTTGTCGACATCCGCCAGCTGCACATCGCCTTTGGCGGAGAGCTCACGAACGCCTGTGACCACGCCG
This sequence comes from uncultured Gaiellales bacterium, assembly GCA_964436315.1. GTDB lineage: Bacteria > Actinomycetota > Thermoleophilia > Gaiellales > Gaiellaceae > CAYTCZ01. Next base: position 32,452 of record CAYTCZ010000003.1, on the reverse strand, counting down.
CGAGCCGGGTCATCCGGAGTCGACGGAACCTTGTCGACGGTGACTTCGCCCGACTCTTCATCGACGAGAACGAGGTCGGTGAAGGTGCCACCAACGTCGACGCCGATCCGCTTCATTGCCTCCTCCTTCGCTTGATTGCGTGGTGGCGGCGCGGGACCGGCCACCTCGCCGCCGTAAGCTCATACATTCGTTGCCACGCCAGTGCCCTTGGTGTATCCGTTCGCGAATCCGATGCCCGACCGAGTTTCTCATCCGATGCCGCGGCGATTTTCTATCCCGATGCCACGCGAATCCACTATGCCTATGAGACGTTGATCCACCAAGCCGGTTCCGTGTCGGGCTCCTCGACGCGCGGTTCTCACACCTCTGTCCCAAGGACGGCTCATTTCTTCGCGCTCACGCAGGGATCTCTGTCCTATGTTGTTCGGCGGGTGGCGGGTGGACGAGCCCCACGGGACCCCACCCGGGTGGAGAGGTGCGGTCTTTGGCGCGTCGTGTTCACGCCGGGGTGGCTGCGAGTGCCGGAATGATCTCCCGCCCAACTGTTTGCATCTGCTCGAGTCGGCCGTTGAGGTAGGCGGGCGCGATCTCGCTGACACCGATGGCCTCGAGATCCCGAATTTGTTGGAGGCAACGCTCAGCCGACCCGTTGATGGCAAACGTGTCGATGAGCTCCTCCGTCAAATACCCGGTGTGCTCCGCTGACGAATCGAGATGGCCTTCGTAGTAGTCGTACTCCTGGCTCCGCGCCAGGACGACTTGGTACAGGACCTCAGGCATTCCGTGATCCGTGTTGCGTGTCATGACGTCCTCGAGGTGATTCGCCGCGCATGCGGCTGCCCAGCGTGTCTCGGCTCGTGCGGCGTCTAGGTCGTCCGAGACCCACATGCCGCAGAACAGCGAGATCTCGATCTCCGACGGATCCCTCCCGGCCTCACGTGCTCCGGCGTGAACATGCGAGATGGCCCATTCGACGGATTCCGGATTGACGCCAACCTGGAGCATCGCGATGTCGGCGAGCGCTCCGGCGAGCCGGAGGTTGCGCGGCCCCGTGGCGGCCATCAGGATCGGCACCTTCTCGCCCTGGGCCCAGCGGATGCGGATCGGAGTGCCTTCGAGCTCGACCTCCTTTCCGTCCATCAAATCTCGGATCATCGGAACGACTGCTCCGAGCTTGGTCGTCGCGACCTGTTTGCGGCCAAGCGTCCGCACCGCGCTGTCACCGCGGCCGATGCCGAGAATCACCCGTCCTGGGTGGAGCTGAGCGAGCGTCGCCGCCGAGCTAGCGCTCACGGTGAAGTGCCGCGTGTAGGGGTTCGTTACGGCGACGCCGAACTGCAAGCTCTCGGTCGCTTCGAGACCGCGCGTCATATACACCCAGACGTCCTCCCAGAGCATCTGTGAATCGACGAGCCAGGCACGGTCATAGCCGGCGACATCCGCGGCCTGGACGGATTTGATGAAGACCGGGAATTCCTCAGGTAGGAAGTTTGCTCCGAGTTTCATAACTCGCTCCTTTAGACCTGCGTCGCCGTCAGCTGGGTCGATCCCGACGCCTTGCCCTTTGCCTGGTCAGCCAGCTCACCGAGGATGTCCTCGAGCGAGGAGACCTGGCCCCAGCCGACGCGAACCATCTCGAGGGCAGGCTCGTGGAGGTGGGGGAGAGTCGTGCCGACACAGTCCTCGATGACAATCGGGAGGAAGTCCCTAAAGCACGCGTCCTTCGACGTTGCCGCGACACACTGGTTTGTCAAGACCCCGACGAAGAGAACGACGCGGGCGCGGAGCCCGCGGAGGACGAGTTCGAGATCCGTGTTGTAGAAGGCGCTGAGGCGACCCTTATGGACGAACCAGTCATTGTCGTGCGGCGCGAGCCCCTCGAGGATCTCGTATCCCCACGTACCGGTCCGAAGCCCACCTTCATGGAGAAAGGGACGCAGATGGAAGAGAACCCCGGCGTCGCGCTCGTCACGAAACCCGTGCCGCGTCCAGACGAGCGGAACGTCGGCGCTTCGTGCTGCGACAACAAGCTGCTTCGTCGGCTCGATGACGCGCTGCATGTGGGAGATGTCGACGCCGCTCGTTGCGTACCAGCCGTCGGCGTGAAGGAAGTCGTTCTGGCAATCGATCAAAACGAGCGCGGTGTGTCCCGGAATCAAGTCCCAGGAAGTCGGTGCGAACGGCACGGTGGCGGGCTGCTCTGGCGTCATGGCGGCTCAGACTCCTTTCAGGCGGGTACCGGCCAACACCCTGACGAATGTCCGCGGGTGGGAGCACGAAGGCTGCAGGGATCGAGGTGGCACCGGATCCGTGGGCGTATTCAACCAGTCACAGCGTCGGCGCGGGATGTGACCCGACGCACCCTGGTCAGCTCAGTAATCGACGGTTCTCGGGGTCATAGATCGGTTGAGCGACGACAGTCGCCCCTCTCTCCTCGCCCAGAATCCGGATCGTGAGCTCGGTCTCTGCTTCCGCGTAGGCAACCGGCAGATACGCCATCGCAATTGACTTGCCGGTTCGGTGCCCAAAGCCGCCCGAGGCCACATAGCCGATCAGATCGTTGCCGTCGGTCACCGGTTCGTAACCGTGAGGATCTGCTCCGTCGGTCTCCACGGTTAGACAGGCGAGCTTTTGCCGAACACCCTCCTCGCGTTGCCTCAGCAGCGCGTCACGGCCGACGAAATCCCCCTTGTCGAACTGCACGAAACGGTCGAGACCCGCTTCGAGCGGCGTGTAGTCGGCGGACATGTCGGCACCCCAGAGGCGGTAGGCCTTTTCCAAGCGCATTGATTCGAGGGCTCGATAACCGAAATCGACCAGGCCGAGATCGTCCCCAACGGCCCGAATCAGCTCATAGAGCTGGCGCTGGTACTCGAGCGGATGGTGAAGCTCGTAGCCGAGCTCGCCGACGTAAGAGACACGCATCGCTCGCACAGGAGCCCTTCCGACCTCGAGCTCGCGGCAAGTGAAGAAGGGGAAGGCGTCGTTCGACTGATCGAGGCCGGTAATTGCCTCAAGGAGCTCACGCGTGCGCGGACCCGCGAGAGTCAGAACGCCGTAACGACTCGAGACGTTGTCGAGCGCCACGCGGTCGTCAGCCGGAAGATGCGATGAGATCCAGGCGAGATCGTGAGCCTCGGTGGCCGCGGCGGACACGATGTAGAACCGGTCCTCGGTCAGACGTGTAACGGTGACGTCGCACTCGATGCCGCCGCGCTCGGTGCACATCTGGGTCAGCGCGATCTTCCCAACTCTGGCCGGGAGACGGTTGGTGCAGAGGGAGGCGAGAGCTTCCTCCGCGCCTGACCCTGACACCTCGAACTTGGCGAAACTCGTCTGGTCGAGCAGCCCCGCGGCGGATGCAACGGACCGGCATTCCTCCCCGACCGCGTCGTGCCAGTTGCCCCGACGAAACGAGTAACGGTCCTCGGTCTGTTCGCCTCTCGCGAACCAGAGGGGGCGCTCCCAGCCAAAGCGGGCGCCGTAGACGGCTCCACGGTCGCGGAGAGCGTCGAAGAGCGGGCTCGTTTTCAGGGGTCGACCCGCGGGGCGCTCCTCCTCCGGAAAGCGGATCGCGTACTCGCGCCCGTAGACGTCGGCGGCGCGGTCGACGACGTACTGAGTCGAGTTCGCGTACTCCCCGAACCGCCGCACGTCGAGCTCCCACATGTTGTCGGACGGCTGGCCTTCGGCGATCCACTCTGCCGCGTAGCGGCCGGCGCCGCCGCTGAACACGATTCCGAAGATGCTGAACCCGGCGAGGACGTGGAAGTTACGGACACCGGGAACTGGCCCCATCAGGGCACGACCGTCGGGCGTGTATCCGTCGGGGCCGTTGAGGACCTTCTTAAGACCGGAGTCCTGGAACACGGGAATCCGCTCGGCAACGGTGTCGAGAATCGGCGTGATGCGCTTGACGTTGGGTCGGAGCAGCTTGTCGTGAAAGCGCGACGGGATTCCGTCGAGGCTCCACGGTTGCGGATCCTGTTCGAAAGGGCCAACGAGCAACCCTGAACCGTCCTGACGAACGTAGAAGGAGCGGTCCGGATCTCGAACGACGGGCAACTCGCGGTCGAGACTCGTGACGGCGGCGAGATCCTCGGTCAGGACGTACTGGTGTTCAAGGGGAACGATTGGAAGATCGACCCCGACCATCCGTGCGATTTCCGGTGCCCAGATGCCCGCTGCGTTAACGACGATCTCCGCTCGCATGGTGCCCTTGGGCGTCTCGAGGTTCCACCCGCTGCCGGACGGCTCGAGCCCCGTTACCGGCATCTGGCGAACGATCTCGGCGCCTCCCTGTCTCGCTCCGTGCGCGAGAGCATTGGCGACGCTCGCGGGGTCGGCCCAGCCATCTGTGGGCACGTATGCCGACGCCAGGAGCCCGGCGGGGTCGATGAGCGGGCAGAGTTCCTTCGTTTCGCTTGCCGAAACCAGCTCGAGGGGAACGCCGACAAGATCGGCGACTCCCTTGACGTGATGGAACTCCTCGAGACGGTCTTTCGTGGTCGCAAGGCGCAGGCTCCCACACTGGTGGTAGTCGAGTGGTTGATTGATCTCGTCGCCCAGGCTGCGATACAGCTCGACGCTCCGTCGAAGGAGCGTCATCAGGTTGTAGCTCGGGGTGAATTGTGTGCACAGCCCCGCTGCGTGCCAGGTGGTACCGCTCGTGAGTTCGTGTCGCTCGAGGAGCGTGATGTCGTGCCAGCCGAGCGTCGTAAGGTGATAGGCGACGCTGCAGCCGGCGATTCCCCCACCGATCACGGCCACCTTGGTCTCTCGTTGCATGGCTTTGGCGATCGGGTTGGGTCAGCGCACTCGTGCTTCCGGCGGCCAGAGCGTACCGTGTCCACCGACGACCCGGTCTCTGGTCAGCTCGTGGGACTCGGTGGCCTCCATCGGGTGTCGCCGTCTGGTCGCTGCGCTCAGCCAAGACCAGGCGAGCCGAGCGCGCGGCCGCTCGACGGCTCCCCGGCCGCAACCCGTCCCCGCAACCCATATTTGCAACCCGTCTCCGCTCCTCTCTCCCCACCCATGTGGGTGGGGAGATGATCTCCACCCACCACCCTCCGTCGATGATAAGCAGATGAATCGCACATCCCGGTGAAGCTTTGTGGCGACGGTGTGTCGATTGGTCCTCCGCGCCGGCCGATCCCAGGTTCGCGGCCGAGCCCACCCACACGAGCGGTGATCGTGAGCCAGAGGGTGGGTGGCCCGACGTCTGCTTATTCCGGCGCGACCTCGGCCTGCCGCTCCGTTGCACCGGCTAAGCCGCGAGCCCAAACACCTCTTCATCGCCGACGTAACTTCAAGGGCGAGCTAGGCGAGCGGGAGTAACCGGCGGCCGCGGCTACTGAAGCGTGCGCTCGGAATCATCGGCCTGAAGCGGTCTGGCCGGAGCGCCTCGAGGTCGTGGCTCGGTGTTTCCCCAGCGACGAGCTCGCCGAGGAGCCGACCCGTGATCGGGGCCAACGCAAGACCGAGCATTGCATGACCCGTCGCGAGCAGGACGTCGTCGGCGTCATCGGGTCGGCCGATGATCGGTAGCCCGTCGGGAGTGCAGGGCCGAAGCCCTCTCCAGACCTCGACCACCTCTCGGTTCTCGAGTCCGGAGACGGCTTGGCTCACAGACCGCTGAATCGCCTCGACGCGAACGCGATCGACGCTCAGATCGAGCCCGGCGAGTTCGAGCGTGCCCGCGAGACGGAGGCGTCCGGGCAGTGGAGTGGCGATCACGCGAGTCTCGTTGAGAAGCACGGGAACCTTGGGGTCACTTGGAGCTGCCGTGAGGTCGATGTGATAGCCCTTGCCGCCCTCGACGGGGACGAATTGGCCGAGTTGGCGTCCAAGACCCGGCGTCCAGGCGCCGGCGGCGAGCACGACGGTCGCGGCTCGGATGCTTCCGGTCGATGTCGAGATGTCGATTCCCCCGTTTCGGCGGGAAAGGCCGAAGACCTCGACGCCGGTTTGAATGTCTGCACCTGCTGCTCTTGCGGCTTTCCCGACCTCTTGAACGAACAGGTGCGGGTCACAATGCGCCTCGTCCTCGTAGAGGACTCCACCTGTGACGTTGCTGGTGAGTGACGGCTCGAACTCTCTGGCCTCGTCTCCCGTCAGCAGGCGGAAGTTGATGCCCGCTTCGCCGTTCTCGGCGGCCTCGTGAATGGCCTCGGTCAGAGCCGAGTCCGATGTGTAGGCGTTTAGCGTGCCGCTTTGCTCCAAGCCAGTATTCACTCCCTTCTCAGCGAGCTCGAGATGGAGGTGAAGGCTCTTCGTGCAGAGATCGCGCAGCAGTCGCATTCCGGCTGTCGCCTGTCCCGGGGTGCAGGCCGACATAAAGCGTGTGAGCCACGGAAGCACCGCTGGACGTGGCCGAAGATAGAGGGGGCTGTCGCGTTTCCACATCCACTTGAGCCCGAGCCTGAGCGCGGTCGGGTTCGGGAGCGGCCACGCGTGGCTCGGGCAGATGAGGCCGGCGTTTCCTGCCGAGCATCCCCAGGCCAGCTCTGGGCCGCGCTCGAGGAGCGTGACCCGAATATCTCGCTGAGCGATCTCGAGGGCGGTGCACGCACCGATCGCACCGCCGCCGATGACGACTACCACCTGGCTCATGTCTCCGCTGCCGACCGGTCAGCCCACCGTCAGCCCGGGCCGCACAAGCTCCCTCGGCTTCTTGAGCCGCGAATCATCGACCTTGGGGTTCTGGGGGACCTCGAGCGGCGCGGCGCCGAACGATCGCCGGGTCCGCTCGACGTCTGGGGAGCCGTACAAGGTCGTTCTCTGGCGTGAAATCCTCCCCGCGCGTCGGATCGTCATCTCCATCTGTTCCGGCGCCATCTCCTGTCCGTGGCTCGCGCCGGCCGCCCGAGAAATGGACTCGTTCATGAGCGTGCCGCCGAGATCGTTTGCCCCTGCGTTGAGGGCGAGGAGAGCCCCTTCGACCCCCATCTTGACCCAGGACGTCTGGATGTTCGTGATGTGGGGGTGTAGCGCGAGCCTCCCGACCGCGTGCATGAGGACAGCTTCGCGGAGGGTCGGGCCGGGTCTCGCTCGACCCTGAAGGAAGATCGGTGCCTCCATGTGGACGAACGGCAGCGGAACGAACTCGCTGAACCCGCCGCTTCGCTTCTGCTGGTCACGAATCGCAATCAGGTGTCGAGCCCAACTCCTTGGGCCTTCGACCGAGCCGTACATGATCGTCGTCGTCGAGCGAAGGCCCACCCTGTGCGCGGTGTCATGAACTTCAAGCCACTGCGCCGTCGTCACTTTGTCCGGGCAAATGATCTGGCGTACGTCGTCGTCGAGGACCTCGGCGGCAGTCCCGGGGAGGGAAGCAAGGCCGACAGAATGAAGCCGCCTCAAGTAGTCGTCGAGGGGAATTCCGAGGGTCGCGGCTCCTTGCCAGACTTCGAGCGCCGAGAAAGCATGGATGTGTAGCTCCGGCAGCTCCCGCTTGATCGCGTCGCAGAGTTCCGTGTAGTACTCGCCCGTGAATCCGGGATGGATACCGCCCTGAAGACAGACCTCCACGGCGCCTCGATCCCAGGCCTCATGGCAGCGCCTGAGGATCTCCTCGGTTGGTACGAGGTAGGCGGGACCGCGGAGATTCTCCGCGAGCTTTCCCTTCGAAAAGGCACAGAACCCGCAGCGGAAGTAGCAGACGTTCGTGTAGTTGATGTTTCGTGTCACCACATACGACACGGTGTCTCCACAGACGTCCTTGCGGAGCCGGTCCGCCGCGTCGAAGACGGCCTCCAACCCGGGACCGCGGGCCAGAAAGAGTGCGGTGATGTCGCTCTCCTCGAGTTCTTCCTCTTCATCAACCTTCGTGAGCGCCTCGGAAATACTCGGATCTAGCTTGCTTTCTCCGTGGAGCGACCGAGCGGCGTTCCCGTTTCGCGACGCGAGTTGGAGGTGACGAGGGCCGAGCGTCCCGCAACCATTGCGGGATTCGTTTGCCCCGGCGGCCCAGTTCCCCTCGCGCGCCAGGCCCGTGGCGTCTGCACGGCGAAGAACAGCGGCCGCCACCGAAGGCGCGCACCAAGAGCTCACGTCGTTGACGTACTCGGGGTAGATCGGAAGTCGCGGAGCCGGATCGAGCCAGCGATCGAGCGTTGCATTTGACAGACGCTCGATCTCCGGCCACGGAGCCTCCGGGTTGACGTGATCGATCGTCACAGGGGAAACGCCGCCCCAGTCGTTGATGCCGGCGTCGAGCAATCGCGGAAACTCGTCATAGGAGAGATTGGGCGGGCACTGGATGTTCATCTCCGCACCGAGCACGCAGCGAGCTGCCGCCGCGGTCCAGAGGAGTTCGTCGAGCGGCGGCTCGGGATGATCCGCCATCTTCGTCTCCGGCTTCGCGCGGAAGTTCTGCACGATGACCTCTTGGATGTGGCCGTGGCGCTGATGCAGATCCCGAATGACGAGCAGCGCCTCGATTCGCTCCTGCCTCGTCTCGCCGATACCGATCAGGATTCCTGTTGTGAACGGGATCCGAAGCTCTCCGGCGAGCTCGATCGTGTCGATGCGGCGCGCCGGGACTTTGTCAGGAGAGCCGTAGTGTGGCAGCCCCTTTTCGGATAGTCGATCGCTCGCCGTCTCGAGCATGATCCCTTGAGATGCGGTCACTTCTCGAAGCCGACCGAGCTCATCCCGATCGAGGACACCCGGGTTTGCGTGTGGGAGGAGACCTGTCTCCTCGAGGACGAGACGACACATCTCAACCAGATAGTCGACGGTCGTCTCGTGTCCCAGCTCGCTCAACTCGTCGCGCGCCGCCTTGTAGCGACGCTCCGGCTTGTCGCCCAGGGTGAAGAGCGCCTCGTGGCAGCCGGCTTCCGCGCCGGCGCTGGCGACCGCGAGCACCTCGTCGGCGCGCATGTAGGCTCTCTCGCCCTTCCGCGGAGGCTTGGCGAAGGTGCAGTAGTGGCACACATCGCGGCAGAGCATGGTCAGCGGAATGAACACCTTGGGCGAGTAGGTGATTGGGACCGGACGCTGCGCCCGGAGCGCCTGCGCCGACTCGAGGATCTCTTCAGCCCTCAGCTCGCAGAGGGCGAGCAGTTCTGAGTCCCTCACGCCTTTCCTTGATCCCAGGCAAGCCACCGAACGGGAGTAATAACGACTGCCGTGCGCCCCTCGAACCACATTGCCTCTTCGAACTCGGGAGGAATCGATCCCAGGTAACGAAGCTCGAGTTTCTCAGTGATCTCGCGCACCCGCTCTGGCTCTTCGATCAGCTCGGCGTGGCCGAAGCAGACAACTGACACCGGACCCTCGAAGACACCCTCGGGACGCCGGTCGACGTCAATGCAGAGGGTTACATGGTCGTCCTCACGCATGTTGCTGAGGTGCCGCCGACTGTTGCCGAGGCTCAGCAAGAACCGTCCGTCTTCCCACATGTACCAGATCGGGGTCACGTGCCACCAACCGTCACCGCGGTTCGTACCGAGGCGCCCGACAAGCTTTCGCTCGAGGAACTCATTGCGCTCGGCATCGGTGAGCGCGTTGTCCTTGGTCGCCGTCGTGAGGTTCAGCAGCTCACGCGTCACGGCGTGAGCATACGTCTTCCGGGCCTCGCCGCGTCAAGCCAGGTCTGAGCCGGCAAACCGGAGCGTCTCGCGAGCGAGTCTCGCTCGGGCTTCGACGTCGACCATCAGCGTGTCGACTGCGCTCGCGGCGATACCGAGTTGCTGGACCGTTTCGACCAGATCCTCGTCCAGACGGTCAAGGAGGAAGTGCGTCAGCACGTCCTCGTAGTGTCGCGCCACGGTGACCGCGCTTGCCTCACCGGCAAGCGAGACAAGCATCGAGTCCGCAGGGCCCTTGAGCGCTCTCCCTCCGACGATGGGGGTAACGCCAACGACCGGTCGTGCCCGATTTTGCAGCGCGTCGCGAATCCCGTGGATGCTGAAGATGGGATCGATGGAGAGGTACGGATTGCTCGGAGCGATCACAACGACCTCGGAATCACGGAGGGCTTCAAGCACTCCCGGAGCCGGTAGCGCGTCCGCCGCACCCTGGTAGCGAATAGCGCGCACTGGAGGCTCGTGCCGTTGCGCAACGAACCAGCGTTGGAAGTCGAGATCTCCCTCGTCCGTCGTGACGATGGTTCTCAGATACTCGTTCGTGGCCGGGAGGAGCTGAATCTCCAGTCCGAACCGCCGTGCGACGTCTTGTGTGATCGAGGACAGCGACTCTCCGTGGCGGAGGCGGTCTGTCCGCACGAGGTGAAGGCCGATATCGCGATCACTCAAGTAGAACCAAGCCGGCCCGCGGAGATCGTCGATGACTCGGCGGGCGTTCGCGGTGTCGTTCCCGACTCCCCAACCGCGGTCGTGGTCGACGACGCCCGCGAGCGTGTACACGACCGTGTCGAGGTCCGGTGAGATGTGGAGGCCGAGCAGCTCGAGATCATCGGCGACGTTTCCCACCACCGTGATGTCTTTTCCCGGGACGACCTGCACCAGCCCCTCGAGGAATCGCGCCGCGCCGACTCCGCCTGCGAGCACTGCGACAGTCATAGGGGGATTCTGTAGCGTTGGGAGCGTGGGTGCTCCCGTACACGCGCTCGTGCCGCTGAAACGCCTGGATGGGGCAAAGAGCCGTCTTCGCGGCCGACTCGAGAAAGACGAACGCGCTCAGCTCATGCAGGCCATGCTCGCCGACGTCGTTGATGCGGTGGCCGCTGCGAAGTGCGTATCCGTTGCGACGCTCGTCTCCAGCGAACCCAGCGCCCCGCGACTTGCCCACGACCACGGGATTCAGTTCTGGGACGATCGGGATCTTCCGTGGAACGTCGCGCTGTCAGCGGCGATGAGCGAAGTCGTTGAAGAGCCACTCGTGGCCGTGATTTCGGCGGATATCCCGCTCGTCCAGGCAGACGAGATCGACGAGTTGGTTCGGGCCACGCCCGAGGTCGGCATTGCGATCGCACGAGCGTCGGACGGCGGAACGAATGCCGTCGCCCTTCGACCCCCGGGAATCATCGAAACCTGTTTCGGAGCGAAGTACAGTGCGTCACTGCACGCCACGACGGCGCACGACGCGGGCGTGCAGGCGCAGATCGTCGATACCCCAGGTCTAGCTCACGACCTGGACACACCCGAGGATGTGCGGCGATTCCTGTCTGTCCCTCGTGAGACGAGGACGCGCGCGTTAGTCTCTCCGCTGTTCTCAATGGAGGTAACAACGTGAAGGTTCTTCTTGGCTATAAGGCCTCGGCGGAGCAGTTTCCCGCAGACGAGCTCCTGTCTTTCGGCATCCGGGCCGAGGAGATCGGCTTGGACAGCGTCGCCGTTTCGGATCACTTTCAGCCCTGGCGCCACAAGACGGGACGAGCGCCAAACTCGCTCGTCTGGCTCGGCGCCCTCGCGGCCAGGACCGAGCGGGTTCAGATCGGGACGAGCGTTCTGACTCCGACGCTTCGATATCACCCGGCGATTGTGGCCCAGGCATTCGGAACGCTTGCGGGACTTGCCCCGGGCCGAGTCTTCCTTGGCGTGGGAACCGGCGAAGCGATGAACGAAACGCCGGCCACGGGCCTCTCATGGCCAGCCTTCCGAGAGCGATTCGAGCGGCTGGTTGAGGCGATCGAGCTGAAACGGTTGCTGTGGGAAGAAGAGCGCGTGAGCTTCACCGGCAACTACTACACAACGGATCGTGCGACGGTTTACGAGCGGCCTGATCACCCTATCCCGATCTACGTCGCAGCGGCCGGCAAGCGGACAGCGCGGATGGCGGGGGAGGTCGGCGACGGCTTGATCATGACGAGCGGCAAGCAGCGCGAGCTCTACGAGGAGGTAATCGGCTCCTTCGAAGATGGCGCCAGTGATGCAGGCCGGGATCCCGACACGTTGCCGCGAATGATCGAGATCAAGGTTTCGTACGACCACGACGTCGACTTCGCCGAGAAAGCGACGCACTGGTGGGCGGCGCTGGCGCTCAAACCCGAGGAGAAGAGTGGGATCGAAGATCCGGTCGAGATGGAGCGTCTCGCCGACGCAAATGTCGACCGCGCACACACGCGCTGGATCGTTTCGAGCGATCCCGACGAGGTCGTGCAGCGGATTGAGCCATATGTCGAGTACGGGTTCACGCATCTCGTCTTCCACGCCCCATGCGCAGAGCAAGGTCGTTTCCTGGACCAGTTCGGCGCTGACGTCCTCCCGCGGCTCCGTGATCGCTGGCCCGCAGCGGTGCCGTCGGCGACGGCCTGACGCACGCCCATGGCCCGGGAGATCCGCATCCTTCCGTTGGAGGGATTGCCGGAGATCGCGCCGGGCGATGATCTCGCGGCTCTCCTCGCTGATGCGATTGACAGGGCTGGTGGACTCGAGGAAGGAGATGTCCTCGTGCTCGCACACAAGATCGTCTCGAAAGCCGAGGGTCGCGTGGAGGGGACCGCCGATCACCGAGAAGTGGTCGCTCGTGAGGCGCGCAGAATCCGGCGGCGGCGCGACGACTTCGTCATCGCCGAGACGGAACACGGATTCGTCTGCGCCAACGCCGGGGTCGATCGATCCAACGCGCCTGGAGCGGGCATGGTCGTTCTGCTTCCGCGTGATCCCGACGCGTCGGCCGCCCAGCTGCGACGTCGGCTGATGGAACGTCTCGGCGTCGCGCCGGCCGTCATCATCGCGGACTCCTTCGGAAGGCCGTGGCGCCAGGGGACGACCGACGTCGCGATCGGTGTCGCCGGTATGCAGCCGCTGCGCGATCTTCGCGGCACCAAGGACACACGCGGCTACGAGCTCGAGGCGACGGTCGTGGCGGTCGCCGACGAGCTGGCTGGTGCCGCCGAGCTCGTTGTCGGTCAGGCAACCGGAATTCCGGCGGCAATCGTGCGCGGAGCGGAGCTTCCGGCCGGTGACGGAGTAGCGCGAGATTTGGTGATGCCGCCAGAGCGGGATCTCTTTCCCTGAGATCGAGTCGCGCGGCTGGGGGAGGGTTGACAGCTCCGCCGGCGGGACAGTAGCCTCGCTCAGCTGTGATTCCCGACTCACGGTTCTCGGAAGAAGTCCAGGCCCTTAATGCCTCGGTCGTTGAAGGGCCCGGCGAGACCGATCCGGCGCTTCGAGCATCAGCTGCGGCGCGCGCCGGTGAGCTCGGGAAGGGTCTGGAGCCGACGACCGAGGTCCCGGAGGACCTCGCCCCCTACCTCGACAAGGTCGCTCAATGGGCGTACAAGGTCGTCGACGAGGACATTGAGAGCCTTAAGGCCGCGGGGTTCTCGGAGGACGAGATCTTCGAACTGACGGTCGCTGTTGCGGTGGGCTCCGGCCTTGCGCGCCTGGAGTGCGGCATGAGCGCAGTGGAAAGCGCTCATTAGTGGCCGCCCCGGCCGATACGCACACCACGTGGCCGGCCGCAAACCGTCGCACGACCTTTTGCCGCGGACAAAAGGTTGATCAAAAAGAAACGGTGCGAGCAGAAGCGAGCTCCGGTGCTCTTCATAGAGATTCTTGGCTTGAGCCGAGAATCTCTGTCGCGCCCATATCTCGGACCAATATGGATGCTCCCTGCGTCCTTGGCCTGCTCGGTTTTCGCGCGGCCAATCGGGCCCGTATCTACCGGAGCGACTACCGATGAGACTCGAAGTCGTCGACAGCGGACACGAGGCTCCGGCGAGCGCTGCGCTCGCCAAGCTGCGCGAGATGCTCGGAGTCGAGACATCCCCCGGGGTAACGGCGACGTTGCTCTATCGACCGGAGTTCTTCGGACTTCCGATGAGTGAATACCTGCAGCCGGTCTCTCGCGGTCCCTCGGACTGGAGCGTGGGGGAGCGAGAGCTCATGGCCGCCTTCGTGTCCAAGCTCAACCACTGCCCTTGGTGAGTAGGCCAGCACGGAGCGACCGCGTCGCGGGCGCTGGAAAATAGGGAACTG
>CAYTCZ010000003.1:0-18463 GCA_964436315.1 uncultured Gaiellales bacterium | reverse complement strand
GCGAAGCGGGCCGCCATCGCCGTCGATCACGGCTACGTCATTCCGCCAGCCGCGCTCGGCGTCGAAGTCTCTGCCGAGGGCTAAGAACTCTCGGCGCGGGCGAGAACCGAGCCCGGCTCGGCGTCGGTCTCAAACAGCCCCGCTGCGGCGGCCCGATTGACGGCGCTCGCAACGGCACGGAGTGACGCCGTGACGATGCTGGGGTGGATTCCAACGCCCCACAGCACCCGGTCGCCGACCGCGGCTTCGATGTAGCAGGCGGCGTTGGCGTCGGCGCCTGCCCCGACGGCGTGCTCGTGGTAATCGAGCACCCGGAGATCGAGATCGAGCGTTCCGAGCGCATCCACGAACGAATCGATCGGACCGTTTCCGTGTCCCGTCACGACCTGCTCCTGACCGTCGACACGTACCGTGACCTCGAGCGTCTCGCCTTCGTCAGTCTCCTCGACGCTACGGTGACCGACGATGTCCAGCGGCTTCGTTCGGGCGAGGTACTCCTCGCTGAAGCTGCTCCAGATCTGGGCGGGGGTCACTTCGCCGCCCTCGGCCTCGGCGACCTCCTGAATCACCTTCGAGAACTCGATCTGAGTCCGGCGCGGCAGATCGAGTCCGTACTCGCTGTTCAGGACATAGGCGACGCCGCCCTTCCCGGACTGGCTGTTGACCCGAATGATTGCCTCGTAGGTTCGTCCGACATCCACCGGATCGATCGGCAGGTACGGAACCTCCCAAAGCGATCGATCCGTTTCGGCGATCGCCTCCATGCCCTTCTTGATCGCGTCTTGATGAGAGCCCGAAAAGGCGGTGTACACGAACTCACCGACGTACGGATGTCGACAATGGATGGGGAGTTGATTCGCGTACTCCACTATCCGACGCGCCTCGTCGATGTTCGAGAAATCGACTCCAGGATCAACTCCCTGGGTGAAGAGATTGAGTGCCAGCGTGACGAGGTCGACGTTGCCCGTCCGCTCCCCATTGCCGAACAGAGATCCCTCTACGCGTTCTCCGCCGGCCATGAGCGCGAGCTCGGTTGCCGCGACCGCAGTCCCGCGATCGTTGTGCGGGTGAAGCGAGATAATGACCGAGTCGCGCCGCCTCACGTTTCGGACGAACCACTCGATCTGGTCGGCGTAGATGTTCGGGGTCGACATCTCGACGGTTGCCGGCAAGTTGAGAATCACTTTCCGCTCGGGCGTCGGCTGCCAGACGTCCATCACCGCCTCGCAGACCTCGAGCGCGTATTCGGTCTCGGTTCCGGTGAAACTCTCGGGCGAGTACTCGAACTGGATGTCCGTCTCAGGCCGCTCGTCGATCGCCCGCAGACACATCTTCGCCCCTTCCACCGCGATCTCGGTGATCCCGGCCTTGTCGAGACGAAAGACCACGCGGCGCTGGAGCTCTGACGTTGAGTTGTAGAGGTGGACGATTGCTCGCTTGGCGCCGGCGATGCTTTCGATCGTCTTGTCGATCAGTTCCTCACGAGCTTGCGTGAGAACCTGAATCGTGACGTCATCGGGCACGAGATCCTCTTCGATGAGCATCCGGACGAATTCGAAGTCAGGCTGCGAGGCCGACGGGAAGCCGACCTCGATCTCCTTGTAGCCGAGCCGGACGAGCAGGTCGAAGAAAGCCTGCTTGCGCGTCGCGTCCATCGGATCGATCAACGCCTGGTTGCCGTCGCGCAGATCGACCGAACACCAGATGGGTGCCTTGGTAATCGTGGCCTCCGGCCAGCCGCGGTCGGGGAGGTCGAATGGGGCGTACGCCCGGTACTTGTGGAACGAGCCTTCCATGAACCTACTAGGTTACTGCGTCGATCAAGGCCGCCGCGACCCGGACACACTCCATCGGCGACCGCCGCCGCCGCATTTTGCCGAGACGATCTAAGCTCTGGCGCTCATGAAGGTCAGCGCTGCCATCGCCGAGATTCTGAAGCGAGAGGGTGTCGACTCACTGATCGGCTACCCGGTCAACCCGATCATCGAAGCGGCGGCCGAGGTTGACATCCGGACGATCATCGTCCGCCAGGAACGCACCGGGCTGCACATGGCCGACGCTTACAGCCGCCTGCACTCGGGTCAGAAGGTGGGCGTCTTCACCATGCAGTACGGGCCGGGGACCGAGAACGCGTTCGGCGGCGTCGCGCAAGCATTCGGAGAGTCCGTTCCGGTTCTGGTCTTACCGGCTGGTTATCCGCGGACTGAAACCAATGTCTCTCCGAACTTCAGCGCCCTGCTCAACTTTCAGCACGTCGCGAAGTGGTGCGAGCAGGTGACGGTTGCTCGGGCTGTGCCCGAGGTGATGCGGCGGGCGTTCGGGCAGCTGAAGACCGGCCGGCCGCGACCAGTTCTTATCGAGGTTCCGTTTGACCTCTTCGATGAAGAGATCGGGGAGGAGTTCGACTACACGCCGCCCGTAACGGCACGACCCGGGCCGGATCCCGACGCCGTCAGAGAGGTCGTTGACGTCCTCTTGCAGGCTGAGCGACCGGTTCTGTACGCGGGCCAGGGCGTTCACTACGCGCGCGCCTGGGAGACGCTGCGCGAGCTGGCCGAGCTGCTCACGATTCCGGTCACGACGAGCCTTCAGGGGAAGTCGGCGTTCCCCGAGAACCATCCGCTCTCGCTCGGTTCCGGCGGACGGTCGTTCCCCGACGCGGTTGGCCGTTTTCTCGCGGACGCAGACGTCATCTTCGGCATCGGCTGTAGCTTCACGAAGACCGCCTACGGGCTCTCGATCCCGGCCGGAAAGACGGTTATCCATGCCACGCTCGATCCCTCCGATCTGGACAAGGACGTCGAAGTGAGCCACGCGCTGGTCGGTGATGCTCAACTCGTCCTGGAGGCGGTGCTGGATGAGCTACGAGAACGCGCCGGCGGATTAGAAAAGAAGCGGGATGGTGTGCCGGCCCGCATCGCGAGTCTGAAGGAGGAGTGGCTCGCCGCCTGGATGCCAAAACTTCGTTCGGACGAGGAACCGCTCTCGCCGTATCGGGTGATCTGGGATCTGCTGCACACGGTCGATCACGAGAACACCGTCATAACCCACGACGCCGGAAGCCCCCGCGACCAGATCTCGCCCTTCTGGGAAAGCACCGCCCCGCTCTCTTACATCGGCTGGGGGAAGACGACTCAGCTCGGTTACGGCCTGGGCCTGGCGATGGGGGCGAAGCTTGCGAGACCCGACTCGCTCTGTGTCAACGTCTGGGGTGACGCGGCGATCGGCTTCACCGGGATGGACTTCGAGACCGCGGTCCGCGAGCGCATTCCGATCCTGTCGGTGCTCCTGAACAACTTCTCAATGGCGATCGAGCTTCCGATCATGCGGGTTGCAACCGAGAAGTACCGGAGCACGGACATCTCCGGAAACTACGCCGATTTCGCCCGGGCGCTGGGCGGCTACGGCGAGCGCGTCACGAGCCCCTCCGACATCATTCCGGCAATTCGGCGCGGGATCGAGCAAACGGAGAACGGCACCCCTGCTCTCCTCGAGTTCATCACCCAGCAGGAACTCGACTTCTCAGGCTTCTCGAAGTAACGGGGTCAGTAGGACCTCGGCATGCCGAGCACATGCTGGCCCAGGTAGGCGAGGATGAGATTGTTCGAGACTGGAGCGACCTTGTACAGCCTCGTCTCGCGGAACTTCCGCTCGACGTCGTACTCCTCGGCGAACCCGAAGCCACCGTGCGTATCGAGGCAGGCGTTTGCGGCCTGCCATGAGGCTTCGGCCGCGAGAAGCTTGGCCATGTTCGCCTCGGCGCCACAGGGGAGTCCCTGCTCGAAGAGCCAGGCGGCCTTGTAGCGCATGAGATCGGCGGCCTCGAGGGCGGCGTGCGCCTCGGCGATCGGGAATTGGATCCCCTGGTTCTCTCCGATCGGTCGGCCGAAGACGACGCGCTCTGAGGCATAGGCCGTGGCCTTGCCGATGAACCAGCGACCGTCGCCGATGCATTCCGCCGCGATCAGCGCGCGCTCGGCGTTCATCCCGTCGAGGATGTAGCGGAAGCCCTTGCCCTCCTCGCCGACGAGCGCGTCCTCGGGAACCTCGACGCCATCGAAGAAGATCTCGGTCGTGGCGTGGTTCATCAACGTCTTGATCGGCTTGATGGTCATCTTGCCGTCGGCGACCGCCTGCTTCATGTCCACGATGAAGGTGGAGAGGCCCTCGGTCTTCTTCTCGACCTGATCGACAGGAGTCGTGCGCGCGAGCAGCAGCATGAGGTCGGAGTACAGCGCTCGCGACGTCCAGATCTTCTGGCCGTTGACGAGGTAGCCACCGTTCGTCTTCGCCGCCGTGGTTTGGATCTTCGTGGTATCGGATCCCGCGGTCGGCTCCGTCACGCCAAAGGCTTGAAGTCGGAGCTCGCCGGTCGCAATCTTCGGCAGGTAGCGCTCTTTCTGCTCGTCGGAGCCGTGCCGGAGGATTGTGCCCATCGTGTACATCTGGGCGTGACAGGCCCCGGCGTTGCAGCCGGCGGCGTTGATCTCCTCGAGGATGACGCTCGCCGCCGTCAGCGACAGCCCCGCTCCGCCGTACTCCTCGGGGATCAGTGCGGCGAGCCAGCCGTTCTCCGTCAGGGCATTGACGAACTCCTCCGGATACCGATCCGGCTCGAGTGCCCGCCAGTACTCACCCGGGAACTGCTCGCAGAGCTCGCGAACGGCCGCACGAATCTCGTTGAGCTCGTCAGGAAGTGAGAAGTCCATCAGGAGATCGCGTGCCGCTCGAGCAGGCGACGCGCGATGATGAGTTGCTGGATCTCGTTCGAGCCCTCGCCGATCAGGAGGAGCGGTGCGTCGCGATACAGGCGCTCGACGTTGAACTCGGTCGAGTACCCGTAGCCGCCGTGGATCCGCATCGAGTCGAGCGAGTTGTCCTGGGCGGCCTCGGTCGCGAAGTACTTCGCCATCCCAGCCTCGAGGTCGGCCCGCTCCCCGCTCGCCTTCTTCTGGGCGGCCTGGAGCGTGAGGAGTCGAGCCGCCTCGGTCCTGGTCGCCATCTTGGCGAGCATGAGCTGCACGGCCTGGTGACGGCCGATCGGCTTGCCGAATGCCTCGCGCTCCTGCGCATAGCGGACGGCCTCATCGAGTGCGGCCTGTGCCACGCCGACGCCGCGGGCTGCAACGTTGACGCGGCCGACCTCGATCCCGCTCATGAAGAACTGGAAACCCCGGCCGATTCCGTCCTCGCCGCCGAGGACGGTCGTCGCGGGAGTGCGAAAGCCTTCAAAGATCAGCTCGGTCGACTCGACACCCTTGTAGCCGAGCTTCTTCAGGCCCGGCATCGGAATCTTGAGGCCCTCGAGCTCTGACTTCTCCGGCGGTTTCTCGACGATGAAGCCCGTCATTCCTTTGTGTGGCGGATCAGTCGTCGGATCAGTCTTGGCGAGGAGCATGATGATCCCGGAGCGCCAGCCGTTCGTGACCCACATCTTCTGCCCGTCGATGACGAATTCATCTCCCTCGCGCCTCGCGGTCGTTCGGATCGACTGGACGTCGGAGCCGGCGTGCGGCTCGGTCATCGAGAACGATGCGCGGAGCTCCCCGCTCGCAAGCCGGGGGAGAAAGCGCTGCCTCTGTTCCTCCGTGCCGTGCTGTCGAATCATCCATCCGGCGATGAAACTTCCGTTGACGATTCCCGAGAGCGTCACCCAGCCGCGCGAGAGCTCGATCACGATTCGGGCGTAGAGGTCGAGCCCGAGACCAAGACCGCCGTACTCCTCGGGGATCGTGACTCCAAACAGGCCGAGGTCGGCCATGGTCCGGACGAGCTCCTCAGGGAACTCGTCAGCATGCTCGAGCTCGGACGCCACGGGGATGACGTCGCGATCGACGAACTCGGCGACGGTTGCAACGACTTCTTGTTGCTCGGTCGTGAGTTCGGCCACGCTCACGCGAGTGCTCCCTCTCTCGCCCGGGCCCGTGTGAGGGGCTCGAGCGCAGATGTGACTGAGCCCTGGGCATCGAGGTCCAGGATTGCCTTCTCGAGCGCGACGACGGAGGCCTCATCGAGTGACAGGCTCGCATTACCTCGGTACTTCTCCTTCACGGCTGCAGGCGACATTGGGTTCTCCGGGCCTCCCAACTGATGTTGGTGGTCGGCCTCGAGCGACCGACCGTCTGACATGGTGATACGCACTCCCCCTGGGAAGGCGGCCGGATAGGTCGGGTACTCGGGCGTCTCGTAGCTGACGCGCTTGGCAAGGGCCAACACCTCGGGATCACGCATCGCGTCGTCGGAGTAGCTGGCCACTCCGACCTTCCCGTTCTTGATCATCGACGCCGTCGAGTACTGCAAGCTGAACTTGCCCTCGTACTCGGACCGGGGCTCGACCTTCGCGTCGGCGGGTTCGAGAACGAGCGAGACACCGGCCTCTGGAACGGTGACGACCACGGACTCGATGTCGTCGGCATTGATGCCGTTCCCCGCTACGAGTTCCGCCGTCGCGCCCAGCGAGCCGTGCATGAAGTGACAGGCGGGATACGGCTTGTAGGCGATCCGCGGCGTCTCCCAGCGCGTCCCGAGATCGTCGAGCTGACCGGCGAGGTCGATCTCTCCCTTCTCGGCGCCGACGAAGGCGTGGTAGAGGCCGAACTTGCCCTCGAAGACCGAGGGCGGACCCTCGGCACCGTATGAGGCGAGCCGTGAGGCGAGCATCCCGCCATGCGCGGCCCAGGCCGGATGGAGCGGCTTTGTCGCGGTTCCATCTTCCAGATAGGCGAAGATCCCGGCGGCCATGCTGCCGGCGAGCCCGAGGGCGCTCGCAGTCGTAGGCTGATCGAGCCCACCGAGTCGTGCGGCTGCCGCCGTGGCGCCGAAGATCCCGCAGATCGCGGTCGGATGGAAGCCGCGCGCATGGAACGCCCCTGACGCTGCCATGCCCACTCTGGTGACGACTTCGTTCGCGGCAACGACAGCGGTTATCACGGCCTCACCGTCGGCGTCGAGCTCTTCTGCGAGCGCCAGTGCGGTCGGGCACGTCACCGTGCTGACGTGCGAGACCGAGTCCGAGTGCGTGTCGTCGAAGTCGAGACCGTGACAGAGCATCGCGTTTGCGAAGGCCGCGTTGGCACCGGGGAGATGCGACTCCATGCCGATGACCGTCGCTTTACCGTTCTCGCCCAACTCGGTCATGGATGAGCGGCCTTCCGTCGCCACGCCCAGACCGTTCGCGGCGAGTCCGCAGCCCAACGTGTCGAGGAGGTGGTAGCGGGCGGCCTCCCTCACCTCCGCTGGGATATCGCTCGGCGAGAGGCCGAGAACAAAGTCAGCGATTCGCTCGGCTTGGGTTGGCATCACTCGCTCCAATCCTCGTCGGTTCCGGGAAACGTGTTGGCCACCTCGGGGGCATCACGCTTGTACACCATGAACGTTCGCTTGTACTCGATGACAACCTCGCGTCGCTGGTTGATTCCACGACACCGCATCGAGACGATGCCGACGTTCGGGTTCGATTTCGATTCACGCTTGTCGAGGATCTCGCTTTCCGCCCAGAGCGTGTCGCCGACGAAGACCGGCTTGGGCAGCTTGATGTCTGTCCACGCGAGGTTAGCGGCGGCGTTCTCGCTCGTGTCGGGCACGGTCATTCCCGTGACGAGAGCCAGCGTGAACGCGCTGTTCACGAGCGGCTGCCCGAACTGCGTCCGCTCCGTGTAGGGGGTGTTGAAGTGCATCTGATTCGTGTTCAGCGTCAGGTTCGTGAACCAGATGTTGTCGGTCTCGGTAATGGTGCGGCCAAGTCGGCTCTTGAAGACGTCACCGACGTCGAAATCTTCGTAGAAGCGGCCGCGCCACGTCTTTGGCGCGGCAGAGGCTTCAGTTGCCATGCGCGATGCTCCTTTCTGTCGTCTCAAGCAGGCGTCGCGCACGCTCGACGACCGGAAGATCGATCATCTCCCCGTCCAGTGCGACGGCGCCCTTTCCGGCCGCCTGAGCTTCCTCGTATGCCGCGACGATCTCGGCAGCTCGGTCGAGCTCGGCCGCGCTTGGAGTGAACAGGCGGTTCACGATGTCCACCTGTGCCGGATGAATGCAGGGTTTGCCGCGGAATCCCAGGGATCGGCCAAGGCGACAGTCGGCCTCGAGTCCTTCGTCGTCCTTGAACTCGACGTACACCTGGTCGATCGGCCCACGCAGGCCTGCGGCCGCAGAATCGAGCACGAGCTTCGAGCGTGCGTGGAGGAGCTCCTGCCCATCGCGACGCCGCTCCAGCCCGAGCTCGAGTCCGAGGTCGACCGCTCCCAGGATGAGGGCTTCGACCCGCGACGAGGCCGCAACGTCGAATGCCTGACGTAGACCAACAGCGGACTCCACGATCGCGAGCACGGGCGGTCCTTCGCGACCGAGAGCCTCCACCGTCTCTGGCGTTGCCTTGGGGAGCACAACTGCGTCGAGTTCGACCGAGTCCAATTCCGCCAAATCGTCTTCCCAGAACTCGGACCCGACCGAGTTGATGCGAATCAGCTTGAGCGCGGGACTCTCCACCTCGTTGAGGACACGGATGGCAAGCTTCCGTGCTGAAGCCTTTTCATCCAGGGAGACCGCGTCTTCGAGGTCGGCGATCACACAGTCGGCCGGCGTCGACAGGGCCTTCGTGAGCTTTCGCTCGTCGCTTCCCGGAACGAAGAGGAGCGATCGTGCAGTAGCGAGCGTGGGCACGTTGTTTGACAGAATTCCGAAAGTCAGACATAAACACAAGCTCGATCTGTGAGCAGGGAGGAGTGTTTCGTGAAGGCGATCGTGTTCCATGAGTTCGGCGGTCTCGATGTCCTGAAACTCGAGGAGTTGCCGGACCCAAAGCCCAGCGCGGGCGAGGTAGCGATCGACATCACGGCCTCCGCGCTCAACCACCTCGACGTGGACGTCCGGGAAGGAGTTTCTCGCTTTCCGGTTGAGCCGCCCCATGTCCTCGGAATCGAGCCGGTCGGGACGATCTCGGCTCTCGGCGAGGGCGTTGAGGGCTGGAAGGTGGGGGATCGCGTGATGCCCTACCTGATGACTACGTGCGATACGTGCCGATACTGCCTGACCGGTCGCGAGTCTCTCTGCTTGACGCCGGGGTTCATCAGCTTCTCGACCTCGGGCGGGTACGCGGAGAAGGTCGCGGTGCCGGCGAAGACCCTGATCCCGATACCGGATGGCATGTCGGACGAAGAGGCGGCCGCGACTCAGATCGCTTTTGGAACGGCATGGCACATGCTGTTCACTCGCGGCGGTCTTCAGGCCGGCGAGACAGTGTTAATCAACTCCGTCGGCAGCGGCATCGGATCCGCCGCCGTCCAACTCGCCCACCACGCGGGTGCCTTCGTGATCGGGAATTCAAGTCAGGACGACAAACTCGAGAAAGCCAAGAGCCTGGGCCTCGACGTCGGGATCAATTACACGAAACAGAACGTCGTCGACGAGGTGATGAGCATCACCGACGGAGTCGGCGTCGATCTCGTCTACGAGCATGTCGGAGGTGACCTCTTCCAGTGGGGCCTCGACTCACTGACGAAGGACGGCAGACTCGTGATCTGCGGCGGACACTCGGGTGAGGTCGTGGACTTCGACATCATCCCGTTCTTCCGCGCGCAGAAGTCCGTGATCGGCTCGTTCGTCTATTCGCGCGCCGAGGTCCAGAAGTGTCTCGCGCTGGCACACCGCGGAGCGATCAAGCCCGTTGTCGCGGCGACGTTCCCGATCGAGCAGACGCGAGACGCGATGGAACTCATGGAGAGCCGCAAGTTCTACGGGAAGATCGTTCTGGCGGTTTCCAACGACGCCGGAAACCGCTAAGCGGGAAGGAGGTCTGCGTGTCGGCCCGGGCCTGGTTTATTGTCGATCTTTGGTCGAGGTTTTGCCCCCTGAGGGCGAAGTCCGGCACGGCTTGCCGTAGCCGACACAGGAAGGGGATAGCGTGATCATGAGGGGAAACCATGAGGTCTTTTGGTCGAGGTTTTGCCTCCGAAGGAGGGAAAAGCTCGGATGAAGCGCCTCGGAGTTGACGTTGGAGGCACCTTTACCGACCTGACCTACCTCGATGATGAGGCGGGCCAGATACTCGTCCACAAGCTGCCGACGACACCTGAAGATCCGTCGGAAGGGACGATTGAGGGCATCAAGGAGTTGACAAGCGAGGCCGGGGAGAGTCCTGGTGCTCTCGACCAGGTTTTTCACGGGACAACGATCGCGACGAACATCGTGATCGAGCACGACGGTGCGCAGGTCGGTCTCATTACGACCGAGGGTTATCGCGACATCCTCCATATCGCCCGGCACAAGAAGCCGTACAACTTCTCCAACTACCAGGATCTCCCGTGGCAGCGATATCCGATTGTGCGGCGCCGCTACCGGCTCACGGTTCCGGAGCGCATCACTCGGGATGGCATCGTGCTCGTTCCTCTCGACGAGAAGAAGGCTCGGGAGCAGGTGCGGAAGCTGAAGGAATCCGGCGTCGAAGCCGTAGCGGTCTGCTTTCTCTTTTCATTCTTGAACCCCGAACACGAGCAGCGAGTCGCAGAGATCGTTCGGGAGGAATTCCCGGAGGCGTTCCTCTCGGTCTCCTCCGAGGTCCTGCCGCAGTACCGCGAGTACGAGCGGTTCTCGACCGTCTGTCTGAACGCGTTCATCGGTCCCCGGGTTGCGAGCTACGTTCGACGACTCGAAGACGAACTTCGGGCGCTCGACGTTCAGACGGGCGTCCACCTGATGACCTCGGCCAGTGGAGTCTCGACCGCCGACGCTGCGATCCAGCGGCCCGTCAACCTGCTGATGTCCGGACCGGTCGCCGGTGTTGTCGGCGGTATCTGGGCCGGTCGTCAGGCCGGCTACGAGAACGTCATCACACTCGACGTGGGAGGCACCTCGGCCGATATCGGTCTCGCCCAGGCCGGCAAGCTGCGGATGAAGCACCTGCTCGACACCAAGGTCGGTCCCTATCAAGCGATGATCCCCATGGTCGACGTGGACACGATCGGTGCCGGCGGCGGATCGATCGCCTACGTTGACCAGGGCGGGATCTTCCGCGTTGGTCCGCGATCGGCAGGAGCCGATCCGGGGCCGGCGGCATACGGTCGAGGTGGCGTCGAGCCGACCGCGACGGACGCGATGGTGAACCTCGGATGGCTCCTCCCAGAGGTGTTCCTCGGTGGCGAGATGGAGCTTCAGCCTGACCTCGCGCGGAAGGCCTTCGAGGAAGCCCCTGCCAAAGCGCTTGGCATGAACGTCGAAGAGGCGTCGATGGGAGCCGTCCAGATTCTCATTCACTCGATGGTCCAGTCCATCGAGGAGAACTCGGTTCGGAAGGGCTTCGATCCACGCGATTTCGCGCTTGTCGCCGAAGGCGGCGCCGGCCCGATGTTCGCCGCCCAGATCGCGCTCGAAGTCGGGACTCCGCACGTGCTGGTGCCTCAGTACCCGGGCGTGACCGCCGCGATCGGCCTCCTGGCAACCGACATGGTGTACGAGTATGTGTCGACCACGTACCAGAAGATGTCGGCGCTCGATCCTGCAGCGCTTGAACAGCAGTTCGAGGAACTCGAGACACAGGCGAGAGTCCAGCTCGACGAGGACGGCATTCCAGCGGATCGACAGCTCGTGCAACGGATCGCGGAGTGCCGCTACGCCGGCCAGGGTTACGAGCTCAGGGTCGATGCAGGCTCAGGAGCGATCGACGAGGCGTGGGTCGAGAAGCTTCGCGGGGACTTCCACGACATTCACGAGCGAGAGTACTCGAGGCGGTTCGAGGAGGCCGACATCGAGATCCCCAATATCCGCGTTCGCGGGATCGGTCTCATGCCGGCGCTCGAGACGCCGGAGGCCGAGAAGGGAGATGAGGCGCCTGCCGAAGAGGCACTTCGTCACGAAGCGCTTGCCTGGTTCCACGTTGGCGGTGAGCTCCGGCAGGTCACAACGCGATACTACGATCGGGCTGCGCTCAGGGCAGGAAACCGGGTTGAGGGCCCGGCCATCATCCACCAGTACGACACCACCACGATCGTCCCGCCCGGTCTGACGGCCACGGTGGACACCCACGGAAGCATCATCATCGAAACCGAGGAGGCGACGGCCGCCGGATCTGTCGCGGTGGCACCGAGGAGGGCCGAAGCGTGAGCATCATGGAGTACGAGGTCGGTCGCCACCCTGGCCCGCCGACCAGAAAGCGCGTCGAGGTCGATCCGATCACGCTGCGCGTGCTCGGCGGGGCGTTCAACGCGATCGCGAAGGAAATGGCCGGCGTTCTGTTTCGGATGTCGTACTCGTCGATCATCCGCGAGTCCGAGGATCTCGGCGCCGGGATCTTCGACGCCGACGGTCGTGAGCTCTGCGAGTCCGACTCGACTCCGATGCACATCGGTTCGTTGCCCTGGTACATCCGCGGCTTCCTCCACACGTTGGGAGGGACTGAGGTGCTCGAGGACGGTGACGTCATCGTCCACAACCACCCGTACCTCGGCGCGTCGCACACGCCGGATGTCGCTGTCGCGGTCCCGATCTTCGACGGGGACGACCTGCTCGGATTCGCGGCAGTGACCGCCCACGTCTTGGACGTGGGCGGCGCATTCCCAGGCATCAATGCGGATGCATTCGACGTCTACGCGGAGGGGAAGATCTACAACGGTCTCCGCTGGTACCGCGCGGGTGAGCTGAACGAAGACCTCGACCGCATGATCTTTGACAACGTGCGGACCGAGACGATGAACCGCGGTGACATGAACGCGATGCTCGCCGCCTGCCAGCTCGGCAAGGAGCGTTTCCTCCGGCTCGTCGAGCGGTACGGCAAAGACGTCGTCATGAGCGCCGGCTACGACTGGATGGACTACTCGGAGCGCACGCTTCGGAGCGAGATCGAGAAGATCCCGGATGGCGTTTATCAAGCGCCCACGGGCTGGCTCGACGACGACGCTCGAAACCGCGGCGTGCAGCTTCGCGTCGAGACCGCGGTCAAGGTCGAGGGCGATGAGATCACGATCGATCTCACGGGATCGAACGAGGAAGTTCCGACCGGCTACAACGTCCCGTTCGAGGGTTCGCTGCTCGTGGGTGCGTACTACGCGGTGCGGACGGTCCTCATGGACGAGGTGACCTACCCGGAGCACGTCCCGCAGAACGACGGCGTGTTCAGACCGGTCAAGGTCGTCGTCCCCAAAGGCACGATCTACAACCCGAGCTTTCCGCGCGCCTGCTTCTCGCGGTTCTGTCAGGTACAACGAGTGGTCGACAACACGATTCTCGCTCTCTCGGACGTGGCTCCGGAGAGGGTCACCGCCGGCAACTCCGCCGGGCTTCACTTCTGTGCGTATGCCGGTTTCCTCAAAGAAAGTGGCGAGTACTGGATCTACCTCGAGGTCAACGAGGGATCGTACGGCGGCAGGCACGGAAAGGACGCAATGGACTCGGTCGACAATCTGATGGCCAACACCCGGAACAACCCGATCGAGGAACTCGACATGCGCTTTCCGGTTCAGTGCGAGCAATACGAGCTCCGGCCCGAGTCAGCCGCCCCGGGGAAGTGGCGCGGCGGCGTTGGCATCATTCGCCGCAACCGGTTTCTCGTCGATGGCACCTACTCGTGCGAGGGCGACCGTCAGACCGACGCACCACACGGTATTCACGGTGGTTGGGACGGGCTCGTGGCCTCGTGCCGAAAGAACCCCGATACCTCTCGCGAACAGGATCTCCCCGCGAAAGTCACGGGCGTCGAGTTCAAGACCGGTGAGTTCATCGAATTCAGGGAGCCGAATGCCGCCGGCTACGGTGACCCGCTCGAGCGCGATCCGGCGGCGGTTCGGGAAGACGTTCTCGACGACTTCACCTCGATCGAGCTCGCGCGCGATGCATACGGCGTTGTGTTCAAGGACGAGAAATCACTCGAAATCGACGAGAAGGCAACCGAACAACTCCGCGCCGAACTGCGGTCGAATGGAACAACTGCTTCGCTGACGGCGTACTACGAGGGCAGAGAGCTTCCACCCTCGTCCGCGCCGACGTCGGAAGCTGCGAATGCCGAGTTCCAAGTCGAGTAAACGGCAGAAGCGACGTCGATCGCCCGCACTCCGAGCTGTCGAGCGCACACCCGGTGCGGTGCCGGTCGAGCGCGTTCGGAAGGCATACGAACAGGTCGCGGATCAGCTCCGCGACCTGATCGTATCCGGCGAACTCCGCCCAGGGGATCGGCTGCCCAACGAGGCAGTCTTGGCGAGAGATTTCGGCGTGAGCCGAGCGACGGTGCGCGAAGCGCTTCGTGTTCTCGCTGCGCAGAACCTCATCCGGACGGCCAAGGGCGCGGCCGGCGGCAGCTACGTCACCAAGCTGACTGTCGACCATATTTCGACCTTCCTCCACGCAAATATCAATCTGCTGACCGAGTCAGAGTCGGTGACGCTCGAAGAACTCCTGGAGGCAAGAGAGCTGCTCGAGATTCCCGCTGCCCGGCTGGCCGCGGCTCGCCGCAGAGATGAGGATATCGAGCGGCTGCGACAGGCAATTCCGGAGTCGGTACTCACGCTCAGCCGGGGTGAGCAGTTCACGTACAACCGCGATTTCCACTCGACGGTGATCGAGACCAGCGACAATGCGCTCCTCTTCATCGCCGCACAGCCCATTTTCTCGGTGTTACAGACGAATCTCGCGCGCTCAGCCCTCGGTCGCGAGTTTCATAAGGCAATCAACGTGCATCACATGAACATCATCGAGGCGGTCGAGGCTGGAGATGTCAACGGGGCAGGCGAAGAAATGCGCTTACACCTCGAATATCTGCGACCGTGGTATGAGCGCGCCTGGCGACACGCTGTTGGACGGAGTGCCTGACCGCTGGGGGATGATTCACGGTCGGTTCCAGCCGTTCCACAACGGCCATTTCGCATACCTCCGCGCCGCGGCAGACCGCAGTGAACGGTTGCTCGTCGGCATCACGAATCCGGACAGCGAGCGGACCGTGGCCGAGACTGAGGACCCGAACCGTCATCGTCCGGAAGCCAATCCGTTCACGTACACCGAGCGACTGCTCATGATCGAAGCTGCTGTCGGCGATGCCGGGCTCGAGATTCCGGTGAAAGTCATCCCGTTTCCGGTCAATCGGCCGGAGCTCTGGCCCGACTACGTGCCGCCCAACACCGTCCACTACCTCCGGGTGTTCTCAGCCTGGGGCCGGCTCAAACAGAATCGGCTGCGACTGGCGGGGTTCGAGGTCGTCGTCCTCGACGAGGGGACGGCTAAGGACATCTCCGGCGAGGATGTTCGGAGGGTCTGGCGAGCCAACGGGTCGCTCGAGCCGCTGGTCCCGCCCTCGGTCGCCCGAATGATCAGGGGGGTGTCTCGCTCACATGAAGCGCGTCTGCATTCTCCTGCTTGACGGACTTGGGGATCGAGCGTATTCGGCCCTGGACGGTCGGACGGGAAACGACGCAGCGAATACGCCAAACCTCGATGCGATTGCGACCGACGGGTCGAACGGGCTGCTCTGGCCGCTCGGCCCAGGGCGCGCGCCGTCCAGCGAACTCGCGCACTGGGCGATCCTCGGCTACGAGGATTCGGAGTTTCCCGGGCGGGCGGTTCTCGAAGCGGTCGGGAGCCGCCAAGAGGTCGACGAGTCGGAGGTGCTCGCCCATGCGGCTCTGAGGTCGAGTGAGGAGCGTGAGGGTGCTTTGTGGGTCACGGGCCGAGCGGGATCTGCGGACGCGGACGAAACACGGGTCTTGCTGGACGAAGTCCGGAGCATCGAGATCGACGGGCTGGGGTTTGACCTGTCCCCCCTTGCCGACGGAGAAGCGATTCTTCGGCTTCGGGGCGAGGCGGACGAACGGGTTACCGACACAGATCCATTCACGTACAAGCACCTGCCGGTTATTCGCCCGCAGGCACTGCACCCGCGGGCCGAGCCGACGGCTCATGCGGCCGAGAAATGGACTCGGCACACGCGAGCGATACTCAGAGCCCACTCCGTGAACGAGCAGCGACGTCAGCGCGGCGCCGAGGCGCTCGACCTGCTCACGCTGAAGTGGTGGGGTCGGCGCCGCGAGATTCCGACCTTTCGGGAGCGCCATGGCCTTGATGGCACGATCATCGGTGCTTCGCCCTTCCTGAATGGACTTGCGAAGCTGCTTGGTCTGAAGTACGTCGGCTGTGGCGAGACTGACTCGCCATCGGTTGATCTCGGTCGTCGCCTTGATCTTGCCGTCCCCGAACTACGGGCGAGAGACTTCGTTCTCATCCACCAGAAGGCCGTCGACGAGGCCGGCCACACCGGCGATCCTGCTGAGCGTGTGGGAGTTCTAGAGGCGCTCGACGGACCATTGGCGCGAATTCAGCGGTCCCGCATATTCGATGACTGTATCGTGGCGATCACTGGGGACCACGCCACGCCTGCGTCAGGGGCCGTCATCCACACGGGCGATGCGGTTCCTCTCGTCCTCCGTGGGCCTGGAGTGATCGCCGACAAGGTGACCCGGTTCGCCGAGGTCGAGCAGGCCACCGGCCTTCTCGGGCGGCTCCACGGCGGTGATGTGATGCCGGTGCTCCTGAGCGCCGCCGAGCGCCCGTTGTTTCTGGGGTCGCGCCCGACGCCGGTGGCGGGTGCCGACGGCGTTCCGGCAGCGGTTGAGGCACTGGAGATATAGGCGTGCACTTCGGGCTCCAGGGCAGCGGGCAACACGTCGAGGGGGCACCGGATCGGGCGATCTTCGGCGCCGTCGCACAGCTCGCAGAGGAGCTCGGCTACGACTCGTTGTGGGCCGGCGACCACATCTCCTTCAAGAACCCAATTTTGGACATCACCGTTGCCCTTGCCTGTTTCGCCGCCTCTACTCGCCGCATCGCTATCGGCGCCGGCGTCGTGCTCTTGCCGCTTCGTCATCCAACGCTGGTGGCGAAACAGTTCGCTTCGCTCGACTACCTGAGCGGCGGCAGAGTCATTCTCGGAGTGGGTGTCGGTGGTGAGGGTGAGAAAGATTTCGAAGCAGTTGAGATTCCAATCGGAGAGCGCGGGGCCCGAACAGACGAAGGGATTCTGGCACTCCGCCAGCTGTTCCGCGTCCGGCCTGCAAGCTTCGAGGGGCGCTTCTACTCGTTCCGAGACATCGATATCGATCCCCCACCGGTTCAGGCCGGCGGACCGCCAATCGTCATCGGAGGCCGAACTCCCGCCGCGCTGACACGGGCTGGAAAGCTCGGTGACGGTTGGCTCTCGTACATGGTCTCGGCAGACCGGTTCGCACGGGACTTCGCGTCGGTACGCCGGTACGCCGAGGACGCCAACCGGGATCCGGACGCGCTCATGCCGGGGATCGTCGTGCCTGCCTATACCGATCCCGACGGCGAGCGTGCTCGCCGTCAGACGCAGGAGCATCTTTCAATGCGCTACGGCCAGCCGTTCGAGCCGCATCACGTCGAGCGCTATTGCGTGGCGGGCTCGGCCGAGGAGTGTCAGTTGCGGCTCGAGGAGTATGCCGCGGCCGGTGTTCGACACATCGTTTTCAATCCTGCGGGCCCTGCTGCCGACTTCCTAGACCAGTGTGAAGCGCTCTACACCGTCGTAGTCGCCCCGGTCCGAAGCCGCCTTGGCAGCTCGAAGGGAGCAACCGCGTGAGCACGTCGCACGTGAAGATTCACCCGAACTCGAGCCGATTCTGGAGCGAGTAGAGCGGCTCTATGAGTCGGAGGTGCGACCTTGCGGGGACGCCGTGTCACATCGCCTTAGGCGTTTGTACCTCGACGCCGACGGGCGGATTCATCCCGAGGTCTGGCAGGCACGTCGTGAGATCATGCGGGCGTCTGCCCAGCGGGAGAAGTTCGTCGATCCACTCGTTCGCGCCGAATACACGAGCCTCCATGGGGGTGACCGAGCCTCGCCATGTCATCGGTCAACTGGACTCGCATGCGCCGAGCCGGCATATGCTCCGGATGGGGTCGTTTTCTCCTGGACGCGAGCGTCGAAAGCGCGAAGTCCCGAACAGTTGGAGGAAAGCCGCTCGGGGCGAACCAGGGAATCCAGTGGATGGTGGCCGATATGTACACCGATTGGTTCGGCGCCCGTGCGCTCTCGCTTGCGGTTGCCGAGGAGATCGACCACCCCGGGCCGTGGTGGAAGATGCCGCGTCCAAAGGCAGAGATACGAGACGTCTGCATGGTCAAGCTCGCGAACGACGAGGCGTTCTACTCGATTGCCGACCGGGCGTTCCAGATCCACGGGGGTGCCGGTGTGATGAAGGACACCCCGATCAACAAGCTCTTTCTGATCGCCCGCAATCTGCGAATTCCCGGTGGCTCGGACGAGGTACAGCGGGCGACGGTCCCTCAAACGCTCGGCCTGAGCGATCGCTAGGTCATACGTCGCTGTCCCCGGAACATGCAGGCGTTTGACACCCGCTTTCCCAACGACCAGAAAGCCGAAAGCGGCGAATGTCAGACATTTAGAGCCTATCCCGATAGGTGCAGCACCCCCGGCTGGCGGCTGAGACGCGGCGCATCTCGCCGCGATCGC
>CAYTCZ010000002.1:56300-76220 GCA_964436315.1 uncultured Gaiellales bacterium | reverse complement strand
TAAGAGTCGCGTCTCGGCGCTCGACGTCGAGCGACGCGTGCCGATCGCTCGCGCATCGGCCGGCGTGTGACATCGGAACCACTGCCACATCGGCTTGACCCTGCTTCTGCGCTATAACAGGTAAAAGCGCTCTTTCGGACATCGGGTCTGGGATGGCGGAAGCGAAGGAGGGGCATGCCTGCGGCCAAACAACTCGACGGGCCGAACGACGTAGAACGAGTTGTCGAGTGGCGTCGCCTCAAGCTCGAGCGTGCCGGTTACGAACCCGAGGCGGCAGGTGAGATCGCGAAGCGCCTAGACGTCGATCTCCATCGAGCGATCGACCTTCTCGGAAGCGGCTGCCCCGAAGAGACGGCTGTACGCATCTTGCTCTAGCAATCTCAACGGTCGATCGCCGGGCTGCCGAAGACCGTACCGCTGACGGTTGTGGCATCCCGACGGAGCCGCCGGCTGCCACAATTGGGTGGTGGCGACGCTTCTCGCCTCGATTCCGAGCCCGACCGACAACGACGTCGCCATCGGCCCGCTCACGATCCGCGCCTACGGGCTGATAGTTCTGCTCGCGATCGTCGCGGCCGCAGCGTTCACCGGTTACCGGTGGACGCGTCGAGGTGGCGACTGGGACCTCGTGTTCCGAATGACTATGTGGGCCGTCGCAGGGGGCATCATCGGTGCCCGCCTCTACCACGTCATCACCAGCTACGACGAGGTTCCGGACGAGTGGTACGGCGTCTTCGCGATTTGGAACGGCGGGCTCGGTATCTGGGGCGCGATCCTCGGCGGGGCAATTGCCGCAGCGATCGTCGTCAAGCGATCCGGGCACTCCGTCCTCGGGATGATGGACGTTGTTGCGCCATCACTTCTGCTCGCGCAGGTCATCGGCCGCTGGGGGAACTACTTCAACCAGGAGCTCTTCGGGACGCCGACGACATTGCCCTGGGGCCTCGAAATCGCTCCAGAGAATCGACCAGAAGCCCATATCGACTCGGAGACGTTCCATCCCGTCTTCCTCTACGAGTCGCTGTGGGTCCTTCTCGGCATCTTCGTTCTCCTTGCGGTCGAACGTCGATTTCGTATCAATCCGCCTGGACTCTTCGCGCTCATGGTGGCGTGGTACACGTTCATCCGCTTCTTCATGGAGCTGCTGCGGACCGATCCGGCGCACGAATTCCTTGGACTCCGCGTGAACGCCTACGTCTCGATCGCGCTGTTCGTTCTGTCGGTGATCACCTTCATCTGGGCACAGAGGCGAGAACCCGTCGAGGGTGTGCCACGGCCGCGGCGGCGAGAGGTCGCGCCGGCGGGCCCCAAAATGGCCGTCCCGAAGAGCCGCGTCCGCCAGGGTCGCTAGCATCGGGACTCGATGAGCGTCGACGTACGCGACCTTGGCCTGGACCTTGACGCATTCGAAGGCCCCTTCGACGTCCTGCTGACCCTCGTGCTCAAGGAGGAGCTCGAGTTGGCTGATGTCGACGTCGCCGAGATCGTGCTCGCGTTCATGGAGGAGCTCGAGCATCGCGGAGCGCTAGATCTCGAGGCCTCGGGCGAGTTCCTCGTCTTGATCTCGTCCCTTCTCGAGCTCAAGGGCCGAGAGCTCTTCGGCGAGGAGGTCAACGATCTCGAGGACCTGGATCCTGAGGAGTTGGCCGAAGAACTCGCGGAGCGCCTCGCCACCTACCGACGGTTCAAGGAAGCGGCGTCGTGGCTCCGCAGCCGCTTGGCGGATGAGTCAGACCGATACTTCCGCCAAGGCCCGGCAGCGTTCGCCCTGCCGCCGAGTCGGTCGATCGCCCCTCAGGACCCACAGCGTCTAGCCGAGGCGATCCGCGGACTTGCGAAGGAACCGCCCGAGCCTTCGTTGCGGCATCTCACGCTCACCTTTCCCCCCGTCTCACTCTTCCTCGAGCGTTTTCGGGCCCTGATCCGTCGCCGCCGCCGTTTCTCCTTTGACGAGGAAGTCGCGAGTCTGTCGCGTATAGAGCAAGCAGTGGCTTTTCTCGCGCTTCTCGAGATGCGCAAGGCTGGTGAAGTAATGATCGGTCAGCAGGCACCGTTCGAGCCCATAACGGCATGGAGCGCCCACTCCGTCTAGTCGACAATCCGGTCGACCGGCTCGCCCGAACCATCGAGGCTCTCCTCGTCGTCGCGTCGAGGCCGCTTACCCTCGAGGAACTGGTTGAGGCCGCCGAGGATGATTGCGAACGGGTCGAGACTGCGTTGGGTCTCTTGAGTGCGCGCTATCGCGACGGTCGCAGCGGAATCGTCCTCGAACAGGTTGCCCGCGGCTATGGTTTCCGTGCCGCTCGCGAGGCCGCTGATGCGTGCGCCCGGCTTGTCGAACGCCCCGCTCAGCGAAATCTCTCTCAAGCAGCGCTCGAGACTCTTGCGATCGTCGCCTACCTCGGACCGGCAAGCCGTCCTGAGATCGCGCGGATCAGAGGCGTCGTTGCGGATTCGGCCGTTGCCGGACTGGTCGAGCGAGGTCTCATTACTGAAGCGCGACGCGACGGTCCGGGTGGCGCAGTCCGCTACACGACCACACCTCTCTTCGAGCGAATCTTTGGTCTGAACGGCTCGGCTGATCTCCCGGCTTTGGATGATCTCGTCGGCGACGGCGAGGATCTCCGCTCGCGACTCGAGACGGTCGGCGAGCGTCGTACTGCCTAGCCCCGGGGCCGAGCGACTATGTTTCGAGGTCGGCCGACGCGCACGATCGGCCACAATCACCACGAGATGAGACTGAACGCGTACCTCGCACGTGGCGGGATCGCGTCTCGCCGCAAAGCCGACGAGTTGATCGAGGCCAACCGAGTGACGGTCAACGGACTCGCGGCAACCCACGGCACGCGTGTTGAGGAGGGCGATCTCGTCGAGGTCGATGGTCAGCCGGTCGAGCCCGAACCGCTCACATACGTTCTCCTACACAAGCCCGCCGGCGTGGTCACCACAGCGAGCGACCCGCAGGGGCGACCGACGGTCGTCGATCTCGTTGATCACCGCCATCGCGTCGTGCCGGTCGGAAGACTTGACGCCGATACGACGGGCGCGCTCCTCCTGACGAATGATGGCGCGCTTGCCCACGTCCTCTCTCATCCACGCTTTGAGATCGACAAGGTCTACGAGGCGGAGGTCGAGGGGGTCCCCTCGAAGACAGCGCTCGCGGCGCTCGCGAACGGGGTCGAACTCGACGACGGGCGGACCGCGCCGGCGAGCGTCCACCTGAGGTCGCAGACGGGCCAGACGGCCGTTCTCGAACTCGTTTTGCACGAAGGCCGGAAACGCCAGGTGAAGAGGATGTGCGCGGCGGTTGGACACCCCATCAGGAGACTTCATCGTACGGGCTACGCCGGTCTTCGACTCGGAGACTTGGCACCCGGCGAGAGTGCCGAACTGACACTCGAGCAGATCAGAAGCATCAAAGATCTCGCTGAGGAACAGCGTCGGACTATGGCGGGGTCAAAGCAACGAAGCCCATCCGCTCATACATCACCGCGAGCGTCGTATCAGAAGTAGCTCTGGCCTTTTCCGCACCGCGCGCGAGCATTCGCTCGAGCTCGGCGGGATCCGAGCGAAACTCCTCGTACCGAAGTCGAACCGGCTCCAAAAGCTCGATCACGGCTTCTGCCACATCGCCCTTGAACTGCCCGTAGCCGGATCCGTCGTAACGACCCTCGATCTCCGATATCGATTTGCTGGTTGCGACAGACATGATCTCGATCAGGTTCGAGATCCCAGGCTTGTCGTCGGAATGCTGGATCTCGGTGCCGGAGTCAGTGACCGCGCGGCTGAACTTCTTCTTGATCGTGTCGGGTGAGTCGAGAACCTTGACAGTTCCCTGCGGCGTTCCGCCCGTCGTCGACATCTTCCGCGAAGGATCCTGGAGGTCCATGATTCGTGCACCAACGGAGGGGTAGACCCCTTCGGGGACGGTGAAGGTCTCCCCGTATCGTGCGTTGAATCGCAGCGCGATGTCCCGCGATAGCTCCAGGTGCTGTCTCTGATCCTCTCCGATCGGGACCTCGTTGGTCTGATAGAGGAGGATGTCGGCGGCCATCAGGATCGGATACGTGAAAAGACCGGCAGAGATGAGTTCCTGCTTCTCACCTTTGTCCTTGAACTGGTGCATTCGACGAAGTTCGCCAAAGCTCGTGACCGAGCCGAGCAGCCATGCCCCCTCCGCGTGTGCCGGGACGTGGCTCTGGACGAAGACGGTCGAGCGGTCCGGGTCGAGGCCGGCGGCGAAGAGCAGCGCCCCCAGCGACAGGGTTGACTCGCGCAGGGCATCGGGGTCATGGGCGACCGTGATCGAATGGAGATCGACGATGCAGAAGAACGCATCCCCCTTCCGTTGAGTCTCGGCGTACTGGCGGAAACCGCCCGCGTAGTTGCCGAGATGCTTGTCGCCCGTCGGCTGGATTCCGGAGAAAATTCGCATTGCAGAACGTGATTATCGCGAACGCTGTCCCTGGCTCCGGACGGCACTGTTTTGCGGGCCGAAACAGCAGCCTTGACCGGTGTCGAGCATCGTCATTCATCGATCGAGAAGCGACACTCGTTTTCCGTTTCCACGCCCGCCGTAGTGAGGGTATTCCTGATCCGCGGACTAAACTAAACGTCCATGGCGGTCACTGAATCCACGTGGTCTCCGTCTACCTGGCGGGAGTTCCCGGCGTTGCATCAGCCGGAGTGGCCTGATGAGGCACGTGCTGAAGCCGCGCGTGCCACGTTGCGGGGTGTTCCGCCGCTCGTGTTCGCGGGAGAGGCTCGAAAGTTGCTCGCTTCACTCGGAAATGTCGCGAAGGGCGAGGCGTTTCTGCTCCAAGCAGGGGACTGTGCCGAGTCGTTTCACGACGTGTCGGCGAAGGCGATCCGTGAGAAGCTCAAGATCTTCCTCCAGATGGCAGCCGTCCTCACGTACGCGGGGACGACGCCGGTTGTGAAGGTCGGCAGGATCGCCGGCCAGTTTGCGAAGGCGCGGACCGCTCCCACCGAGAGGGTCGAGGACAACGAACTTCTCACCTTCCGGGGCCACATGATCAACGACGATGCGCTGAGTGCGGAGGCGCGTACGCCCGACCCGGACCGGATGGTTCAGGCATACCATCAGGCGGCGTCGACGCTGAATCTGCTCCGTGCTTTCACGAAGGGCGGGTTTGCCGATCTCAATCGTGTGCACGAGTGGAACCAGGAGTTCGTTGCGAACTCGCCGCAGGGGCAACAGTACGAACAACTCGCAACCGAGATCGAGCGCGCTCTGCGTTTCATGGAGGCGTGTGGAATCGATCTCCGGACAGAGCATAAGCTCCACGAGGTCGACGTCTGGACGAGCCACGAGGGACTCCTCCTCGACTACGAGGAGTCGATGACGCGTCAGGACTCGCTCACCGGCGATTGGTATGACTGCTCAGCGCACATGCTTTGGATCGGCGAGCGAACGAGACAAACGGACGGTGCGCACGTCGAGTACTTCTCGGGGGTTCACAACCCGCTCGGCTGCAAGGTCGGGCCGACGGCGACGCCCGAAGAGATCCTGTCGGTCTGTGATCGCTTGAACCCAGAGCGAATTCCCGGCCGCATGACGCTCATCGCGCGAATGGGTGCCGACCAGGTCCGGGATCTGCTGCCTCCGCTTCTCCGCGCCGTACGGGCTGCCGATCACCCGGTTGTCTGGGCGAGCGATCCCATGCACGCGAACGTCTACAAGACAGCCTCGGGATTCAAGACCCGAAGTTTTGACGCGATCATGGGGGAGGTCGAGGGGTTTTTCGCGGCTTGCTGGGAGGAGGACGTCTGGCCCGGCGGCGTGCACCTCGAGTTCACCGGCGAGGACGTCACCGAGTGCGTCGGCGGCTCCGAAGAAGTGCTCGAAGAGCAACTCAATCACCGGTACATGACGCTCTGCGATCCTCGGTTGAACGCGCAACAGTCGCTCGATCTCGCATTCCGGTTGGCCGAACTCATGCAGCGACGAGGCCGGCGACCGGCGAAGTACCAGGTCGACGAGTAGTTTGGTTCAACGAATCGCCATCGTTGGCACCGGGCTGATTGGAGCTTCGATCGGTCTGGCGGCTAAGCGGGCCGGCGTTGAGCGGGTCGTCGGCTTCGACCCGGATCTCACAGCGCTCGGCATCGCCGCTGAGCGGGGCGCGGTCGACGAGGTGCGTGACTCGCTTGCAGAGGCGGTCGACGATGCTGAGATAGCCGTCGTCGCAGCGCCCGTTGCGGCGCTCGCAACTCAGATCGAGGCTACGCTCGATTCCGCGGGAGCCGAGTGCACCGTCACCGACGTCGGATCGACCAAGAGCGCAGTGTGCCGAGCAGTATCCGATCGGGTTCGATTCATCGGCGGTCATCCAGTTTCAGGATCGGAAGCCCAGGGGCCGGCCCACGCATCCGGGGAGCTCTTCCAAGGCGCTTCCTGGTTTCTCACCCCGGTGGCCGAGACCGATCCGGGTCGTTACCGAAACCTCCATAGTCTCGTCGCCTCGCTGGGCGCAGTCCCGGTAGCCGTTGGGCCGGAGGCGCACGACCGGATCGTCGCGTTGACGAGCCACCTTCCACACGCCCTCGCGAACATGCTCCTCAATCAGACCGGCTCCTCACGGGTCGACGGCTACGAGGTGCTCGCCGGCGCCGGCGGCTCGCTGCGGGACATGACGCGAGTCGCAGGAGCGAATCCACGCATCTGGGTCGACATCTTCATGGAGAACGCGACCGAACTCGCGCTCGCGCTCGAGGAACACCGGCGGCGCGTCCTTGCCCTCGAGCGGGCGCTTGAGAGTGGCGACGCCGGTTACCTTGCGCGCTGGATCGGCGAAGCGGCAGGAAATCGGAGGCGGCTCGTCGAGGAGGCGTACCCCGACGCCGGAACGATCCAGCGTCTCACCGTGCACGTCTCGGACCGTCCCGGAGTGTTCGCCGGAATCACTCAAGCCCTCGCCGCGGAGAAGATCAACATCGAGGACTTCGAGGTGCACCATCTGTCGCCAGAGCGGGGCGGAACCCTCGACGTGCTGGTCTCCGGAGAGCGAAACGCCGAACGTGCGGCGGC
The DNA here is from genome assembly GCA_964436315.1 of uncultured Gaiellales bacterium. GTDB lineage: Bacteria > Actinomycetota > Thermoleophilia > Gaiellales > Gaiellaceae > CAYTCZ01. The sequence continues at coordinate 69,169 of CAYTCZ010000002.1, read as the reverse complement.
GCTGCTGGAGGCCCAGGGCTACTCGGTGATCGTCTCCCCGGCATTCGAGGAAGAGGGGTAACGCCGGCCGTGGCGAGGGCACTCGCGCCCACGGACTGATGCGGATCGAGCCGGCGGCGACGCTCCGCGGCGATCTCCAGGTTCCGGGGGACAAATCGATCTCGCACCGAGGACTTATGCTCGGAGCGGTCGCTAGCGGCGAGAGCACGCTCACCGGTTTCGGCGCCTCAGAGGACACGCTCGCTACGGCCGAAGCCATGCGGTCGCTTGGGGCGGCGATCGAGGTTGACGACGACTCGGCTCGGATTCGTGGCGTTGGTCTCTACCGGCTGTCAACACCGGTTCGGCCGATCGATTGTGGGAACGCCGGCACGTTGATGCGGCTGCTCTCCGGGTTGCTCGCCGGTCAGAGCGGGAACTACGAATTGATTGGCGACGAGTCGCTGAGCCGGAGACCACTCGATCGCATCGCCGATCCGCTCGCGGCGATGGGAGCCTCAATCACGACCACCGATGGCCATGCTCCCCTCATGATTCGTGGGCGGACGCTAGCCCCGATTCGCTACGAGCTTCCGGTCGCGAGCGCACAGGTCAAGTCGTGCGTGCTCCTGGCAGGGCTGTGCACGACCTCCGGGCCGACGACCGTGATCGAGCCAGTTCCGACCCGCGATCACACCGAGCGGCTTCTCGAGGCAATGGGCGCTCGCATCCGTCGCTCACCCACTGAAATCTCAGTCTGGCCGGCACAACAACTCCGCCCGCTCGCACTCGAGGTTCCGGGAGATTTCTCATCTGCAGCACCTTTTCTCATTGCCGCCGCACTAATCCCGGGTTCTGAGGTTCGGCTCCACGGCGTGGGGACGAACCCGACACGCACCGGCTTGCTTGCCGCGCTCGAGCGGATGGGCGTACGCATCTCCCTGTACAACAAGAGACACAGCGGCGGCGAGCCGATCGCCGATCTCGAAGTTCAAGCATCCGAACTCGTGGCCACGAGCGTCGAGGCGGAGGAAGTGCCTCGTCTCGTCGATGAGCTGCCGCTCTTCGCCCTTGCCGCCGGAGTGGCGCGCGGTGAAAGCGTGGTGCGCGGTGCCCAGGAGTTGCGCGTCAAGGAATCAGATCGCATCGAGAGTGTGACCAATGCGTTGCGGGCTGTTGGAATTCGAGTCCAGTCGAGCGACGATGGCTTCAGGGTCCGAGGGGTGCCCACCCGCCCACAGGGTGGGGGGGTGGTTGAATCGCGGGGGGATCACCGGATCGCGATGCTCGGTGCGATCGCGGGCCTCGTCTCGCGGGAGCCCGTTCAGATCCAGGGCGCCGACTGCGTGGATGTCAGCTTCCCGGGCTTCTTCACCGCGCTCGAGTCACTCCGCGTCGCCTGACCCGCTCCGCTGCCAGGGCCGGACGGGGTCAACCGTCGGCGCGAACCTGAGAACGGATTTCCTCCAGCCAGCCGACCGCTTCGCGCCACGCCTGACCGGCGGAGCGGCGGCGTGCGGTGCCGGCTTCGCTTGTCGCGGCCGGGTAGGAACCCATGAACTTCACGCCGCCGTGTTTCGCCCTCAGGTTCCGGAGCGCGTCGGCCAGGAGTTCGTCGGCAATGTGTCCCTCGGCGTCAATCACGAAGCAGTAGCGGCCAAGCCCTTGCTTGGTCGGCCGCGACTCGAGCCGCACGAGGTTGATTGATCGGGCTGCGAACTCTTGAAGGATCGAGAGCAAGGAGCCCGGCCGATCCTCGCGCTGAAAGCAGACGATCGAGGTCTTGTCGTGGCCGGAGGGCGCCGGAATCCCGCGCCCGAGCAAGACGAACCTCGTCGCGTTCTCAGGATGATCCTCGATGTCGGGTGCGATCACATCGAGCCCGTACAGCTCCGCGGCGAGATGAGTGCCGATCGCCGCCATGCCGGCTCGCCGCGACCTCGATACTCGCTCTACAGCACTCGCCGTCGAATTTGCGGCGACGAGTTCCACATCCGGAAGAGCTTTTGCGAGCCAGTCGCGACATTGGGCGGTCGCGTAGGGAAGGGAGACGAGCGTCGCGACGTCGGCCGGCTTCGTTCCCGTTCGCGCAACGAGATTCAGACTCACGGGCCTCACCACCTCGCGCTGAATCAAGAGGTCGGAAGAGAACGCGAGGGTATCGACTGTCTCGTTCACGGACCCTTCGATCGAGTTTTCAATCGGGACGATGCCTTCGTCCGCGTCGCCGCCCTCCACCGACTGGATCACCTCGTGAATCGAGCTGCATTCGACGAGATCACCTTGATCCACGCTATCTGTCGAAAGCAGAGCCTCTTCCGTGAAGGTTCCGGGGGGACCGAGGAATGCAACTCTCGCCATCGTGACGAGATGTTAGGCGGTCGGGCCTGATCCGTCGCAGGCTACGTCCGAAGCGCGAGAATGTCGCGCATGGTGATCGCCATCGACGGACCGGCCGGATCGGGGAAGAGCACCGTGGCCCGCAGGCTCGCCGATCGGATCGGCTTTCGCTACCTGGACACCGGAGCGATGTACCGCGCGGTCACGTGGCTGGCGCTCGAGCGAGAGATCTCGCTCGATGACGAGGCCGCCCTTGGCGCGCTCACGAGCAAAAACCCGGTCAGTTTCGGCAGCGGCGGCGTTTGGATCGCGGAGACGGACGTAACCGAGGAGATCAGGGCAGCTCGCATCGACCGAGTGGTCTCGATGGTTGCGCGGCATCCGTCAGTTCGATCGATCATGCGTGATCGCCAGCGAACACTTGCCGCAGAGGGGAACGCGGTCGTCGAGGGTCGGGACATCGGTAGGATCGTGTGCCCCAACGCCGACGTCAAGGTCTTTCTCGAAGCTGACGAGGCTGAGCGTGCCCGACGGCGAACCTCCGAGCGACCGGACGTCGGCGCAGACGCCCTGGCCACCGACCTCCGCCTGCGCGACGAGAGCGACGCGAACCAGATGCTTCCAGCAGATGATGCCGTGCTCGTCGATACCACGAATATGACCATCGACGAGGTTGTCGAGAGGATCGAGCGACTCGTCGATGAACGGTCCGCGGCATGATCTTAGTTCCGCTCATCTATTGGACGGTCGGCAAAGGTCTAATCGGAACCGCGACGCGTCTACTTGCGTCGCTGAAGGTCTACGGACGTGAGCGAATCCCGCGACACGGCGGCGCTGTCCTCGCGATGGGCCATCTCTCGTACATCGATCCGGCTGTGTTCGGCGTCGCCTGTCCGCGACGCATCGTCTTCATGGCCAAGGTCGAGGCTCATCGGGCGCCCGGTCTCGGAGAGCTGATCCGATCTCACGGAACGCTGTCGGTGAGGCGTGGCGAATCCGACCGAGATGCGATGCGACGTGCTCGCACGACGGTGCGGAACAACGATCTGCTTGGCATGTTCGTCGAGGGAACCCGTCAGCGTGGTGGGGTTCCTGGGGAGGCGAAGCCCGGAGCGGCGATGGTTGCGATCCAGGAGGGGGTTCCGGTCATACCGGGCGCAGTCTTCGATTCGCACGCCTGGCGCTGGGGCAACTTCCATGAGGTGTCCGTGGCGTGGGGAGAGCCGATCCGGTTCGATGAGTACCCGAGAAACTCGAAGGGCTATCGGCTGGCAACTGCTCAGATCGAGGGCGAAATCCATCGGTTGTGGGACTTTCTGAAGGACGCGCACAAGTGCGGGCGGCCTGATGGCGTGCCGCCGCGGCGGATGAGCCTTCCGTTCAAGACCGAGCCTCGGGGTGACTGAGCCGCCGCTGCTGGGCACGGTGGCGGTGGTCGGCTTTCCGAATGTCGGGAAGTCGACTCTCGTCAATCGCCTGACGGCGAGCCGTCAGGCTGTGGTCTTCGAGACGCCCGGAGTCACCCGAGATCGGAAGGAACTCGTCTGTGAATGGGCGGGGTCACGGTTCATTCTCGTCGATACGGGTGGCGTCGATCTGGCGGACGATTCACCCATTACACGGCAGGTGGTCAAGCAGGCGCGGGAGGCCATCGAGGTTGCCGACCTCGTGTTGTTTCTTACCGACGCACGTGCCGGGATCACGCCGGGCGATGATGAAATCGCAGGCATTCTCCGTCGGGCTCAGAAGCCGGTCATAGTCGCGGTGAACAAGATCGACGACCCGTCTCAGGCTCTGGACGCAGTGGAATTTCATGCGCTCGGCCTCGGCGAACCAGTTCCGATCTCGGCGCTCCACGGCCACTGGACCGGCGATCTGCTTGATCAGATCGTCGCCGCGCTTCAGGGGCTGCCACCACGCGAGGAGCTGATCGACGCAATCCGGGTCGCGATTCTGGGCAGGCCGAACGTCGGTAAATCGAGCCTGCTCAATGCCCTCGTCGGCGATGAGCGTGTGATCGTGACCGACGTGCCGGGGACGACCAGAGATTCGATCGATACCGTTCTCCGCCGCGGGGACCGGACGTTCCTGCTCGTCGACACGGCTGGACTCCGGCGTAAGCGAAAACAGCGACAGGGAATCGAGTACTACGCCGAGCTCAGGACGATCGCCGCGGCCGAGCGAGCCGACATCGCGCTCGTCCTCGTGGACGCGAGCGAAGGGCTCGTCGACGGCGACCTGGGCGTCGCCGACGTTGCGCGTACGGCAGGCTGCTCTACCCTCGTGGTGCTCTCGAAATGGGATATCTCGGGCGTCAATCTTGAGGACGTGCGGTTACGGCTCCACGATCGAGCCCGCCAGCGGCCTCCGATCGCGACGGTTTCAGCTGTCACGGGGCGTGGCCTCGACCGGCTCGTCAGCCGCATTGTGCAGCTATTCGAACGCCACACAGTCCGAATCACCACGTCCGAGCTGAACCGCTTTCTCCAGGAGTTGCGGGACGAGCGACCGGGACCCGCGAAGAACGGCCGCCGCCTCCGGTTGCAGTACGGAACGCAGGTTCAGTCGCGCCCGCCGCGCTTTCGGGTCTTCGTGAACAACCCCGGTCTGATCACGCGGGACTACGGCTACTGGGTCGAGAACCAGTTTCGTCGGCGCTTCGATCTCGGCGGCGTCCCCGTCGTTATCGACTTCGTCCGCTCGTGACCTCTCTCGCGCCACTGGTCGGCGGCGGCTCCCGCCGGGCAAAGCCCGGCTTCGCCCACCGCCTGACGACGCTGGCGGCAGGATCCGTCGCACTCGGGGCTTGCCAGTACCTTGACCGTACTGTGCTACGCCCCTCGTGCTTGCCTCGTTTGCCAGCGTCGCCCCAGCGGCCCGAGAGTGGCAACGAGCCAGCGGAAAATGCGGCCGCATTTTCCGCTGGGGCCGTCGACGGGCACAACGTCGGCGGTTTGGAGTCGGGTCGCCCTCACGGCCTGCCGCCGCTGGCGGAAATGTCCGTCGCTCTGGCTGGACTGGGGACTAGCCAATGAATATCGCCGTAGTTGGGGCGGGTTCTTGGGGAACGACGTTCGCGGCCTTTCTCGCGGAGGGTGGACACGAAGTGACGCTCGCATGCCGAGACTCGTCACAGGCGGAGGCAATTCGACAGGACGGCCGAAACCCTCGCTCCATGCCCGAAGCTGACCTCTCCGGCGTCAACACCTGCCTGATCGACGATGTTCACGGCTTGAGTGCAGAGCTCCTGTGCATTGCCGTGCCGAGCAGCGCGTTCCGGGCTGTGGTCGGCGCGTTGCCCTCGGATGTCCCGGTCCTCTCATTGACTAAAGGGCTTGATCCAGCCTCGGGGGAGCGCCTCTCGACGTTCCTATCCGGACGTCCCGTTGCCGTCCTCTCGGGCCCGAACCATGCTGAAGAGATCGTCCGCGGTCAACCGGCGGCGGCCGTTGTCGCAAGCAGCGACCAGGACTTTGCAGCGGAGCTCCAACGCGAGTTGATCTCTCCTCGACTCCGGATCTACCTCAACGCCGACGTCGTCGGGGTCGAGCTCTGCGCGGCCGCGAAGAACGTGATTGGGCTCGCCGCAGGCGGAGTGGACGGCATGAAGGCCGGTGACAACGCAAAGGCCGCCTTGATCACCCGGGGACTCGCCGAGATGAGTCGACTCGGTCACGCTCAGGGTGCAAGGCCCGAGACGTTCGCCGGGCTCGCCGGAATGGGGGACCTCATCGTCACCTGCTGGTCGCGGCACTCTCGCAATCGTCTCGCCGGCGAGCTCATCGCGGCTGGCGCGTCAGCTGCCGCGGTCGAGAGCGAGGTCGGGATGGTGGTCGAGGGAGTTCACACGGCTCCGGCGCTCCGAGATCTCGGTCATCGACTCGAGCTCGAGCTCCCGATCACGGAAGCAGTCTGCCAGGTGCTCGAGGGTGTCCCGATCCGTAACTTGGTCCCTGCGCTTATGGGTCGGCGTCCGACCGAGGAGTGAGCTGTTCGTCTGGCTCGCGGCAGAAGTCGTTCATCTAGACGTTTGATCGGAGAAATTCCGATCAAACGCCACCATTGCACCCCAGGAGCGGCACGACGTGTCGCTCCTGGGCTTGAGAGCCTCCGTGAGGCCGCGGAGCGGCCTCGTCAAAATAGACGATCTGATCGACAAGTCGATCAGATCGTCTAGCCTGGATAGGCCCAGATGAGGTCTCTTCGAGCCCTTGCCCTGCTCCTGCTCATCGCAGGAGCAGTCATTGCAGCCGGCTGCGGAACCGAGAACGGCGCGACCACCGGATCTACGAGCATCGATAGCGCCGGCGTCGTTCCGGCGAGCGCGGCCGTCTATCTCTCCCTCAACACCGATCCCGACTCGGAGCAGTGGCAGATGGCGGAAACGCTGCAGAGCCGCTTTCCAGCTGGTGGCGATTTCATCCGCGAGGCCCTTTCTGATCTCGGAAGCGAGGGACTCGATCTCGAAGCCGACGTGCAACCCGCGCTTGGGCCCGAGCTCGTCATCGCGGCTCTCGCTGCGACAGCCGACGAGGTGGACGCCGTTGTGCTCACTCAGCCACGTGATGAGGCGCAGTTCAACGAGTTGACCGCGCAGCGTGCAGACCGCCTCACTGTCCGGGAGATCAACGGCTGGAAGGCGCTCGCGGAGACGGAAGATGTACTCGACCGTTACGAGGCCGCGTTGGAAGAAGGCTCGCTGGCAAGCTCCGAAGACTTCGAAGCGGTCGCCGAATCGCTGGGCGGCACTGGCCTGGCCACAGTGTTCGTTCCGGGAGCCAACCTCCTCGAGGCCGCGAAAATTGAGGGTGGGGCTGACGAGACCGTCGAAGGGATCGTGCAGGCGATCGGCACTGCGGGCGCACTCGGCGGGCAAGTCAGTGCCGAACCCGAGGGTTTCCGACTGAGCGGTCTCGCACGGGCGTCCGGGGTGCCCGAGACCTCCCCGTACGAGTCCCAGCTGGTCGAAATCGCGCCGGCAGAGACAGCGCTGATCATCTCTTTCAATGACGTCGACTCGATCCTGAGCGAGTTGCTCGACGCGCTCGGAGAGAACGATCCTGATCTCGATCAACAGATTGGTCTACTCGAGGCCGGGCTTGGAATCTCGATCACCGACGACGTCCTGCCGCTGTTCGCAAATGAAGGCGCCGTCCTGGTACTGCCGGGCGCGACAGAGTCGGCCGTCGCGATCGTGCTGGAGGTGGAAAACGTCGATCAGGCGCTCGAGACCATAGACAGTGTCTCCAACGCCATCGCCGCACTCACACCCGACGCAGCGCCGGGCACCTCGACGAGAGTCGAGGGAGTCGAGGTGCGACAGCTAGCGATCGACGGTGAGATCTCGCTTTCGTACGCCGGGTTCGACGGGCTTCTCGTCTTCTCAACCTCACCTGAGGTCATCTCAATGCTCAGGGCCTCGGGAGACAAGCTCGTCAGCGATCCGAGGTTCGGTCGCGCGCTCGAGACGACCGGCATGCCCGATGAGACAAACGGGTTTGTGTACGTGAATTTCGACGAGGCGATTCCGGCTCTCGAGGAGTTCGAGCTTGCCGATGGCCTGGGATCGCTTCCGGACGGCCTTGACGACCTAGCAGCGCTCGACTGGGCCCTGCTCTACGGGACGCGCGAAGGTGATGACCTTCCTTTCGCCGGTTTCCTCGCCGTCAAGTAGAGAGCCGAGAGTCCTGCGAGTGGGCCGATAGGGCTGTTCTTCCACAATTGCTCGCCCGAACCTGTGCGAAGGAGCGTGTGCGACGCGTGCCGGAGCTTGTAGGCTCGGAACCATGAGTTCTCGAAGCTTTCTGTTCACATCAGAGTCGGTCACCGAAGGCCATCCCGACAAGGTTGCCGACCAGGTCTCCGACACAGTTCTCGACGCCGTGCTGGCTGAAGACCCAGATGGCCGCGTTGCCTGTGAATCGCTGATCACAACCGGGCTCGTCGTCGTTGCGGGCGAGATCACGACCGAGACCTACATCGATATTCCGCGGCTGGTTCGTCGACGGATCCACGAAATCGGCTACGACCGGGCGAAGTACGGCTTCGATGCAGATACCTGCGGCGTCATCGTCTCGCTCGACGAGCAGTCCGGCGACATCGCTCAGGGCGTCGATACCGCCTACGCAGTTCAGCGGATGAGTGACAACGCAGATCCGCTCGATCAGGTCGGTGCCGGTGACCAGGGAATGATGTTCGGGTTTGCCTGCACCGAGACGCCTGAGCTCATGCCACTTCCAATTACGCTGGCGCACAAGATCACGAAGAGGCTCGCCGAGGTCCGCAAAGCGCAGATCCTCCCCTATCTGAGGCCAGACGGAAAATCGCAGGTGACCGTGCGTTATGAGGTCGACTCCAAGGGACGAGAGCGTCCCGTCGAGCTCGAGCGGATCGTGGTTTCGACACAACATCGCGAGGGACTCGACTTAGAGGCGCTGATCAAGCCTGACATCATCGAGCACATCCTCAGCCCGATCCTGCCGAAGGAGCTCTACGACGACCGACGCTTCAGCGATCGCGACTTCGTGCTCGTGAATCCCACCGGGAAGTTCGTGACCGGTGGCCCGATGGGCGATACGGGGCTGACCGGACGCAAGATCATTGTCGATACGTACGGCGGCTATGCGCGGCACGGAGGCGGCGCTTTCTCGGGGAAAGATCCGACGAAAGTCGACCGGTCCGGCTCCTATGCGGCCCGGTACGTTGCCAAGAACATCGTCGCGGCCGGTCTCGCGGAACGGTGCGAGTTGCAGATTGCGTACGCGATCGGCGTTGCCTATCCAGTCTCGCTTCAGGTCGACTGCTTCGGGACCGAACAGATTCCGATTGCGCAGATCCACGATCTGGTTAAGACGAAGTTCGACCTGCGACCTGGCGCGATCATTCGCGACCTGGACCTCCGTCGCCCGATCTATGCGAAGACCGCGTCCTACGGACACTTCGGCCGCTCCGAGGCCGAATTCACGTGGGAGCGAACCGACAAGGCAGACGAGCTTCGGGAGGCCGCGGGCCTACAGGTCACTGCTCGAGTCTAGGCCGGCCGCTCGCTCAGCGAGAATCCAGCGCGTGGCCCAGTACGCGTCCGTCTATCCGCTCGTCTCCGGGCGGGCGATCGCACGACCATTCACGTACCTCGCCGACGGCTTGGAAAAGGGATCCGTCGTCACGGTTCCGTTCGGCCGGACCACTCGCAGGGGCGTCGTCGTTGATCTCGTCCCCGAGCCTCCGCCTGAGATCGAGCCGAAAGCGGTCGAGCGTGTACTCGGCGTCGTGCCCCCAGCACTCGTCGATCTCGCGCTGTGGATCGCCGACTACTACGGATCGACGCCGGCGAGGGCTCTGCGGCTGATCGCGCCGAGCACACGGACGCGGCGCTCAGGCGCCCGTCGACGTGAGCAGCCGCCCGATCTCCGCGGCGAGCCACCGCCCGAGCAGCTCACGGAACAGCAACAAGCTGCCGTCGCACGAATCGTAGGGGCGCTGGAGGGCGAGGGCGAGAACTTCTTGCTCTTCGGCGAGACCGGCAGCGGCAAGACCGAGGTCTACCTTCGGGCCGCGGATGAGACTCTACGACGAGGCCGATCGGCGATCGTCCTCGTTCCTGAGATTGCGCTCACCCCGCAGGCGGCGGGCCGGTTCCGCGCTCGCTTCGGTGAGCGTGTCGCCGTTCTGCACTCGGGCCTGACCGAAGCCGAGCGCCGGGACGAGCGTGAGCGCATCCAGGGCGGGGAGGCGCCCCTTGTCATCGGCGCGCGCTCAGCGATCTTCGCGCCCGTAACCAACCTGGGGCTGGTCTGCGTCGACGAGGAGCACGATCATTCGTACAAGCAGGAGTCGGATCCCCGCTACGACGCCAGGACGGTGGCGGCCAAACGGGCCACCATCGAAGGCGCGGTCGCGGTCTTCGGGAGTGCGACCCCCCGGGCGGAGAGCTGGCACGCAGTGCCGCATGTCGAACTCGGCGGACGGCTCGGAGGAAGGCTCCCGACTGTTCAGGTCGTCGACCTCCGGCGCGAGCCGAGCTATCCGATCTCGAGCCCGCTGCTTGCCGAGCTCGGCCGAGTTGCAGACGAGGGCGGGAAGGCGATTCTCCTTCTGAACCGCCGCGGGATGACGCCCGCACTCCATTGTCGCGCGTGCGGTACGACCATCCGGTGTCTCGATTGCGATGTCTCGCTGACGCTACACGCCGACCGGCGGCTCCATTGTCACCATTGCGGCCGCACCGCGCCTGCGCCCACGGCATGCTCCGTGTGCGGATCACCAGAGATCGTCCGACTGGGCGCTGGAACCGAGAAGCTCGAACATCTTCTTGCTGAACAGCTACCCGAACTCGAACGGATCCGACTCGACGCCGACACGGTGGATTCGCCGATGGCTCTGGCCGACGCTCTCGGGCGGTTTGCCTCGGCCGAGCGGGCAGTTCTGCTCGGAACGCAGATGGTCGCAAAGGGCCATCACTTCGAGGGGGTCGAGCTCGCCGCCGTCGTCGATGCGGATATGGCACTCGCGCTTCCCGATTTCCGGGCCGAGGAGCGCATGTTCCAGCTCGTTACCCAGCTCGCCGGCAGGAGCGGTCGACACTCGCAAGGTCGCGTCATCGTTCAGACGTTTTCCCCCGACGCCCGTCCGATCAGACTCGCAGCCCGACACGCGGTCGAGGAGTTTCTGACCGAAGAGATCGAGCGACGTCGCGCGCTCGGATATCCACCGTTTCGTCACCTAGTGAGTGTCATCGTCTCCGGTGAAAGTGAGGGCCCACCGATCGCAGTGCTTGAGGAGCTACGGGAGCGACTCGCCGATTCGTCAGCCGACCTCCTCGGACCCGCGCCGCTTCTTCGCTTACGTGGTCAGTTCCGCGCTCAACTCTTGGCGAAGACCGAGGCGCCGCGTCAGTTCGCGAGTGGAGTCGGGAGACTCCTCTCGGCCGCGGCGCCCGCAATGAGGCGCGACGGCCTGAGCGCCGCCGTCGATGTGGATCCGCAGACCTGGTGACCGGGTCGGGCCGAGCTCGGTCGACCACTAGACTGAAAACGAATGAGCGACGTAGAGGAAGAAGTCGAGCAGGCAGAACTCGATTCCAACGAGCAGGCGGAACTGGACGCCGAGCGCGAAGCGCGGCGCCTTATTGCCCTGGCGCAGATCCGCCAGTATCCCGACAAGGTGCTTCGTTTACCGGCCAACGATGTGACGGCCTTCGACGAGGACCTCGAGCGGCTGATCGAAATGATGCGATACCTCATGCAGGAAGCGAACGGCGTGGGTCTCGCCGCGCCGCAGGTCGGCGTTCTCCAGCGCGTCCTTGTCTATCAGGCATCCGAAGAGGACGAAGTCACAGCGGTCGTGAATGCTTCGGTCGTCGAGACTTCCCAGGAGACCGCGACGGAGGAGGAAGGTTGTCTCTCTCTGAAACAGGCCGGCGTCGTCGTGGAGGTCGAACGACCCACGTCCGTCACCGTTGTCGGCCAATCTCCGTTGGGCGATGAGGTGCGGATCGAAGCAGAGGGGCTCGAGGCGCGGGTCCTCCAGCACGAGATCGACCATCTCGGCGGAATCCTGATCATCGACCGCACCACGCACGAGCAGCGTCGAGCCGCGCTGGCCGAGCTTCGCGAACAGCCGGTGCTCGGGTCCTGAGGGTCTTCTGGAGCGGCGATGAGGCTCGCGGTCGCGGCCACAGCCCCGCTCGGTGCAGCGATTCTCGAAGGCCTTGCCGATCGGCACTCGATCGAGCTTCTGCTCACGCGCCCCGACCGACCTCGCGGGCGAGGAAGAAAGCCGGGACCGAATCCGGCAAAGGAGACCGCTGCTCGGCTCGGCATTCGCATCGAGACACCGGAACGACTTGAAACGTTCCCGGGCGATTCCCACACTGTCGTCGTCGCCGCCTACGGAGTTCTCATCCCGGAGTCACTTCTCGAGGAGCGGCTCTGGCTCAATGTGCATCCGTCGCTCTTGCCGCGTTGGCGCGGTGCGGCTCCAGTCGAACGGGCGATCATGGCGGGCGACATCGAGACCGGGATAACGATTCACCAGACAACCCCAGAACTCGATGCCGGCCCGATCGCGGCCCAACGAGCTTTCGCGATCGCGCCGACCGACGATGCCGGAGCCGTCTATGACAAGGCGGCCAAGCTCGCCCTCGAACTGCTCGACGAGGTGCTCCCGAACCCTCAGTTCACCGAGCAGCCGAGCGAGGGCGTCACGTATGCGGAGAAGATCGTCGCCGCCGACCGGGAGATCGACTGGTCTGCCGGCCCGGACGCTGTAGTTGCCAAGGTCCGGGCGCTTGCCCCGCACATCGGTGCTCGAGTCGAGGTGGACGGACGGCGACTGCTCGTGTGGAGTGCGAAGGTGGCCGAGGACGATGCGAAGCTCGTTCATGACGGAGTCGAATTGCTCGAAGTGCAGCCGGAAGGACGGCGCCGGATGAGCGCAGCCGAATATCTCCGTGGGCTCCGGTAGCGCATTCTCTCGCGAGTCATCGATCGCGTGCCGGACTCGTTCCATGCTTGTCACATTCGGCCTTTCACATGTGCGCCTTTGGCGGC
>CAYTCZ010000002.1:49727-56200 GCA_964436315.1 uncultured Gaiellales bacterium | reverse complement strand
CGGGCTACGGGGCCCCATTTCACAAGCGGGGTGAGCTGCGGTGAATGGGCGGACGGTTGCGCTGCAGGTCGTCCAGCGGGTCTTCGACGACGACGCGTATGCCGACCGCGTCTTTCGCACAGCCGCCGAACAACTCAGCCCTCGCGAGCGCGCCTTTGCGATGCAGCTTGCCTACGGAACAGTGCAGCGAGTCCGGACGCTCGATCATGGGATCGAGGCCCTCGGTCGCCGGCCGATCGCGAAGCTCGACCCGCCGGTACGTGCATCGCTCCGCCTCGGCGCGTACCAGCTCGCCTTCATGAATGCCGTCCCGATCCACGCGGCCGTCAACGAGTCAGTCGAACTCGTGCGCCGCGCTGGCTTGGAGCGAGCCGTCCCGTTTACCAACGCCGTCATGCGCCGCCTATCGGTCGGGCTCCGCGATGTCGTTGCCGGCCTCACGGACGACACGCCGGCTGCTGCCGCGGTCAAGCACTCGTATCCGGACTGGGTGGCGGAGCGGTGGTGGGAGGAGCTCGGGAAAGCTGAGGCGATTGCGCTCATGGCGGCCCAGAACGAGTCGGCCCCGACCGTCGTCCGGGTGAATCGCCTGCGGCCGGGAACACTGACTCCGGGGCCGATGGAGGTCGATCAGGTCGATCCCGACTTGCTCGAAGCTGGCGTCGTCTGGCCGCAGAGCTTGGCGAGCCAGCTTGCGGCCGGCGTTGTCGACGTCGCTCCGGGCGAACGCGTTCTCGATCTCTGTGCCGCCCCCGGGGGCAAAGCGACGCAACTTGCCGAATCAGGAGCCGAGGTGCTCGCCGTCGAGAAACATCCAGGACGAGCGCGCGAACTCGAAGCCAATGCCGCTCGTCTGGGAGCCGAGCGGCTCTCCGTCATCTGCGCTGACGCCCTCGAGCTTCCCGAGGGAATCGGGCAGTTTGACCACGTCCTTCTTGATGCTCCATGCTCCGGTCTCGGTGTACTTGCCTCACGGCCCGACCTACGGTGGCGCGCGGAGCCCCTTCCCGACTTGCAGCGAGCGCTCCTCGATGTCGCGATCCGACGGACACGGCCAGGGGGCTCTGTCACCTATGCCGTCTGCACCATCAATCGTTCGGAGAACGAAGTGGTCGTCGACTCGGTCAATGAAACCATCGAGCCGCTGGGAAGGGAATTTCCCGAATATGCGCATCCCCGTCGCCCGGAGTTCCTCCTCACCTTGCCCCACAGGCACCGGACGTCGGGATTCTTTATCGCGCGATTTCGCCGTCCTGAGAGCTGAGTTACCGGTTCGATAACAGGGGCACTAAGATCAGACCGATGGGGTGGACGAAATGGGTCCATAGCGCTGAGGTCGAGCCGTCTCTCTATGCGGCTGACTTCTCGATGCTGGGTGAGCAGGTACGGCAACTGCTTGGTGCCGGCGCGCGCATCTTTCACTTCGATGTCGGCGACGGTCATTTCGTTGAGCCGATCACGATCGGCCCGATTGTCCTCGAGTCGATCGCCCCCATGATTCACGAGGTCGGCGGTGCGCTCGACGTGCACCTCATGGTTGACAACCCGGAGCGCCACATCGAACAGGTTGCCGAAGCCGGAGGAGACAGCGTCACGTTCCACGTCGAGGCTACTGACGACGCGGCCGGCCTGATGGCGCTCGCGCGTCAGCACGATCTCGGGGTCGGACTTGCGTTCAACCCGGACACGTCGGTCGACGAGGCTGCCGAAGCCTCGATTGGCGCCGATCTCGTTCTCTGTATGGGGATCCGCCCCGGGTATTCCGGACACGAGTTCTTGCCGGAAACGCTCGACCGCATTCGCCGCTTGCGCGACCTCCTGCCGAAAAAGATGGTTCAGGTCGATGGCGGGATCACGTCCGAGAACATCCGGGCCGTTCATGAGGCCGGAGCGGGGCTGATCGTCGCCGGGAGCGCGATCTTCCACGACGGTGATCTTCCCCATCCGTATTACCGCCTGCTTCGCGCCCTCGAGTAGCTTGCGGTGAGACCGTTGGAACGGGCGCTCGAGCTCGCCGAGCGAGGCAGGGGAACGACCCGTCCCAACCCTGTGGTGGGGGCTGTGATTATCCGGGATGGCGACGTCGTCGGCGAGGGCTGGCACGAGCGGGCCGGCGGTCCGCATGCCGAGATCGTCGCGCTCGAAGCGGCCGGCGAGCGAGCCCGCGGGGGCACTCTCTACGTCACTCTGGAGCCTTGTCCGCACCACGGCAGAACGCCGCCGTGTACCGACGCGATCATCGCCGCCGGCATCTCGACGGTTGTGGTTGCAACTGAGGATTCAAATCCGGAAACCGGGGGCCAGGGGATCGTTCAGCTCCGCGGCGCAGGTATCGACGTCCGCTTACCCGGTGGCGACCTCGAGCGTCGAGCGCGACGCCAGAACGAGGCCTTTCGTACGTGGATTTCTCTCGGCCGGCCCTTCGTCACGTACAAAGCGGCGATGACTCTCGACGGACGGCTGGCGTCTTCAAGCGGGGAGGCGCGCTGGGTCTCGGGCGAGGAGTCGCGGAAGCTCGTTCATGAGCTCCGGGCCACGAGTGACGCCATCGCCGTCGGCATGGGGACGGTGCGCGCAGACAACCCAGCGCTGACGGCGAGAGGGGTTAAAACAGCCCGCCAGCCCCGACGGCTTGCATTTGGCCGCGGCCCGCTCCCGGCTCACTCAGAGCTCGAACTGCTCTCCGGTTCAATCGAAGAGGAGCTCGCCCGGCTAGCGGACGAGGGAGTTCAGTCGCTGCTCCTCGAGGGAGGCCCGACGCTCGCGGGTGGGTTTCTAGCGGCCGACGCGATCGACAAGCTCGTGGTCTTCGTTGCGCCGAAGATCGTCGGCGGGGACGATGCGCCTCCGCTGTTCGTCGGAGAAGGAGCCAGACGGATGGCAGACGTGCACCACATTGGGGAGCTCGATGTCCGCGAGGTTGGCGCGGATCTGCTTCTGGTCGGATACCTCCGCGAGCCGTAGCCCGCGGCGGCTACATCGACGCGCTCAGTCACACCATCTCCGACGGGTCACGTAAGGTGGGCTCAACTCGCGCTGGAGGGAAGGGAAGGTACACGGAATGACGCGCACGCTGCTCGGTTTGCTTCTGATTGCCGCGATTGCCGTTACCGCCGCGTGTGGTGGTAGCGGCGGAGGGAGCGACGGCGAACGTGTCTCCAAGGAGGAGTACGAGCAGGCCCTCCAGCAAGGCGGAAGTGCAATCGAGGGCTCTTTTCAGACACTCGCAACGAACATCGAAGAGCTCGGAGGTCAAGACATCGCGTCGCTCGACGAGGCGAGCGAGCTCTTTGACCAGATGGCCGCAGAAATTCAGACCGTCGTTGACGCATTGCGTGACTCGGCGGACGAGCTCACGGACATCACTCCACCGGAGGATGTGGAGGGAGAGCACGCCGATCTGATTCAAGGCGTGAGCCTGCTGGCCGACGACTTCGAACGCTTTGCCGAGATTGTCCAATCGGGCGACTTCGAAGCCATCTTCACCGAGGCGGGCATGATTGCTGATCTCGAGGACACAGAGGCCGGGCAGCTTCTCCAGAGCTCGGTCGAGGGGATTGAGTCAAAGGGGTACGACCCCGGCTAACGCACTAAGGTTTCGACGTGTTTACCGGCATCGTCCAGGAGCGCGGACGGGTTGAGGCCATGGCCGGCGGGGAAGACGGTGTGCGGCTCCGGATCGTGGCTTCGAAAACCTCCACCGGCGCGGAGATTGGCGATTCAGTCGCCGTGAATGGCGTCTGTCTCACCGTCGTCCAGGTCGAGGGAGAAACACTCGTGTTCGATGCTGTCCCCGAGACGCTGCATCGAACGTCGCTCGGCCATCTTCGGCCGAGCGACGAACTCAACATCGAGCCCGCCCTACGCGCGGGCGACCCCCTCGGGGGTCACCTGATGCAGGGTCACGTCGACGGAGTCGGGAGAGTGCGTTCCCTCGCTCCCGAAGGGGAAGGCATGCGCCTCGGCATCGACGTTCCGTCAGAGCTCACCCGGTACTGTGTCGAGAAGGGATCGATTGCGATTCAGGGTGTGAGCTTGACGATCGCGGCCATGGATGGAGACGCGATCGAGATCGCCCTGGTGCCGCATACGCTGAAGGCGACGACGCTTCGGTCGCTCAGGGTCGGAGACCACGTGAACCTCGAGGTGGATGTCGTGGCGAAATATGTGGAGCGATTGCTCGCTGAACGCGACGGGCACTAGCTGTCTGGCGCCCTGCCCGCGATACGATTGCTGGCGATGGCAGAACCCGCGAGCCGGATTGAGCAGAACACACCGTTTGCGACCGTCGAAGAGGCGATCGACGACATCCAGAACGGCAAGTTTGTCGTCGTCGTCGACGCTCCCGATCGCGAGAACGAAGGCGACCTGACGATCGCCGCCGAGTTCGTGACGCCCGATGCCGTGAACTTCATGGCGACCCACGGGCGCGGTTTGATCTGCCTCTGTCTTACACCGGAGAGATGTGACGAACTCGGTCTCCGCCCGATGACGCACAACAACCAGACGCCGTACGAGACGGCCTTCACGATCTCGATCGAGGCACGCGAAGGTGTCACGACCGGAATCTCGGCCGCGGACCGTTCTCGCACGATCAGGGTCGCGATCGATCCTAATGCCGGGCCCAGAGACATCATTCAGCCGGGCCATGTGTTCCCGCTCAAGGCAAAGCCTGGGGGCGTTCTCCAGCGCACCGGACAGACTGAAGCTGCGGTTGATCTCGCGCGCCTCGCCGGTCTGACCCCTGCCGGAGTGATCTGCGAGATTATGAACGAGGACGGAACGATGGCCCGCGTCCCCGACCTCGTTCCGTATTGCCGAAGGCATGGAATTCGCATGGTCTCGGTCGCAGACTTGGTTGAGCATCGCCGGAGACACGAGAAGCTCATCGAGCGGGCGACCACGGTTCAGCTCCCGACCGCGTACGGCGAGTTCACCGCCGTCGCGTTCCGGGAGATCCTCACCGGGAAGCATCACGTTGCCCTGGTCAAAGGCGACGTCGAGGGGCAGGAAGATGTGCTCGTTCGAGTCCACTCAGAATGCCTAACCGGCGATGTCTTTCATTCCCTTCGTTGCGACTGCGGGGAGCAACTCGAGCAGGCGCTTGCTCATATCGGCGCCGCCGAGGAGGGCGTGCTCCTTTACATGGCCCAGGAGGGTCGCGGAATCGGACTCCTCAACAAGCTCAAGGCATACGAGCTTCAGGAAAGCGGCTATGACACCGTCGAGGCGAACCTCGCACTCGGTTTTGAGGCCGATACGAGGGAGTACGGGATCGGGTCCCAGATACTCGTGGATCTCGGTCTCTCGACCATCCGAATCCTCACGAACAATCCGAAGAAGATCTCGGGTATCGAGGCCTACGGGTTGAAAGTCGTCGAGCAAGTTCCCATCGAAGTCCCGCCTAATGCCCAGAACCTTCGCTATCTAGCCGTCAAGAAAGCCAAAATGGGGCACCAGCTTCACCATCAGGACTTGAAACTCGACGAACCATGATTGAAGAGACCAGGAACGACGATCCGTCAGGCGACCAACCGGCACCGGACGAAGGCGGGAACTCTGAGCTCGACAGCGGCGGAGAGGCGCCTGCCGCGGACCAGACGGCGGTTGCGGACGAACTCGATGACCTGATCGTCACTGAGGAGGAACTCGCCGAGGACGTCGCGCTGCTCGAGGGCGACGGTGCCGAACCGCTCGAGGAACACGCCGAGGGAGAGCTCGCCCTCCCGGACGGGGTGGGCGTCTACGCAGGATCGCCGGACGGTCATCGCCGGTCGGTCGGAATTGTCGTCAGCCGGTACAACGGGGAAATCACGAATCGCCTCTTGGAGGGTGCGATCGCGGCGCTCGAGGCCCATGGCGTGCTTCGCGAGAACATCGACGTCATGCCCGTCCCCGGCGCCTTCGAGCTCCCGATCGGGGCGATGGCTTTCGCGAAGACACGGCGCTACTCCTGCGTCGTCGCCCTCGGTTGTGTGATTCGCGGCGAGACGCCGCACTTCGAATACGTCTGCGGCGAGGCGGCGAGCGGTCTTCAACTCTCCGGTCTCGACACCGGCACGCCGGTTTCGTTCGGTCTCCTCACGTGCGATACGCGAGAGCAGGCCGATGCGCGTGCCGGCGGCGAACGCGGCAACAAGGGCGCCGAGGCGGCAGTTGCCGCACTCGAGATGGCGGACGTTTTCGTTCAACTCCGCACTTCCATGCAGCCCGGCCAGTAACTTCTCGCGTCTCTGGACGGGCCGGCTGTCGCGGGGCGGAGCCCCGCTTCGCCTCGCCCTGGCGACGCTCGCTGCAAGATCCTGCAGTCTCGACCCGTCGCCGTACTGAAACGTACTGTCGACGGGTCTCGGCTTTGCCTCTTTTGCGAGCGCCGCCCCAGAGACCCGAGGAACTCGAGCCGCTGGACGGGCCGGCTGTCGCGGGGCGGAGCCCCGCTTCGCCTCGCCCTGGCGACGCTCGCTGCAAGATCC
>CAYTCZ010000002.1:0-49627 GCA_964436315.1 uncultured Gaiellales bacterium | reverse complement strand
TTTGCTGAACTGAGCGCGAACGATCCTGGCGGCGTTCGATATTCGACGTTCCGTCTCGCCGATGGCGTCAGCTTCGTCCACATCGCGTTCATCGAGACGGACGATGGCTCGAATCCGCTCGGAGACGTTGCCGCGTTCGGTGAATTCCAGCGTGAAATCGGCGCGCGCTGCGACGAACCACCGGCGGCGCAAGATGCCACGGTCGTGGGCTCGTACCGATTTTTCGCCGAGTGAGAACGAAGTGCCCGTCGGCACGCAACGCTGTCGCTATACTCGGCCGCCGGTATGGCAAAGACCTGCGCGATCTGTGGGAAGGGTCCGTCCTTCGGGAACAATCGAAGCCACTCGATGGTCGCGACCCGGCGACGATTCAATCCGAACCTGCAGAAGGTGCGAATCCTGGTAGACGGAGTTCCCCGACGGGAATACGTCTGCACTCGGTGTCTGAAGAGCGGCAAGGTAGAGAAGGCCGTCGCGAACTCGTCTCCCTAAGCTGAGCTGTCCCGTCCGGCGGGCGGGGTATCTATCCGGGGATGGGTCTAGCCGATAAAGAGGCGGCATGACAGCTGACGAACCGATCAGGGTCCTCCTCGTCGAGGACAACGAGGTTTTTCGAGAAACGCTCGAGCTGCTCCTCGATGTCACCCCGGACGTCACTGTGGTCGGTACGGCTGGCGACGGAACGTCAGCCCTCGAGGCATGCAGCGAGACGCACCCCGATGTCGTGCTCATGGACTACCGATTGCCCGGGACGGACGGAGTCGAGACGACGGCGGCGATACGCGGCGCAAGCCCGGAGGCGTCGGTCGTCGTTCTAACCGCGGGAGTCGAGCCAGGCGAGGCGGAGGCGCTCCGAAGCGCCGGGGCAGTGGCGCTCTTGACCAAGGATTCAGAGCTCGACGAGATCGTTCGAACCATCCGGTCGACCGTCGATAGCGGTGCAACCGCCTGACGGGCGAGTTCGCTGGCCACACCGACGCGAGCCACCCGCGGGGCCCCGAGCCCGCCTCCTACTTCGATCCTACTTTCGTTTGGCGGACGAATGTGAAGAGCTTCGTGCCAAGGCTCGACTTCTTCAGCTTTGCCAGAGGTCATCGTCTGTCGCCGACTCACGCTGCTTCACACTGACTTGTGTCGTAGTCAGTCCCGACGCGGTATTCGGCGTTGAAACCGGCGTGGATCTCTTGCAGCCGATTCCCGTAGGCTTCGCTCGCCCCGAGCGCGACAGTGGCGAGAATCGTGAGCTCGAGACCACGGCACTCCGCCGACCGCTCGTCGCGGACGCCGGCTACATGCATCGCCTCGTGAGCGAGCGCCTCGACCGCCGATGCAACGCCTCGGTTCTCGACGCGGGAGCCCTCGTAGGCGAGTTCGTCGAGGTAGCCGCACACGTTCGGGGAGAGGTTGATGACGTTATGTGGGATTTGCACGAACCCGAAGCGACGTTGAATCTCGTATCCCTTGTTCTCGACGAACCATTCGTCGAGCGCATACCAGTCCTCGCGGCTCCAGCAGACGACGAGAGCCTCGGTCGGCTCCGCGTCCGCGGCCCGGACGTGGGCCGCGATGATCTGAGTTGCGGCACGGCTGTACAGCGGATCGATCCGGCTGCCGCCGGTCGGCGAAGTCACAGGGAAGCAGCGAGGAGCGCCGGCAACGCCGGTCACCGCGAGCGCCTCAACAACGAGCTGACGTGCCGAACAACTCGTCGCCGGCGTGTCATGTGCGACGGAGTGTGTTTGTGGCATCGATGCGCTCATCCGATCGGCGGCGGAAGCGGGAGTTCCGTGAACACCGAGACTTGCCCAGCCGGCGAGACCAACCGCCGTCGCGGTGGCGAGCCAAAGCAGCCTCCGCAGCCACTTCTTGCCGCCGAACCTGCGCTCCATCGCGGCCCCCTTGCTTGTGGGGCCGCCTCGCGGCCCCGTCTCGGCCACGGTCGAGCGGGGCGCTTATGGCGCTCTGATGGAGCCCTTATCGGGCGCTTACCGCAGGCTTAAGGTGGTCGGACGCGCGGTCGAAGAGGCCGGCGATGCTTTCTTTGCGGTGGGCCGTGCTACGTTCCGCTCGAGGAAGCCGTGGAGTTCCTGATCCTTGGACAGCTCGAAGTCCGAGATGGGGGAGAGCCCGTTCAGCTCGGAGGATCGCGTCAGAAGGCGGTCCTCGCGCTCTTGCTCACCCGCGCGAACGAGGTCGTGTCCAAGGAGCGACTGATCGACGAGATCTGGGGAGAGGAACCGCCCGAGTCGGCGAACAACTCCCTGCAGGTTCAGATCTCGCAGCTTCGGAAGTCGCTGGGGAAGTCGCTCATCGAGACGCGTCCGCCCGGCTATGTGATTTCGATTGACCCCGATCGGCTCGACCTGAGCCGGTTCGAACGGCTACTCAACGAGGGCCGGGAGGCTCTGGCACGCGGGGAGCCGACGACTGCGTCGAGCGTGTTGACGGATGCGCTGGAGTTGTGGAGGGGGCCTCCTCTCGCGGACTTCGCGTACGAGTCGTTCGCCGAACCGGAGATATCTCGCCTCGAGGAGCTTCGGCTTACCGCGCTCGAGCTCAGGATCGAGGCTGACCTATCGCTTGGGCGGCACGTCGAGCTCGTAGGGGAACTCGAGTTGCTCGTTGCTCAGCACCCGCTCCGCGAACGTCTCAGAGCCGATCTCATGCTGGCTCTGTACCGCGCGGGGCGACAGGCGGAAGCACTTCAGACGTACCAGGACGGCAAGCGCCTCCTTGCCGAAGAGCTCGGAATCGATCCGGGCCAAGCTCTACAGGAACTCGAGAGATCGATCCTGCGACAGGATGAAACGCTGGGCGGAGCGTCAAAGCCGACCTCTGACGTCGCACTCCGACCGCTCATTCCCACAGAGGTTGACGTCCCTGAGCCGGAGCGTTCGATTCTCGTCCTCTCGACGTTCGACCAAAATCTCGGCGCTCTCCTCGCTCTCGCTGAGCGCCTGGCCGTGAACCCGCCGCGGGAGCTCATCCTGGCCAGGCTTGTCGCCACCGACGACGAGCTGCTCCAAGCGACCCAGGAGCTTCAGAGTCGTCGCGCCTCACTTCTCAGCACGGGCGTCGCATCGAGGGCCGCGGCGTTTACGTCGACGGATCCAGGTGACGACGCGCTTCGGCTCGTATCGGAGCAGGATGTCGACCTCCTGCTGATCGACGTCTCTCCAGATCTCCTCGGAAAGGGACTTGGGAAGAGTGCCGTCGGGCCGGTCCTCGAGAGCTCGCCATGCGATGTGGGAATCCTCGTCGTCCGCGATGGTCGAGTTCCCGAGTTCGGGAGTGAACTGCCTGTGCTGGTCCCGTTCGGCGGTGCCGACCACGATTGGACCGCGGTCGAACTCGGAGCGTGGATTGCAGGCTCGACGGGCGCGGCTCTGCGTTTGCTCGGGACGATCGGAGATCCCGGCGAGGGCAAACGCGATGCTAGCCGGTTGCTCGCGAGTGCGTCACTCATGGTTCAGCAGATGGCTCACGTCGTCACAGAGCCGGTCTTGGTGGAACCTGGCGAGCGGGAGGTGATCAGCGCGGCAGACGAAACCGGGATCGTCGTGGTCGGATTGTCGCCTCGATGGAGACAGGAGGGGATTGGGCCGACCCGCCTTGCTGTCGCGCGTCTGGCTCGGCCGCCTACCCTCTTCGTGCGGCGCGGTCTGCGACCCGGCGGCCTCGCCCCGCGGGACAGCCTCACCCGGTTCACGTGGACGATCGCCACGGGCCAACGCTAGACGGGGACCGGGCCAGTCCGAACCTCAAAGCGCCGGAGTCCAGGGCACGGCGTTCGTGAGGCGGTTAGAGCCCTGGCCAAGCAAGTCGCAAGCGAACGGATGCGTTAGGCGCTGCAGAAGCCCCAGAGGCCTCGGTCGAGGCGCTCGGCCTTCTTCTCGGCCATCCGGTACGCCTTGTTCCTAAGGAAGCCGAGCTTCGGCTGGACGACTTCAGCGGCCCCAAGTGCGAGCATCCGCTTCCCAACGTCGAACTTGCCAGGCCGGTTGGCGTATGCGAGAAGCCGCCCTTGAGCGGTCCGCAGCCGCTGAGTCGGGTCGAGTCGGAGGACGACCTTCTTGCCGAGGACGATTCGGGCGAGCTCTTTCTTTGCCTTCCGCGCGAAGCACTCTCTCGGGCGGAAGTCGGGGGCGTCGATTCCCAACAACTGGACGCGTTCCTTCTTCCCGCTATTGAGGCGCACGACAAAGGCGTCACCGTTGATGATTCGGATCACTTTGCCCCTCTTCAGCTTCGGCGCTGGGGCAGAACTCCCCGATTCTCCGTCCGAGCCGCCGTCACTCCCACCGCTTCCGTCGGAGCCGCTAGCCGACCCTGAGCCTCCATTGGCGGTAACGACGAAAGAGTTCACGCTGGTCCACGAACGCGTCGGGCAGCCGATGCAGTTCGTATGTCGCGTGCCGATGTGGAGGTAGTAGGTTCCGGGG
Organism: uncultured Gaiellales bacterium; assembly: GCA_964436315.1. Classification (GTDB taxonomy): domain Bacteria; phylum Actinomycetota; class Thermoleophilia; order Gaiellales; family Gaiellaceae; genus CAYTCZ01. The sequence goes on along the minus strand of CAYTCZ010000002.1, from coordinate 45,185 downwards.
TTGAGCGTCCGCGATGAGGTCCACGCAGTTTGCGTCGTACCGAGAAAGCTTTGCAGGTCGACGACGTTTTGGCTTTCGAAGTTTCCCGTGCCCGTTGTCGCCGGGGATGTGGCGACTTCAATCGTCACCACCTCGACGTCGGGTGGCAGCGACCACGTCGCCGTTGCCTTGCCACCGGTGTGCCCTGCAAGCAACAGATTCGCCGCGATTACAGCGTCATCGACGACGAGAGATTGGACGCTCGACCAGTCGAATACTGGGCCGTCTTTGCCCTCGACGTGCACGTAGTACGTGCCGTTGGCAAGCACCTTGTCGGCCGTCCAACTGGTCTGCGTCGGTCCGATGCCGACGGCGGAGATCACTGTTGCTCCAAGCGGGAACTCGCCAAACGTGTCGAGATCGGGCGAGGTCGCGACAGCCACCTTCGTCGACTCGACGCCGGCGGGAAGCGACCACGTGACGGTTGGCTTCCCTTGCGACGACCCGGTTGACTGGATGATCGGCACCAGGCCGAAGGCGGAGGCAGGAATGACCAAGGCCACGGCGAGACCCACGATGGTGGCTCGGAGTCCCCGCTGGAGCGGACCCATTCCGTCGAATACGCCGCCCGCCGTCCGTCTCCTACGAAGACGCATACTCTCAGTGTCCGCAGAAACTCAAGAAATGGAAGGGGCGTCCAGTCGGGGGCCGCGCCGGGACCTATACTCGAGTCGTTCTGGCGACGTCGACGACTACCAAGATCGAGCGGCCCGGCTTTGCCGGAGTCCATTCAATCGCCATCAGACCGATGGCGCCACGCGTTGACGCTGCGGCACCCACTGAGACCCTTCGCGGTGTAGGGCCGAAGATCGCCGAACGACTCGCCCGCCTTGGCGTCACGACTGTCAGCGACCTCGTCGAGCATCTGCCGCGTGGCTTTCTCGACTGGGGCGAGGCTACGAGCTTCCGTGAGCTCGCCTACGGGCAGGAGGGCACCGTGAGGTGTGAGATCGAACGCATCGGGGTGCGTCCGACTCGCAGGCGGAATCTCAAGCTCGTCGAGGCCTCGGTCAAAGACGGCAACGGTTCCCGGGCCACCGCAGTCTGGTTCAACCAGGCCTGGCTCGCCGAGAGCCTTACTCCCGGTCTGACGATTCTCATCCACGGCGAACTCGAGCCGCGGCGTGGGATGCCATCGTTCAAGGTGAAACGCCACGAGGTTGCAGATGACTCCGCTGGCCTACACACGCTCGGGCTCGTCCCTCTCTATCCCGCAAGCGAGGAGATTTCGACCACGAAGCTGCTCGATCTCACGGAGCAGGCTCTCGGCAAGGCGCGGTGGTTCACCGACCCGCTTCCTGCGGTGCTCTGTCACGAGGAAAGCTTGCCGTCGCGCGCCGATGCGCTGCGGGCCGCTCATCGGCCGCGCACGCGAACCGATGCCGAGGTCGGCAGGCGCCGACTTGCCTTCGAAGAACTCGTCCAGCTCATCACCGGCCTCCTCCGGCGCCGACGCACGCTGGAGTCAGAGACGACTGCACCCGCTCTCGGTCGCCCCGGCGACCTCGTCGGCCGGTATCGGGCGGTGCTCCCGTTCACGTTGACGGACGCGCAGGAGGCGGCGATTCGCGAGATCGACGGCGATCTCGCGACGCCGATACCAATGCAGCGCCTTTTGCAGGGAGACGTCGGCTCGGGCAAGACGGTCGTGGCGCTCTACGCGCTGCTCCGAGCGGCCGAGCAGGGTCGCCAGGGAGCTCTCATGGCCCCGACCGAAACGCTTGCTGAGCAGCACTTTCTCACCGTGGAGAGCATCTGCAACGAGCTCGGCGTTCGGTGCGAGTTGCTCACGAGCTCGGTTCCGGGCAAGCAGCATCAGGCAGTGCGTGACCGGCTTGCCAGCGGCGAGGCGGACCTTGCCGTGGGGACGCACGCCCTCATTCAGAGCGAGGTGGACTTTCGTTCCCTCGCGGTTGCCGTGGTTGACGAGCAGCACCGGTTCGGAGTGGAGCAGCGCCGCGCGCTCGGCGCCGAGTCTCCGCACGTCTTGCACATGACTGCGACGCCCATCCCACGGACGCTCGCCCAGTCGGTTTACGGTGACCTCGACGTGACGGAGATTGCGCAACTTCCTGCCGATCGAAAACCAATCGTGACGCGTTGGATCGGTCACGAGCGGAGTGCCGAGGCGTACACGCGGCTTCGTCGGCATCTCGCGGATGGTCGTCAGGCATACGTCGTCTGTCCGCTCGTCACTGAGTCCGCGGCGATCGAAGCTCGCGCCGCCGAAGAGGAGGCGGAGCGACTCAGGTCGACCGAGCTCGACGGCTTCCGCGTCGGCTGCCTCCACGGCCAACTGAAGCCGGCGGATCGACGCGGGGTGATGGAGTCGTTCGTCAACGGCAAGCTCGACGCTCTGGTGGCAACGACCGTCATCGAGGTCGGCGTCGACGTGCCGAACGCCACGATCATGATCGTCCAGGAGGCCGACCGCTTTGGCCTCGCCCAGCTGCACCAGCTGCGAGGACGGGTTGGTCGCGGCGCCGAGCAGTCGTACTGCCTGCTTGTCTCCCGGTCACGGGAGGAACTGACGGACTCCGCCCAGCGGCGCCTGCAGGCTCTCGTCTCGATTGCCGACGGGTTCGAGCTCGCCGAAGTCGACCTCGAGCTCCGTGGTGAGGGACAGCTGCTCGGAACGCGACAGTCGGGTCTGCCCGACCTGAAGTTCGTCAAGCTTCGGCAGGATCGAGCGCTCATCGCCGCTGCGCGGAAGGCTGCCCTCTCGCTCGTCGAGCCGAGCGACATCACCGGCCCGTTCGACCTCGAGGTCGAGCGGCTGATGCACGATGCGGATCATCGCGGGTTCGCGTAAGGGAGCGCGCCTCTTTGCTCCCAAGGGGTACGACACCCGGCCCACTGCCGATCGCGTACGAGAGGCGGTCTTCAACCTGGTCGGGCCGATCGATGGAGCTCGGGTGCTCGATCTCTACGCCGGCTCTGGAGCGATGGGGCTTGAGGCCCTCTCTCGCGGTGCCGCCGCGGCAACGCTCGTCGAAACGAATCCGGATGCACTTCGAGCTATCCGGCGGAATGTCGACAAGCTCGGCCTCTCCGATGCGGAGATCGTGCGGAGCGACGCCCTACGGTTCCTGAGCTCGGGCGCCGGCCAGAGGGCGCGCTACGATCTTGTCCTGGTCGATCCCCCCTACGAAAGGCTTCCGGGACTCCTGCCTGCACTAGCCAAGCATCTCCCTCGTCTGGTAAGTGACAACGGACTCGTTGTTTTCGAGTCCGACGCAGGCTTTGAGCCCGAGTTCCCACTCCCGAAGCGGACCTCGCGTCGATACGGGTCGGTGCGCGTTACCGTGTTCGAAGGGGGTATGCCATGAGCGATTCCGACCCGATCACCGCCATCTGTCCGGGAAGCTATGACCCGGTGACGAATGGACACCTCGACATCATTCGACGTGCTTCGACGATCTTCGAACGCGTCGTCGTCGGCGTCGTCCGCGATCCGCACCACAAGGGAACGATGTTCAGCGTGCAGGAGCGCGTTGACTTCCTGAAGGAGTCCCTCGCCGACCTCGACAACGTCGAAGTCGATGTGTTCGCGGAACTCGTCGTCGAGTTCGCTCGACGATGGGGTGCACGAACGATGGTGAAAGGTCTCCGTGCTATTTCCGACTTCGAGTGGGAGTTCCAGATGCACCACCTGAACCGGAAGCTCGCTCCGGACATCGAGACGATGTATCTGATGTCCGACTCGAGGTACAGCTTCCTGTCCTCCAGCGGGGTCAAGGAGATCGCCTCGTACGGAGGCAACGTCGAAGACCTGGTGCCGCCGGCCGTGGCCAGACGATTCGACGAGCTCTTTCCCCGCCCCAAGCCTGGCGCCCCCGTCAGCCCGCAGGAGTAGACTGGAGGGCAGATGGACGTACTCGTACTGATCGACAAGCTCGACGATCTCGTGCACAACGCGAAAGCCGTTCCTCTGACCGATCAGGTCCGCATCGACCGCGAGGAGATCTACGACATCCTCGATCAGATGCGCGCCACGATTCCCGAGGAGATCAAGCAGGCACGATGGATCGTGAAGGAGCGTCAGGAAATGCTCGCCGAGGCCAAGCGCGAGGCTGACCGTATCCTCGGTGAGGCGCGCGAGCAGGCCATTCGAGAGGCCTCGCAGACCGAGATCGTGAAGATCGCGGAGCGCCAAGCCCAAGACATCCTCGAAGAGGCACGCCGTCAGGCTCGCGAGACACGCCTCGAGATGGAGGACTGGGCGGACTCGATCCTCTCGACGCTCGAGGTCAATCTCGACAAGTTCCTCGGCGCGGTCCGCCGGGGGCGGGAGCGCCTGCACGAGCGCTCGCAGGAGTCGGTGATCGCCGGGATCACCGACGAGCAACCCTAGCGGCCGCCGTCGCTCCCGACCAACTGCGGCTCGACGCTCGCGGGTGGGCGTAGCGGCAGCAGCTCTCCGCTACTCTCGTTAGGTGACAATCGTCGATCTTCGCACGATTCAGCTCGATGTCGGCGAGCGGGAACATGGAGAGTACGCGGTTGAGCTCGAGCCGATCGTGCTTGGGGGGACCGAGTACGTCGGGGATCCGAAGGACCTCGTCGTCGACCTCACCATCAGTCAGCTCGCGACCGGCCGCGTCTTCGAGCTCGAAGTCTCGCTGTTGTTGGTCGGACCGTGCATGCGGTGTCTCGAAGAGGGGCAGGAGCGAGTTTCGCTCAGTGCTCGGGAGTACCAGTCCTCAAATCCGGACGACGTCGACGAGTTGAAGCTGCCCTACCTGCAGGACGAACGGCTCGACCTCTCGGCCTGGGTTCGGGATGAAATTGCTCTCTCTCTGCCCGAGCAAGTCCTCTGTCGCACGGACTGCGCAGGAATGTGCGGCTCGTGCGGTGCCGATTTGAACACATCGACCTGCACCTGCCCGCCCCCGGAGCCCGATTCACGCTGGGCGAAACTCGCAGATTTTCCGCGCGAGGCGCGGGAAATCTAAGTGAATACCAATCGGGCGTTGCGACGAGGCGGACGTTTTGCTCGAGCTTTTGCCGCTAGGCAAAAGGTCGTGTCGCTATACTCGACCGCCGGCATGGCAGTCCCCAAGCGAAAAACCTCGAAGTCCCGTCGCGACAAGCGAAGGGCGAACCACAAGCTGTCGCTGCCGGCACTCGTCGAGTGCCCACAATGCCACTCGCCGAAGCGGCCCCATCACGTCTGCCCGACCTGCGGTTCGTACCGGGGTCGTGAAGTGGAGCCGCTCGAGACGCCAACGCTCTGATCATGACTTCCGTGCGCGTCGCCATCGACGCGATGGGTGGCGACCAGGCTCCAGCGGAAATCGTTGCAGGGGCGCGTGCGGCACGGACGGACGAGATCGTTCCTGTGTTGTACGGATTGGCTGACGTTCTCGAGCCGATCGCCGACGGTCTCGAGGTCATCGATGCGCCCACCGTCGTCGGGATGGACGAGAAGCCGGCTGACGCGGCGCGCGAGAAGCGGGATTCCAGTCTCTTCATGGCCTGTCGGGCTGTCGGGAACGGCGACGCAGACGTCGTCGTCTCGGCGGGTAACACGGGCGCGGTCCTGGCCGCCTGCCTGCTCGAGATTCGTCGGATGCCGGACGTCTTCCGGCCCGCGATCGCGGCTGCATTGCCCGCCGCGGGTGGGCCAAGCGTTCTCATCGATAGCGGCGCGAATGCTGATGCCCGGCCGGAACACCTCGTTCAGTTCGCTGACATGGGAGCGATCTTCGCCAAGGAAATCCTAGAAGTCAGCGATCCGGAGGTCGGCCTGTTGTCGATCGGGTCGGAGCCCGACAAGGGGAACAGACTCGTTCGGGACACGTACGCCCTGCTTCGCGAGGGCAACGATCGCTTCGTTGGGAATGTCGAGAGCGCGCAACTCTTGGACAGGGCCGCCGACGTCGTTGTCTGCGACGGCTTTACGGGCAACGTCGCGCTGAAGACCCTCGAGGGGACGATCAAAACGGTGCTCTCGTCGCTTCGGTCGGAAGTACGAGCATCGTCGCGAGGAAAGGTCGGCGGGCTCTTAATTCGGCCAGCCGCAGAGAGGCTGCGCGATTGGCTCAACCCGGACACGTACGGAGGCGCCTACCTGCTCGGCCTGCGAGGTCTTGCAGTCATCGCCCACGGCAACTCCTCCGGTCGCGCCATGGCGAGTGCTATTCGACTGGGGGCTCTCGGTGCCCAACATGACGTTGTAGAGCGGCTCCATTCACGCCTCGTGCTGAGCGGCGTAGCCGACGCCCGAGGCGCCTGACAGCTCCGGCCAATCCATGGGCGAGGCCGTGGTAGCATCCTCCGTCCCCTGAGGTCGAGAGGAAAGGCAGACGCATGGCTGCAACGCGGGAGGAGATCGCCGAGCGAGTGAAAGAGGTTCTCGTCGAGCAACTCGGCGTCGAGGAGGACGCCATCAGCGACGATGCGTCCTTTCAGGAAGACCTCGATGCTGACTCACTCGACTTGGTCGAGCTGATCATGGAGCTCGAAGACCAGTTCGGGATCAAGATCTCGGACGAGGACGCTCAGCAAATCCAAACGGTCGGACAGGCTGTCGACTACATCGACAAGCACCAGTAGTCCCGGGGCTCGATCGGCGATCAGTGAGCTAGCCCGGCTGATCGACGCGCTCCCCGGGCACCAGGTCGAGCGCGTCTTCACCCATTCTTCCTGGGCTGAAACCCGCGCGGAGTCGTACGAGCGGCTCGAGTTTCTCGGCGACAGTGTTCTTGGTCTCGCCATCGCTCGCGAGCTCTATGAGCGCTTCTCGGACTTCGAAGAGGGCCAGCTTGCGAAGTTACGAGCGCACGTCGTTTCGCGCGAGAGCTGCGCGGTCGTCGGCCAGAGACTCGGGCTCGGCGATCGCCTGACACGAGATGTCGATGGAGTTGCCCCTGACGAGCTCGCACGGCTGCGCGTGAATCGAAACGTGCTGGCCGCTCTTGTGGAGGCGGCTCTCGGGGCGCTCTACCTCGAGCATGGTTTCGAACAGATCCGTCCGGCGATCGTCTCGGCGTTCTCTGATCAGATCGACTACGCCCTACGGGATCACGTCGACTACAAGACCGAACTTCAGGAAGAGCTTGCTCGTCGAGAGCTCAAAGTTACCTACTCCGTCCTCGAGATCGAAGGTCCGCCACATGAGCGCCGCTTCACGTGTGCTGCCGTCATCGACGGCGAGCGCTACGGCGTAGGTGACGGAGCGTCCAAGAAGGCCGCTGAGCAGCTCGCGGCACGCGAGGCGCTTGAGCGGATCCGCGCTAGCTGACCTCGGGGGCGGCCTGCTCGTGGCAGGCGTCATCCGCGGGATTCGGCAGACTCTCTGCGCGTGTTTCTGCGCGGTCTCAAGTTGCGCGGCTTCAAGTCGTTCCCGGATCCCGTCGAGGTCCGGCTTGAGCCTGGCGTCGCAATCGTCGTCGGTCCCAACGGGTCAGGGAAATCCAACATTGCCGATGCGATTGTTTGGGCCGCCGGAAGCCAAAGCCCAAGCGAGCTGCGGGCCGAAAAAGGCGAGGACGTCCTCTACGCGGGCTCAGGCGAAAGGAAGGGGATCGACCACTGTTCCGTCGAGCTCCTGTTCGACAACTCGGCTGGAGACGGTCCATTGCCCTATTCCGAGCTGTCGATCGCCCGGCGTCTCCGCCGAGACGGCGACAGCGAGTACCTGATCAACGGGGCAACGGTCAGGCGTACCGACCTGGTCGAATTGCTGGCCGACCTCGGTCTGGGTGGCGAGATGCACTCGATCATCGGACAAGGTCGGGTCGAACAAATTCTCAGCTCGAAGCCCGAGGAACGGCGGGCGATGATCGAGGAGGGAGCCGGGCTCGGGAAGTTCAAGCGTCGCCGGCATCGGGCGGAGCTCAAGCTCGCGCGGGTCGCGAACCAGATCGAGCGCGCCGGGGATCTCGAAGCGGAGGTCCGAAAGCGCCTGCGGCCTCTTGCATTGCAGGCGAGCGCCGCCGCCCGAGCCGAAAAGCTCGGCCACGAGCTCGAGGGTCTCCGGGCTCAGCTAGGTCAGTCCGAGCTCTTCGACCTCGAGGAAGCTCTGACTGCGATCGAGGAGCGGAGGACTGCCGCCACCGGTCAGAAGCGCACGCACGACCAGAAGCTCGAAGGCGTCCTCACCGAGCGACACAGCGCGGAGGAGGAACTCGGAAAGGCCGCGGCACGACACGAGGAAGCAACCGCAGCCCTCTACCGCTTCCGGAGCGTGCGCGAGCGGCTCGAACTCCGCCGGGAGCGCGCTGACGAAGCCGCGGCGACGCTCAAATCTGAGGCCGAAAAACTCCAACGGCTTGCGAGCGAACCGGTCGATCAGGCGCCGCTTGTGCGACTTGCGCAAGCCGAGGCCTCCTGCGAGAAGGCGGCCGAGCAGGCTCGGCAGTTCAGCGAGAAGCGAGACTCGCTACGCCAGCGTGTGCGGCTTTCCCGAGAGCGCCTGGATGCTCTCGAGCAGGGAATCGCTGAACAGGAAGGACTTCCCCCGGCTGCCCGGGCACTTTCAGACGCCGGGGAGCACTTGGCGTTTTCGGAGCTTGAGATTGCCGACGGGTACGAACGCGCGGTCGCTGCGGCACTCGCCGGACGGGCCTCGGCGGTGCTTGCCCGAGACTTCAATCATGCGTTCGGTCTCCTTGAACGCGCGCGGTCGGAGGGCCTCGGGGCAGTGAGCGTCCTTGTTCCACGAGCGGCCGCCGACGCACCTTCGAGCCAGCCTCCGGTTCCCGGGGCCGAACCGCTTCATCGCCACGTCCACGCGCACGGCCAGCGCGACGCGACAGGAGCGTTGCTGGCAGATGTCTGGCTCGCCGACGTGCAACGGTTTAGCTCGGCAACGCACGGAATCCTAGTCACACGCGAAGGCCATGGGTACGCGCCCGAACGCGGGGAGATCTGGTTTGCCGGAGAGGCGGCAGAAAGCGTGCTCCTTGGAATGCACGCCCGCCGGCGCTCCCTTGCCGAAGAGCTCTTACAGATGGAGCGCGAACTCACCGCGGCAGAGGAGCAGGCGACGACGGCTTTCGAGGCCGAGCGAAGAGAGCGCGATGCCCTGCGCGTTGCGCAGGCGGCTGTCGGCCGAATGTCATACGTCCCCGACCCGCGTGAAGCGGCGCACGTCGCTACTCTCGCCAGGGCCGCCGAGCGAGCCAGTGCGGCGCTTCGTGGCGCACTCGAGGCCGTCTCTCGATACGAGGCTCCGTTGCGGGCACGAGTCGATGCCGGCGGGAAGCGCGCCGGCGATCTGGGCGAGGCCCTCCGGCGTCTCGGCGCGCAAGAGTCTGAGCTCCGGACAGCCGTGGCGGCCGCATCCGAGAACCTGGCGTCGATCGGCATGGACGCGGTTCGCCTCGAGGCCGAGCGAGACGAGATCCTGGATCGGCTACCAGACGGCCTTGGTCCCGCCGCACTCGAGACCGAGGAGGTTGCAGCTCTCGAGACGAAGATCGAGCGGCTGGAGAAACGTCGCGAGTCGCTCGGCAACGTCAACCCGCTTGCCGCCGAAGAACATGCACAGGAGAAGACGCGACTGGATGAGCTCGTCCTGCAGCGCGAGGATCTCGAACGATCGCTCACCGAGCTGGAGTCGCTACGAGCCGAGCTCACCGAAACAGTCGAGACGCGTTTCGCGGAGACCTACAAAGCAGTCGAAGCGCACTTCGAGGAGATCGCCGGGACTCTCTTCCCTGGGGGCCGCGGTCGGCTAACCCTGACCGATTCGGCCGAAGAAGACGAGGAGCCCGGCATCGAGATCGAGCTCCAACCGGCCGGGAAGCGCATCACACGGCTGTCGCTTCTTTCGGGCGGCGAGAAGGCCCTCGGCGCCATCTCGTTTCTGTTCGCGCTATTTCTTGCCCGGCCGTGTCCCTTCTACCTCCTGGACGAGGTCGAGGCGGCGCTGGACGACAACAACATCGGGCTGTTCGTCGATCTGCTGCGCAGCTTCTCCGATCGGACGCAGTTCGTCGTCATCACCCATCAGAAACGGACGATGGAAGCCGCCGATATCCTCTACGGCGTCACGATGGGCCCTGACGGTATCTCCCAGATCGTCTCGAAGCGCCTGGTTGAGGCACCAACGCAGGCCCAGAGCGCGTGACACGAAGCTGGGCGGAGTTCCTCGGCGACAACGGCTCTGTCGAGGAAGTTGAGGAGGAGCAGCGCGGCGGCTGGTTCCGCCGGTTACGCGACTCGTTGTCGACTAGCCGTCAGGCCCTCACCCGCGAGTTGTCGTCGGCGGTGTTCGACCCGGGCGATGAGGAGGTCTGGGAACGGATCGAGGAAGCTCTGATTGCCGCTGACTGCGGCGTGCCCGCCACCGTCGAGATCGTGCAGCGGCTCGAAGCGCGCGAGCCCGCAACGCAGGCAGAGTTCGTCGAAGGTCTTGAAGAGATCGTCACCGATCTCGTGTCCCCTGCGGGGCCGGTGCAGCTGGACGTCCGGGCAGAGCCGAGCGTCGTGCTTGTTGTCGGCGTCAACGGGACCGGGAAAACGACCACGATCGGAAAGCTCGCGAGTCGGTTGAACGAGTCCGGCCGGACGGTCATCGTCGCGGCTGCCGATACCTTCCGGGCTGCCGCAGAGGAACAGCTCGAGATCTGGGCACAGCGCGCAGAGGCCGATTTCGTGGGCTCCACCCGGGGTGCGGATCCGGCGTCGGTCGCCTTCGACGCGATCGAAGCTGCCGAAGCGCGCGGTCGCAATGTCGTGATCGTCGACACGGCCGGCCGGCTTCACACACAGACCAATCTCATGGAGGAGCTGTCCAAGATCCGACGAGTGATCGAGAGTCGGCTAGAGCGCGCGCCGAACGAGACGTTGCTCGTCATTGACGCGACGACGGGCCAGAACGGTCTTCAACAGGCTCGACTGTTCGGAGAGGTCGTCGATGTGACAGGCGTCGCTCTGACCAAGCTCGACGGCTCGGCCAAAGGCGGGGTCGCGCTGGCGATCAGCTTTGAGTTGGGACTCCCCGTGAAGCTCGTCGGGATCGGTGAGACGCTCGACGATCTTCAGCCGTTCGATCCGGGCGACTTCGCGCGCGCGCTCGTCTCGGTGGAGTAGCTGTGGGCGGCGCCGGCCGGTGCCAACGTGTCAACAGTCGTCGGTGTCTCTCGGGTCAAAGTGGTCCGCCGAACCGCGGTGTCAGGCCACGTGCTGAGGACGCCCGCCGGCCGGACGGTCGAGAATTCTCACTTTCGCCGCAATCGGTCTCACACGCGCGCGAGTTTCTTCGTTAGGCTCGACGCCGGGTGGTGGGAGAGGGGTGCCCCAAGAAGGTGGGCGTGGTTACCTCACGATGCCGCTGCCGTTTGCCGAACGGCGGGCCTTCGCCTGATCGCCTGCGCCTAGCGGCGAGGACCTCTCGACCGGCCAAGCGGGCCTTTGACCACTAGCTACACTCCGGGCTGCCCGTGTTCGACTCACTCTCAGACAAGCTCCAGGGCACGCTCGGCGATCTGAAAGGCCGAGGCAAGCTCACCGAGGAAGATCTCTCCGCCGCGATGCGCGAAATCCGACTGTCGCTTCTGGAGGCGGACGTCAACTTCCAGGTCGTCAAGGACTTTGTGGCGAAGGTGAAGGAGCGCGCGCTCGGCGAGGAGGTTATGAAGAGCCTCACGCCCGGGCAACAAGTGGTCAAGATCGTCCACGAGGAGCTCACAGAGCTGATGGGCTCCGGCAGCTCAAAGCTCGCCTTCTCCGGACGTCCACCGACGGTAATCTTGCTCGCCGGCCTTCAGGGCTCGGGAAAGACGACCGGCGCCGCGAAGATCGCTCTCTTGCTCCGCAAGGAGAATCGAACTCCCGCGGTTGTCGCCTGCGATCTCCAGCGACCGGCGGCGATCGATCAGCTCGAACAGCTTGGCAAGCAGATCCAGATTCCGGTCTACCTCGATCGGAAGGAGAAGGATCCGGTCAAGGTCGCCGCAACGGGTATGGAACAGGCCCGGGCGCAAGGTCGGGACGTTGTGATCGTCGATACGGCCGGTCGCCTGCACATCGATGCGGAGATGATGGACCAGCTCGTCCGGGTACGGAATGAGACCAAGCCGCACAACGTCTTGCTGGTGCTCGACTCGATGACCGGTCAGGACGCGGTCGCCGTCGCGGAGACCTTCTCTGAGCATGTCGACTTCGACGGCGTCGTTCTCACGAAGCTCGACGGAGACGCGCGCGGTGGCGCTGCGCTCTCCGTGAAGGCGGTCACTGGCAAGCCGATCAAGCTCGCCTCGACCGGCGAGAAGCTCGGCGACATCGAGTATTTCCATCCGGACCGCATGGCTTCCCGGATCCTCGGGATGGGAGACGTCCTGACGCTCATCGAGCGCGCCGAGGCTGCCGCCGAGGAGGACGAGCAAGCGGAGATGGAGCGGCGTCTAAAGAAGGGCCAGTTCACGTTCGACGACTTCCTTTCCGCGTACAAGATGATGCGGCGAATGGGCCCGGTGAAGAGCATGCTCTCGATGGTTCCTGGCCTGGGCAAGCAGCTCCAAGGCGTCGACTTCAACGATCGCGATCTCGGGCGTGTCGAGGCGATCGTGCTCTCGATGACGGCTGAGGAGCGCCGGCGTCCGGAGATCATCAACGGCTCGCGGAGGGCGAGAATCGCCAACGGAAGCGGCACGTCGGTCCAACAGGTCAATCAGCTCCTGCAAGCCCGGAAGCAGATGGCGAAGATGATGAAGCAGATGAGTCAGGGAAAGACGCCGAACATCCAGTCGATCATGGCCCAACAGATGAAGGGGAGAACACGTTGAGGAATCCACGCGGGATTGCTTAGACGAGGACGGAGGAGAGCTTGGTACGAATCAGACTGGCCCGAGTCGGGTCGAAGAAGAATCCGATCTACCGCGTCGTGGTGGCTGACTCACGGTCACCGCGCGACGGGAAGTTCCTCGAGATCGTCGGTCGGTACAACCCCCAGACGGACCCGTCCACGATCGATCTCGAAGAGGAGCGAATTCGCGAGTGGGTCTCGAAGGGCGCCCAACCGAGCGATGCCGTTCGAAAGCTCCTCAAGGCCGAGGGAGTCGAGCTCGGCGCCTAGCTGATCATGGCGCTTGCGGCATCGCACACAAGACCGTAGTGGAGGAGCTGCTCCAGTACCTCGCACGGCAACTCGTGGACTCGCCCGACGACGTCCGCGTTGAACGCTCGGAGCGGGACGATGCGGTGATTCTCGAACTCCACGTTGCCTCGGACGACCTCGGAAAGGTCATCGGACGACACGGTCGAGTCGCCAGAGCGCTCCGGACGCTCGTACGAGCAAGCGGAGTTCGGTGCGGCGAGCGACGGTACCTCGAGATCGTCGAATAGCGTCGGCGGCCATGGGTGACGAAGACACCTGGGTGCGGATCGGCCGGGTGGGCCGCACGCACGGGCTCGAGGGCGCCTTCGTCGTCGAGGATGCGAGTGAGGACTCCGCGCGGTTCGCCGTCGGCACCACCGTTTACGTCGCCGGGAAACCCGCCCGAGTCGTGACGTCCAAGCTCGCCGGTGGCCGCCCGGTGATTCAGCTTGACCAAGAGACCGAGCAGGGACAGTGGATTGAGATCCGAGCCTCCGAGCTCCCAGCGCTCGATGAAGATTCGTACTACGTCTTCCAGCTTGTCGGCCTCCGAGTTGAGGGAGAAGACGGCCGCACACTGGGGACAGTGAAAGACGTCACGCCTGGAGTGGCGAACGACGTACTCGAGCTCGATTCTGGCGAGCTGCTCCCCATGGTCGCCGAATGTGTTCAAAGGATCGATCTGACGACGGGCCGGATCGTCGTCGCGTCGGGATTTGTCCCCTAGTACCGGGGGCACTTAGGTCGAGAGCGCTCCTGGCGCGACTGAGATCGAAAGCCAGCTACCTTTTCCCCGGATCCGCGTTGCGCATCGACGTTTTCACCCTTCTCCCGCGTGCATTCGCCTGGCTGACCGAACAGAGGCCGCTTGCGGCTGCGCTCGGGAGCTCGCTCGACCTGCGGCTCCTCAGCTATCGGGATTACACGCCGCTCTCTGGCGGGCAGGTTGACGACGAGCCGTACGGCGGAGGTGCGGGGATGCTCCTTCGGGTGGACGTGGTCTGTGCCGCCGTCGAACGCGTGTACGGCGGGATGCCCAAGGGACCGATCGTGGCCTTCACTCCGCAGGGTCGCCAGCTCACTCAGAGTCTCGTCGAGGAACTGGCTTCCGAGCCGGAGCTCGTACTGCTCACGGCGCGGTACGAGGGGTTCGACGAGCGGATCCTCGAACACGTCGCGACCGAGCGAATTTCGATTGGTCCGTATGTCCTTTCGGGCGGCGAGTTGCCGGCGATGGTCTTGATCGACGCGGTTGCGCGCCGGCTTCCGGGTGCACTCAAGGAGGAAAGCGGTACGGTCGAGACGTACTCCGAGGCTCTGAATGGTGGTCTTGAGTTTCCCCAGTACACCCGTCCCGCCGAGTTCCAGGGCTGGTGTGTTCCCGATGTCCTGCTATCTGGAGACCACGCTCGGATTGAGCGATGGCGCCATGATCGAAGCCGTGAGCGGACTGTGACTCAATGAAGGGGCCGATCGACAGACTAACCGCGGGCCTGCCGTCGCCGTGGAGGACGATCGTCGATTGGGGCATCACGATCGCCCTCGCCGTCGCGGCGGTGCTCGCGATCAAGGCCTGGGTCGTGAATCCGTACCGCATACCGTCCTCTTCAATGGAGCCGACCCTCCACTGTTCGGAGCCGCTGCCCGGCTGTGAGGCCGACTTCTCCGATCGTGTGCTCGCGAACCGGTTCATCTACCATTTCAAAGACCCGGAGCGGGGGGACATCGTCGTCTTTGAGACCCCTCCTGAGGCGCTCGAGCGCTGCGGAGCGGGCGGCACGTTCGTGAAACGTCTCGTCGCACTGCCCGGCGAAACCGTCGAGATTCGCGAGGGAATCGTGTTCATTGACGGAACTCAGATCGAGGAGACATACATCGAGGAAGGCTCCCGCGATTCGGCGAACTATGGACCTCAGACCATCCCTGATGGGCACTACTTCATGATGGGAGACAACCGGAGCCAGTCGTGCGACAGCCGGGTCTGGGGAGCGGTCCCGAGGGAGAACCTCATCGGCGAGGTATTCGCCATTTATTGGCCGCCCCAACGGATTGGCTTTAGCTAGGATTTTGCGGCCGGTCGCCGGACCCTTTGTATGGCAAACCCCATTGACATCATCGAGCAGCAACAGCTGCGTGAGGACCTCCCCGCGTTCAAGGCGGGCGACACGGTCCGCGTTCACTTCCGGGTGATCGAAGGTCAGCGGCGCCGAGTTCAGGTTTTCGAGGGAATCGTCCTCAAGCGTCAGGGAGCGGGGGCACGCGAAACATTCACTGTGCGTAAGACCTCGTTCGGTGTGGGGGTCGAGCGGACGTTCCCGGTTCACTCACCGAAGATCGAGAAGATCGACGTACAAACCATCGGTGACGTGAACCGCGCGAAGCTCTACTACCTTCGGTCGAAGGTGGGAAAGAAGGCGCGCGTTCGCGAGAAACAGCAGCAGTAACCGCTAGCCTGCGGCCCATGAAGCCGGGCCGAAAACTTCTCGCCTTCGATCGTCGCTTCGGAGTCCGATATGTCGCCGGTGCAGACGAGGCCGGCCGCGGAAGCCTCGCCGGTCCGCTCGTGACCGCCGGGGTCCTGTTCGACTACGCGACGCTCCGCCATCATCGGGTTCGCCCGCTCGCATCCCTGAACGATTCGAAGCAGATCACTCCTGAGGCTCGGGCTGAACTCCTTGAAGACGTTCTTCGGGCCGCGACGAAGGTCAGCGTGTGGGTGATTCCACCCGCCGTCATCGATCGGGACGGGTTGCATCGCTCGAACTTGCGTGGTCTGAAGGAGGCGTTGGCTGGTCTCACACCGCCAGCAGAGGTCTGCCTGGTTGACGGTTTCCGGTTGGGCCCGACCGCACCCGACCACGAGGCAATCGTCGATGGCGACGAAAGGAGCGCCGTGATCGCCGCCGCCTCAATCGTCGCCAAGGTCGTGCGCGATCGGTCGATGCATCGTATGGACGCGCTTTTTCCCGGTTACGGCTTTTCCTCGCACGTTGGCTACATCACGCCCGACCACTCTGCAGCGGTGCGGGCCCGGGGGCCGACCGAGATCCATCGCCGCTCGTTCGACGCTCGCTGTTACGCGACCGCGGCCGGAGGATGAGGACTCTCGGCGCCGACGCTGAGCGCCGAGTCCGCCGACACTATCGCCTCCGGGGTTACCTCGTGCTCGATGCGAATGTTCGCGCAGGCGGAAACGAGCTCGATCTCGTGCTGCGGCGGGGTCGTCGGCTCGTCTTCTGCGAGGTGAAGGCGCGCTCTGGCAACGCGTACGGAACCGCGCTCGAGGCAATCGACGACGAAAAACGGCGCCGTCTGCGGCGCGCGGCTGAGACGTGGCTCATTCGTCACCCGCGGCTCGCTGAGCTCGAAGTCTCGTTCGAAGCAGCTGCCGTAATCGGGCGACAGATTGAACGGGTCGGCTTCGACTGAGTTGGGATCTTCCGTCGCCGTCACGGCGACGATTCGACACAAAGCGACGCACGAAAGTAGTTCATTTCGCGCTTAGCTTTGGCCGGTGCTTGCGTCTGCGACCACGCACACCCTCGTGGGCCTCGACGCTCGACCGGTCGAGGTCGAGGCGCACCTCCAGCGCGGCGTTCCGAGTTTTGCCATTGTCGGGCTTCCCGACAAAGCCTGCCAGGAAGCGAAACAACGGGTACGCAGCGGCATTGCCGCAGCCGAGCTCGAGTGGCCGGGCAAGCGGATCACGATCAATCTGGCGCCCGCCGGCCTTCGGAAGGAAGGCAGCGGTTTCGATCTTCCGATCGCGCTCGCCCTGCTCGCGGCCTCGAGGCAGATACCCGCTGAGCGGCTCGAAGGCCACGCCGCGGTCGGTGAGCTCGGCCTGGACGGTCGACTCCGGCCGACGCCCGGGATCCTCGTCGCGGCGGAGTCGGCGCGTCGATCGGGCCTCGAGCGCTTGATCTGTCCCGCTGAGAGCGCGCCCGAGGCTGCGCTGGCGGGAGTGGAGCCGGTCGCGCTCACGCATCTTGCTCAGGGAGTTGCCTACCTCCGTGGAAGCTACGAGCCGGAGCCTGTCGCGGCCGTCGACCCTCCTCAAGAATCCGGGGGACCCGACCTCGTCGAGGTGCGCGGCCAGGAACGGGCGAGACGTGCGCTCGAGATCGCGGCCGCCGGGAGACACAACCTTCTGCTCGCCGGCCCGCCGGGTACGGGCAAGACGATGCTCGCGCGCCGTCTGCCCGGGATCCTCCCGTCTCTCACGCGCGCGCAGGCGCTCGAGGTCACACGAATTCACTCCGTCGCCGGCCTCGTTTCGCCCGATCGGCCTCTCATCGCGAGTCCTCCCTGTCGAGCTCCGCACCATTCGGCTTCGATGGCAGCTCTGGTTGGCGGGGGTCCGAATCCACGCCCGGGGGAGGCGAGCCTTGCCCATCACGGTGTCCTGCTTCTCGACGAGCTCGCGGAGTTCCCGCGCAATTCGCTGGAGGCACTTCGGCAACCGCTCGAGGATGGGTCGATCGCGGTGGCCCGAGTCATCGGCCGTGCGCTCTTTCCAGCACGATTCCTCCTCGTCGGCACGATGAACCTCTGTCCCTGTGGTGCCCGCGGGGACCCGGCAATGGAATGTGGCTGCTCGGCGCAGCGCCTTGCCACCTACCGGGAGAAACTCTCGAGGGCCCTCCTCGACCGATTTGATCTCGTCGTGGTGACGCCGCGGGCTCGCTCACGCGAGCTCTCCGGCGCGCCTGGCGAGACATCCGATGTCGTCCGAGTGCGTGTGACGGCTGCATGCGAGGCGCTTCGGAACGGTGCGCCCGCGCTGGGAAAAGAAGCCGCCGGTTTGCTCGACCGCGCGGTCGACACCCTTCCCCTCTCTGCCCGGGGGCGGGCTCGGGTCGCGCGAGTAGCCTTGACGGTCGCCGCTCTCGCGGGGTCTCAGAATGTCGCCACTGAGCACGTGGCCGAGGCGCTCTCCTACCGATCGCCGACCGAGTTCGCCCCGGCCGGATGAGCGAGGCGAAGCGTGTAATCGGGCGCGGAAAGGCCAGCTATCCACCGCTCCTTGCGGAACTCCACGATCCACCGCCTTGTCTCTACGTTCGCGGAGACCCGGCGCCTCTGAGCGGTGCATGTGTCGCGATCGTTGGTGCCCGCAGCTGTTCGAGCTACGGCGCTGAGGCGGCGAAAAGCCTGGCCCGCGAGCTTGCCGTCTCGGGTGTCGTAGTCGTCAGCGGACTGGCGCGTGGGGTAGACGGACAGGCGCACCGCGGTGCCCTCGACGGAGGTGGTCAGACGATTGCCGTTCTCGGATGCGGAATCGATCGAAACTACCCGCGAGCGCATTCGAGCCTCGCCGATCGGATCGAAGGTTCCGGAGCGATCGTCTCGGAGTGGGGTCCGGGCGTCGAACCGGCGCCTTGGCGCTTCCCGGCACGCAATCGCATCATTGCCGGCCTCTCGCTCGCGACAGTCGTCGTCGAGGCTCGATCGCGGTCTGGCGCTCTGATCACCGCGGATTTCGCGCTCGAGCTCGGACGCGACGTCTTCGCAGTACCGGGCGAGATCACGTCAGGACTCTCGGCCGGGACGAACGACCTGCTGCGACAGGGAGCGGCGCCCGCCCTCTCGGCCGATGACGTTCTTGCCGCCATCGGCATCGAGCCCGTGTCGAAGGGCGCGGACACGGCGTCTCTGTCGGAGCTGGCCCGAGAGGTTCTCCAGCGTCTCCGTGACGAGCCCCTCGGTGCGGACGAGCTCGTCCGCATCAGCGGCCACGAGAGCCGAGATCTCTCGTCAGCTCTCGTCGAGCTTGAACTCGCCGGACGGATAACGGAAGCGGATGGCGTCTATCGCGTCGTGCTCTGATTGAGGCTAGGAGTCGGGCGCTCCGGCCAACTTGCGATCGAGAAGGACGATGGTTCTCGCGCCGACCCCGGCTCTCAGGCGCTCGAACGCCGCCTCGACTCCGCCGAGGTCAGTGAAGTGCGAGACGGTCCCGGCGAGGTCGAGAGTACCCTTGATTGCAAGCTCAGCAATCTCGGCAATCTCGGCGCCCGGATCGCCCGAGCCGTAGAAGCATCCCCGTAGATTCTTCTCCGAGAGGAAGTCGATCGCGGGAACCGTCGCGTCAACACCGATCGGCGCGAGACCGACGACCACCGCTGTGCCTCCTGGACGGAGCGCATCCCAGGCAAGTCGAATGGTCTCCGTCGCTCCGACAACCTCGATGGATTTGTCGACGCCGCCGTTGGCCAGGCGCCGGATCTGGCGCGCAGGCTGCTCGGTGGACGAGTCGACGGCGTGGGTCGCTCCTCTCGCCAGCGCGCGGTCGAGCCTCTCCGGAACGCGGTCGACGGCGATGATCGGATCGGCGCCTGCGAGTTGCGCACCGGTAATCACCTGAAGCCCCACGCCCCCACAGCCGACGACGCACAGACTCTCGCCGGCTTCGACAGCGGCGGCGTTTCGAACCGCGCCGAGTCCAGTCACGGCTGCGCAGCCGATAAGTGCGGCCTGCCAGAGCGCGAGATCGGGTGGAATCTGCACCACGGCCGCCTCCGGTACCACGCAATACTCGGCGAAGCACGCGACGCTCAGGAAGTGTTGAAGACGCCTTCCATCTGCCGACTGGAGCCGACTCGTACCGTCGAGCATCGTCCCTCTGAACGACGCTTTCGATCCAGGTTCGCAGAGGTTCGGGTGTCCCGTCCTGCACGCGTCGCATTCGCGGCACGCCGGAATGAAGCAGAGCGAGACGGTGTCGCCCGGTGAAACGCCCCGGACGCCGTCTCCGACTGCTTTGACAACGCCCGCGCCCTCGTGACCCAGGACTGTCGGAACACGGCCGTCCCCGAGGTGACCTTCGGCCAGGTGGAGGTCCGAGTGGCAGACTCCGGTCGCGGCGACCTTGACGAGCACCTCGCCCGACTGCGGAGGATCGAGGGTGACCTCTTCGACCGAAATCGGCGTCTGCACGTCGTTCAGGACGGCGGCGTGCACCTGAAGAGACTCCACGGCAGATGGATTGTGCCTCGTCACGTTATCCGGTAGCGCTCGAGACCCTCGAAATCTGGAACCGCGCCGAGTCCGGGGCCGCAGGGTGGAGCTATACCTCCATCAGCCGTGATCTTCAACGGAGCCGGGAGCGGCCAGCTCGCGCGCTCGCGACTCCAAGACGGAGGATCAAACGGGACCTCGATGAACGGGCACGTCGACACGGCCAAGGCGAGGTGGAGGTTCGCGAGAAGGCCGAAGCCGTTGGTCCAGGTATGGGGCGAGTACATCTTTCCGTGTTCGTCGGCGAAACCGGCGATTTGACGACAACCGCCGATCCCCCCGACGAGCGCCGCATCGGGCTGGACGACATCGACCCCGCCCTTCTCGACGAGCGCGCGCGCCTCGGTGAGGCTGCGAGCCGTCTCGCCCGCAGCGATACGTAGTGGCGTGCGTTTCCGAAGACTCTCGTACCCAGCGGGGTCGTCGCTCCGAAGCGGCTCCTCGAGCCAATACACCCCGAGTTGCTCGAGTTCGCGTGCGCAGTCGATCGCCGTCGCGAGATCCCAGTGTGGAGTTCGATCTCCCGGCATTCGCCAGCCCTGGTTCGCGTCGACCATCAACTCCACCGACGAGCCGACCTCGCCCCGAACGGCCGAAACGGTCTCGAGGGTCCGGCGCCAGTCGCGAGGATCGAGTCGCAGTTTGACCGCGCGGATCCCATGATCCCGCAGCTCGATCACTCTGGCGACACGCTCAGCGGCCGGAAGGATCTCGCCGCTCGACGCGTACGCACGGATTTGGTCTCGACTTCCCCCGAGGAGCTTCCAGAGCGGCTGATCCGACGCCCGCCCGGCTAGATCCCAACAGGCGATCTCCGCCGTCCAGGCCCTCGTGCCGTGAAACGTGACGGCCTCGCACAACTCATGGACAAGCTCGGTCTCGAAAGGATCCACCCCGACGAGGAGCCGTTCGAGCAAATCCACTGGCGGCGCGTCGTCGCCGCTCCCGTACCCCTCGATTCCTTCGTCGGTTCGCACGATCACGATCGTCGCGGCGACGTGCTGCCGCGGAATCGGATCCCAGGCTGCCGAAAACGGCGGATCGAGTGGGAGCACATACCGTCGCGTCTCGATCGTCGTTATCCGCACGTCGTCCTGCTCACGCGACCCCCATCCGTTGTTCAAGGCTAGTCGATCGGCCCGGAACCTCACGTTGGCGTCCGCGAGATCGGCGACCACCGCCGTCACTAGACTTCATCACGTGGCAATCGCGACGACGATTCGCCTGACCGGGGACGACCTGACTATCGACGACCTTTGGGCGGTGGCCACGGGACAGGCAGCTGCCGTGCTCTCGGAACGAGCGCGCGAGAGGATGCAGGCAGCCCGACTGCTCGTCGAGACCATCGCTCACGACGCCGGCGAACGGACCTACGGCATCAACACGGGATTTGGTCGATTCGTCGACGAAGAGATCCCGGCCGATCTCGTGGACGAACTTCAACTTCGCCTCCTCCGGAGTCACGCTTGCGGCGTCGGCGATCCGTATCCGGATGACGTGATCCGCGCCGCGATGCTGCTCCGCGCGAACACGCTCGCCAAGGGGTATTCCGGCGCGCGAGTCGCGACCGTCGAACTCCTCCTCGAATGCCTTGCGCGGGGAGTGCTCCCTCGCGTTCCGAGTCGCGGAAGCGTCGGCGCGAGCGGTGATCTCGCTCCGCTGGCGCACCTGGCGCTTCCGCTTGTCGGGGAGGGGTTCGCGACTGTGGATGGCCAAGAGCTCCCGGGACGAGAGGCACTCGCGAGCGTCGGGCTCGAGCCGGTGACGCTGGCGGCGAAAGAGGGGCTCTCGCTCATCAACGGAACGCAGTTCATGACCGCACTCGGGGCCCTGGCGCTCGTACGGAGTCGGCGTCTGCTGCAGGCCGCTGACGTTGCTTGCGCGCTCTCGGTCGATGCGCTCAAGGCCTCGAAGGCGAGCTTCTTCCCAGAGATTCACGCCCTGCGCCCGCTGCCGGGTCAGGCGGCCTCGGCGGCGAATGTTCTCCTTCTCCTCGAGGGCTCCTCGATCAACGAGTCGCATCGGTGGTGCGACAAGATCCAAGACGCGTACTCGTTGCGCTGTGCCCCGCAAGTACATGGTGCCGCCCGAGACCTCGTCGCATATGCCCAGCACAGCATCGAGGTCGAGCTGAACGCAGCCACCGACAACCCGCTGGTGCTCGTCGAGCACGGGATCGTGCTCAGCAACGGCAACTTTCACGGTCAACCGCTTGCGTTCGCCCTCGACGGGCTGGCGATGGCTCTCGCGGAGATCGCGTCGATCTCGGAGCGCCGAATCGAGCGGATGGTCAACCCGGCACTGTCCGAGGAGCTGCCGGCGTTTCTCACCGGCGACGGCGGCCTCAACTCGGGTTTCATGATTCCGCAGTACGTCGCGGCCTCTCTCGTCAGCGAGAACAAGGTGCTGGCGCATCCGGCAAGCGTGGATTCCATCCCCACGAGCGCAGGCCAAGAGGATCACGTCTCGATGGGAAACGCCGCCGGACTGAAAGCCTGGCAGGTGCTTGCCAACGCCGAGCGCGTTGTGGCGATCGAGTTGCTCGCCGCGACGCAGGCGGTCGAGTTCCATGCCCCGCATACGCCCGGACCCGGTGGGATCGCCGCGCAGCAGTTCATTCGCAGGCTCGTCCCACGTCTCGTCGACGACCGCTCTCTCTCTGGCGAGATCGAGCAAGTCGCCGAATCTATTCGATCACGGAAGCTCATCGAAGCTGTCGAAGACGTTGTGGGCGAGTTCGCGTGATCCAGGACGCGGCCGAATGACGACCGTTCGACCCGTCGACACCATCGTCGAAGAGCTGTGCGGAGACCTCTCAGCCGTCCGTGCCCCACGAGGCACAACCTTGAACGCTCGTTCCTGGCAGACGGAGGCGCCACTCCGGATGCTCCTCAACAATCTCGATCCCGAGGTCGCCGAACAACCGGAAGACCTGATCGTCTACGGAGGTACCGGCCGCGTCGCCCGAAGCCACAACGCTCTGAAGGGCATCGTGCGCGCTCTCCTTCTGCTCGAGGGAGACCAGAGCCTGGTCGTGCAGAGCGGGAAGGCGGTGGGCGCTTTTCGCACGCATCCGGCGGCTCCGCGCGTACTCATCGCGAACGCGCTGGTTGTTCCACGCTGGGCCACCTACGACGAGTTCCGCCGACTCGAGGGGCTCGGCCTGACGATGTTCGGCCAGATGACCGCAGGGAGCTGGATCTACATCGGCACGCAGGGGATCCTCCAGGGCACCTACCAGACGCTCGCCGCTGCCGGTGAGAAGCACTTTGGCTCGTCCGAGCTTGCCGGTCGGACGATCCTGACCGCCGGACTTGGCGGGATGGGTGGTGCGCAGCCACTGGCGGCGACGATGTGCGGCGCCGCGATTCTGTGTGTCGAGGTTGACGCGGAGCGAATTCAGCGTCGTCTCGAGACCCGGTACCTCGACGAAGCATCTGAATCGCTGGACGATGCGCTTTCTCGCGTTGAGGCGGCTGCGCGCGACCGTCGAGCGCTCTCGGTCGCGCTGCTCGGAAACGCCGCTGAGGTCGCGCCAGCGCTTGCCCGACGAGGCGTCCGTTTCGATCTGGTCACCGATCAGACGGCCGCGCACGACCCGTTGAACGGCTACGTCCCCGTTGGCCTCTCCGTCGACGCCGCCGCCTCGCTCCGGGCGTCCGACCCGGACGAGTATCTCCGGAGAGCTCGTGAATCAATTGCAGCTCACGTCGAAGCGATGCTCGCGTTCGCCCGTCAGGGCGCTCATGTCTTCGACTACGGAAACAACCTTCGCGGAGAGGCGCTCGCAGCTGGGGTTGAGAGCGCGTTCGACTACCCAGGATTCGTGCCGGCGTACATCCGGCCACTGTTCTGTCGTGGCAACGGCCCGTTCCGCTGGGCTGCGCTCTCGGGCGACCCTGCTGACATCGCAGCGATCGATCAGATGCTCAGGGAACTCTTTCCCGAAGACCAGCTCCTGCAGCGCTGGCTCGAACTGGCTCCGAGTCGAGTTGCCTTCCAGGGTCTACCGGCTCGTATCTGCTGGCTCGGATACGGCGATCGAGCACGAGCGGGATTGGCGATGAACGACCTGGTTCTGTCTGGTCGCGTCAGTGCTCCGATCGTGATTGGTCGCGATCATCTCGACTCGGGATCGGTAGCTTCTCCGTACCGCGAGACAGAGTCGATGCGGGACGGCTCCGATGCGATCGCCGACTGGCCAATTCTGAACGCGCTTCTAAACACGGCGGCGGGGGCGACCTGGGTGAGCGTCCACCACGGCGGCGGAGTTGGAATCGGCAACTCGATCCACGCCGGCATGGTGGTCGTCGCGGACGGGACGGACGATGCCGCCGAAAGACTCGAGCGGGTTCTTACCACCGATCCTGGTCTGGGCATCCTCCGTCATGCGGATGCCGGCTATGACGAAGCTCGCGCGGCTGCCGACGAGAACGACCTCGGGTTGCCGTAATCGCTCGAGCAGCCGGTCACCGTTCACGGCGGGCCGCAAGAGATCTTGGCCGTTGAACTGTCCAGGACAGCGGCGTATCGTTTGCCGCTGGCACGGGGAGATCCAACGGCCGTGTCCACGTGCGATCTGGCAAGCGGGAGCCGTTGAGCGTTGCGAGTTGGGAGGCCAACAGACGTGAGCGATCCGGAGAGACGAGCAGAGCAAGAGCGAGTCGATGAGATCCGTCGAGAGTCGTCGGAGATCGAGAACCACATCATCGACGAGTACAGGGCGGGGAAGATCTCGCGGCGTGAGTTCGTACGCCGCGGCACCATCATTGGCATATCAATCCCCGCGCTGGGCTTCCTGGCGGCCGCATGCGCCGGCGACGACGACTCAGCCGAGCCGGCACCGCCTGAGCCGGAGCCTTCGCCTGAGCCGGCGCCTGAGCCCGCACCCGAACCGGCTCCGGAGCCCGAACCTGCTCCCGAGCCGGCACCGGCCCCCGAGCCTGCGCCGGAAGGACCGGTGACCGTCCGCGTCGGGCTAGCTCCACCACCGGCAGTCGGAATCGACCCTGTACTCATCAACGACGAGGCCGGACTCTCCCTGCTTGGCCAAACCGGGCAGTACCTGACCTTCTCCGACTCAGAGCTCAACCTCGTTCCCGTGCTCGCGGAGAGCTGGGAGCCCAACGAAACCCTCGACGTATGGACGTTCAAGCTGCGTGAGGGAGTGACTTTCAACGACGGCACCCCGCTCACGGCGGAGGATGTCGCGGCCACGTTCAACGGCCCGATCGGCGAAGGCAACGCCGGCTCGGCCTATGAAACCTTCGCCGTGGAAGCCGGCGCCGCAGCGGAGGCGATAGACGACACCACCGTTCAGTTCACCCTTGCTCGGCCGAACGGAGCCTTCCCGTTCTTCGTCAGTTCCGACAACTACAACGCGACCATTCTTCCAGCCTCCTTCTGGGAGACGTACGAAGCAGGTGCCTACGAGCAGAGCTTCATCGGCACCGGCGAATGGGTGAACGAAAGCTATGACCCAGGGGTCTCGGCCACGTACGTAAAGAACGAGAACTACTGGGGTGACAACTCCGCCCAGCCGGACAGGATGGAGGTGTCGTTCTTTGCCGACGAGGCGTCCATGGTCATCGCTTTCCAGGATGGCCGCCTCGATGTCTTGTACCGAGTCAGCTTCTCGAACGCCCAGACCCTGGAAGCGGGCGGTGCGACGATCCAGAGCGTGCCCACCGCGCAGCATCGCCAGATCTACATGGACACGAGCCAGCCGCCCTTTGGCGACAAGCGCGTCCGTCAGGCGATGGCACTGATGCTCGATCGTCAGCTGCTCATCGACGGCGTGCTCGGCGGGTTCGGCGTCGCGGGCAACGACCATCCCATCTGGCAGTTCTTCCCCATGTTCAACGAGGAAGCGGTCCCGCAGCGGGAGCAGAACCTCGAAGAAGCTGCATCGCTCCTCGCGGACGCTGGGTTCGGCGACGGGTTCAACGCTCCGCTCGACACCCTCTTGTTCGCGGAGATCGACCTTCTGGCGCAGCTGGTTCAGAGCTCGGCCGCAGAGCTCGGCGTCACCCTCTCACCGCTAGGGGTCTACGACAGCGGCACGTACTATCAGGATTACTGGTGCAGCTTCCCCTATGAGGGGCCCTGTGCGCCGGGTGGCGTGCAGTCGATGGGCATCGTCAACTACGGTCACCGTGGTGTGCCCAATGTCTATCTCGGCTCACCGCTCCTGAGCGATGGGCAATGGAATGCGTCCCACTGGGTGAACACCGACTACGACCAATTGTTTGCCGACTTCGCAGCTGCTCCCGATCTCGACGTGCAGCGGGACCTCGCCGGACAGATCCAATCCCTTCTCTGGGAGGAGGTGCCGTTCATCGTGCCCTACTTCATCGACTTCATCTCGGCGACCGTGCCCAACTTCCAAGGGCTTCAGGTAACCGGCATGGGCCACTACGACATCAGCAACGCAGGGTTCACTGGATAGAAAACCGAGGAAACGCGGCGAGCTCCCCGTAGAGTGGGAGCTCGCCTGATAGGGCTGTCTCGCCCGGCAGGACTGCGATGACCAAGTACGTCCTCCGTCGCATCGGCTTGGCCCTCATCACGCTGGTTCTGATCAGCGTTCTGGTTTTCATTGGAACGCAGATGCTGCCCGGTGACGTGGGCCGGCGCGTCCTCGGCCCGTTCGCGACGGAGGAGGCTGTCGAAGCACTGAACGCGAGGCTAGGCACCGACCGGTCCGTGTTTGCTCAATATTCGTACTGGGTTAGCGGTTGGCCCTGCCCCGAGAGGGCTTCGGAGTGTTCCCGCGGCGTACTCAGAGGAGATCTGGGCGAGTCGATCTCGCTATCCAGACCGGTCTCGGAGCTCCTGGGTCGGGCCGTCGTCAACTCAGTGAAGCTTGCCGCAGTGGCCTTCTTGATCGTCGTACCATTGTCGATCCTCGGCGGTGTTGTGGCGGCGCTCCGCCGAGGAAAGCTGACGGACCGGACGATCACCGTCGGCGGACTCTCCGCCACCGTCATTCCCGAATTCGTGTCGGGGATCGTCTTGATCCTGATCTTCGCCATCTGGCTGGGATGGTTCCCCAGCACGGCGACCGCGCCCGAAGGAGCAGGGTTCTTCGAGCAGTTGCATCACCTCTTCCTCCCAGCCATTCCACTCGTGCTCGTGCTATTCGGATACATCGCGAGGATCACGAGAGCCGGCGTCATCGAAGCGCTAGACGCCGACTACACAAGGACGGCGACCCTAAAGGGTTTACCCAGATGGCGGGTCATCCGCCGCGACGTCCTGCGCAATGCGCTGCTGCCAACCATCGCGGTAATCGCCTCCCAGATCGGCTACCTGATCGGGGGCCTGGTCGTTGTCGAAGTGCTGTTCAACTATCAGGGGATCGGCCGGTTGACCTTCGATGCGGCGCAACAGGCTGACTTTGCGCTTCTGGCGGGAGCCGTGCTCGTGATCGCGGTCGCCTTTCAGATCGCCATGCTCCTGGCCGACCTCTCCTACTCGTGGCTCAACCCTCGGATCCGCCTTGGAGGAGAAGGGTGACCGTCGCCACGGCAACCCGATCACAACGGTGGAGGGTCCTGCGACGATCCGCGACCTTCTGGGTGGGGGCGGCAATCACGCTGATGTGGATCTTCTTCGCGATCGTCGGCGATCTCGTGACGCCGTACGATCCGCTGGGGTCTCCCGATGACGTGTTGAACCGACTCCAGTCGCCGTCGGCTGAGCACTGGTTCGGCACCGACGAACTGGGACGCGACGTCTTTTCGAGGGTGATCGCCGGTGCGCGACAGGTTCTCACCGTCGCACTGGCTGCGACGCTGCTTGGAACGATCGCCGGTACCGCGCTTGGACTGACAGTCGGGTACTTCGGGGGAATCGTCGACGACATCCTCGGCCGCGTCATGGACGCGTTTCTCTCGATTCCGCTCGTGATCACCGGCATGGTGGCGCTCGCAGCCCTCGGGCCAAACACAGGCGGGGTGATCGTCGTGATCGGGTTGGTGTTCACACCGCTAATTGCGAAGACCGTCCGAGCGGCGGTCTTGTCGGAACGTCAACTCGACTACGTTACCGCCGCTCAGCTCCGGAAAGAGAACTCGCTCTACATCCTGTTTGTGGAGATCCTTCCGAATGTCTGGGGCGTCATCATCGTGGAGTTCACCGTACGTCTCGGCTACGCCATCTTCACTGTCCTCGCCCTCTCATTTCTCGGGTTCGGCGTCGAGCCCTCGGTGCCCGATTGGGGCCTGGCAATCTCGCAACACTACGGCTATCTAACCGGCGACGTATGGTGGCCGGTGCTCTTTCCGGCGCTGGCGATCGCCTCGCTGGTGGTCGGCGTCAATCTCCTCAGCGACGGGATCAGTCAGGCCATGGAGTAGCGTGGAGGCATCAATGCCCTCCCAACCCGTCCTCGAGGTTTCTGACCTGGCCATCGACTACAAAGTTGGGCCAGACTGGAAGACCGCGGTCCACGATATCGGCTTCACCATCGAACGAGGTCAGTCGTTCGGTCTTGTCGGCGAGTCGGGCTGCGGAAAGACGACCATCGCCATGGCGATCATGCACTACCTCCCACGTAACGGACGCGTTAGCGCTGGCTCAATTCGGCTGGCCGGACGAGATCTCGTCGATCTCAGCAAGGACGAGTTACGCGACGTCCGCGTCAACCAGATTTCGATGGTCTACCAGAACCCCTCCACTGCGCTCAATCCGTCGATCAGGGTTGGGCCGCAGGTTGCGGAGGTCTTCGAATTGCTCGGTGTTCCAAAAGACGAGCGGGAAGATCGGACAATCGAGATCCTCGAGAAGGTCCAGATCGCTGATCCGGCCCGGGTAGTTCGTCGCTACCCGCATCAGCTGTCCGGTGGGATGTTGCAGCGGGTCGTGATCGCGATGGCGATCGCGTCGGAGCCCGCCCTGTTGGTCCTCGATGAGCCGACGACGGGGTTGGACGCGACAGTCGAGGCGGAGGTGCTCGATCTGGTCTCAATTCTGCGCGAGGAGATCGGAACGTCGGTTTTGTTCATCAGCCACAGCCTCGCCGTGATTCGCAAGATGTGTGATCGGGTCGCGGTGCTCTACGCAGGCCGTCTGATGGCCGAGGGACCGGCAGAGCGACTCTTCACCGACCCGCGCCACCCGTACACGGTGGGGCTCCTTCGGTGTCTCCCGTCGGCCGAGACCGGTCGTGAGGACGGCAGCCTCGATACGATTCCCGGGTTCCTCCCGCCGCTCGGTGCCGACATCAAGGGTTGTGTGTACGCGGACCGGTGCACGATTGCCGAGGAGCGCTGTCGGGAAGCCGAGCCGGAGCTGAAGTCACTTCCCGGCGACCAGGTCAGCCGGTGCTATTTCCCCGACCTCGCTCCTGATTGCCCGAGGACTGTGCCCCCCGAGACGGCGTCGCGGACAAGGAGCGATGAGCCTCTCGTGCAGATCCAAAACGCCTCGAAGACGTTCGAGCAGGACGGGCAGCCGGTATATGCCCTTTCTGGCATCGATCTCACCATTCACGTCGGCGAGACGGTCGCACTCGTCGGGGAGTCCGGCTCCGGCAAGACCACTCTGGCCAAGGTCCTGCTGGGAATTCACGCGCCGGACGACGGGGCGGTGATCAGCCTGAGCGGCGACGAGTTAGCCGCGAGCGTGCAGCAACGCGGTCAGGAGGAAGTCCGCGCCATCCAGATGGTCTTCCAGGACCCCGACAGCGCGCTGAACCGCCGTCACAGCGTCCGCAGAATCATCGGACGGGCCGTGCAGCGACTCGGAGGCGGCGGTAGACGACGGGCCGATGAGAGGACGAAGGACTTGCTCCAAGAAGTGCGCATGGGCATTCAGTACTTCAACCAGAAGCCGAAGCACCTGTCGGGCGGTCTCAAGCAGCGTGTGGCAATCGCCCGTGCCTTCGCCGGGTCGCCGGCACTCGTTGTCTGTGACGAGCCGACGTCGGCGCTCGACGTCTCCGTACAGGCGGCGATCATCAACCTCCTTGCGGACCTCCAGGCCGAGGAGAACGTCGCGTACCTATTTATCTCCCACGACCTGAGCGTCGTGCGATACATCGCCGACAGAGTGGCAGTGATGTACCTGGGAAGGCTCATGGAGGTCGGCCCGGCCGAGCGGGTCTTCGCCGGACCGCACCATCCGTACACCGAGGCGCTGCTCTCAGCCGCTCCGGAGCTCGCTGAGCACACGAGAATCCGGCTCGAAGGAGAGATTCCAGCGGCCTCAGAGCCTCCGCCCGGCTGCGTGTTTCAGACCCGCTGTCCGCGCAAGATCGGCGAGATTTGCGAGACCGTCGAGCCTGAACTCGTCGAAGCGGAGCCCGGTTACTCGATCCGCTGCCACATTCCAGTTGCCGAGCTTCGCGAGCTCCAGCTTGTAGAGACCGCGAAATAAGAGCGGCGAGCCCGAGTACACTCGCGCGGTGGCGAAGCTCCTCGTACGCGATCTGATGCAGCTCGTCTCGCCTGGCGATGCTCCGCTTCGCGGCCAGGAGCTCGACCAGATCGACATCCTCGAGGACGCGTTTCTCCTGTGCGACAACGGTCGCATCAACGCCACTGGCCGGATGCGCGACCTCACCCGGATCGAAGGGGAGGTCAGTGAGATCGACGGGCGCGGGCGCTGTGCGATCCCCGGGCTCGTCGACTGTCATACGCACGCTGGCTTCGGAGGTGACCGCGTGGACGAGTTCTCAGCCCGGGCGCGCGGAGCGAGTTACGAGGAATTGCACGCGGCTGGCGGCGGCATTCTCTCGACGGTCCGCGCAACCCGCCAAGCAGGCGCTGACGGAATTGCCGACACAATCGCGCGTCACCGAAACTGGATGCTCGCCCATGGCACGACGACGTTCGAGGCGAAATCGGGCTACGGGCTCGATCGAGACACAGAGCTCGCTGCTCTGCGGGCAATCAAGGAGGCGGGTGGCGTGGCGACGTGGCTCGGCGCGCACGCGGTTCCTCCCGAGTTCTCCGACGGCGATACCTACCTCGACTTCGCCCTGAGCGAAGTCTTGCCGCAGGCAGCCGAGCTCGCGGAGGCGGCCGATGTCTTCTTGGAACGCGGTGCCTTCGATGCGGCGCAATCTCGCCGGTACCTCGAGGCGTGTCGAGAGAGGGGCCTCGTCCTGCGACTGCACGCTGACCAGTTCACAGAAGCAGGAGGGATTCCGCTCGCGATCGAACTCGGCGCGAGGAGCGTCGACCACCTCGAGGCAACCGGTTACGACGGAGTCGCGCGTCTGGCCGCGAGCAAGGTCGCCGCGGTTCTGCTCCCTGTTGCATCCTTGTATCTTGCTCGGCCGATGCCGCCCGCGAGGGCGCTAGTCGACGCCGGCGCGATCGTTGCTCTCGCGACCGACTTCAATCCGGGCAGTGCGTTCTGCGAGAGTCTGCCGGTCGTCTGCGCCCTCGCCTGTACTCAGCTTCGACTCGGTCCGGGCGAGGCACTGTCGGCATGCACCGTCAACGCGGCTTATGTCCTGGGCCGCGCCGATCATCTCGGTCGGCTTGCTCCCGGCTACAGGGCCGATGCCGTCCTGCTCGAGGTCCCGGACTGGCGGTATCTCGCGTATCACCTTGGAACCGACCACGTCGCCGTGGTCATCAAAGACGGAGCGATCGCCTGGAGCAGATGAGCCGGACCCTCGCGATCCCCGGTTTTGTCAACGCGCACACGCACACCTTCCAGCGGACGCTGCGGGGGCGCGTTGAAGGAGGCGACTTCTGGTCGTGGCGGGACGCGATGCTCGTCGAGGCGGAGTCCCTGCCGCTCGGGCGGATCGTTCCTCTCTATACGGAGGTCTATCGGGAGATGCTGGCCGCAGGCTACACGGCGGTCGGTGAGTTTCATTACCTCGGTCTCAAGGAAGCGCGCGCCGCGGCGGATGCTGCGGCCGAGGCCGGGATCGCGATGGTGCTCCTGCACGTCGCCTACGCGCGCGGTGGGATCGAGCGGTTTCGTCAGCCTTCGGTCGTTGCGTATCTCGACGAAGTCGAGAGTCTCCGCTCCGACGGAGTGTTAGTCGGAATTGCGCCGCACTCCGTGCGCGCGTGTCCACCGGACTGGCTTCGTGAGATCGCCCGTTATGCGAACGACGGGCTTCCGCTCCACGTCCACGCCGACGAGCAGCCGCGCGAGATCGAAGAGTGTCTCGCCGAACACGGCCTGCGCCCGGTCGAACTCCTCGCGCGCTGTGGCTGTCTCAGCCCCAGGACGACGATCGTCCACGCGACGCACGCGACCGATGCAGAGCTCGATCTGGTCGCCGAGTCAGGGGCACGAATCTGTCTCTGTCCGACGACCGAGTCGAACCTCGGCGACGGATTTGCCCCTGTCGACGGGATCGTCGAGCGTCGCATCCCAATCTGCATCGGCTCTGACTCGAACGTGCGCATCGACCCTCTCGAAGAGCTCCGGGAAGTCGAAGGGATCGCTCGCCGAACCGCGATGCGCCGCAACGTCGTTCCGCCGCGAACGCTGCTTCAGTTCGGAGCGAAGGAGGGTGCAGCCGCCCTCGGTCTCAGCCAGTGGCGCAAGATCGAAGTTGATCTCGACCATCGTTCGCTCGCGGGCGTCCCGCTGAAAGAGGTCACTGCAGCACTCGTCTTCGGCTGCGCCGCGGACGTCGTATCCGCGAGAGGGATCGGCGGCGAGACCTAGTCTTCGTTCGCCAGACCGGCGCGCAGGATCGCCACGGCAGTCCAGCGCAGGACCGCGACGGCCTCCTCGTCGTCGAGGCCGCAGACGTCTTTCATGACCACGAGCGAGTCCATTCCGATCGTGAGGGCCAGCGCGGCCTGGAGACGTTTCCTCCGTTCGTCGGGCAGGTCGTTCAGCGGCGCGAGCACCCGGTCGAGCCAGCGCATCCGTCGACCCTCGCGAACCGCAGGAGGCTCTTTGCGTCCGCTGTCGTTGCTCCGAAGCCAGGTGTCCAAGTAGACCCAGAGCGCTCTTCGGTAATGCGTTTCCTCGGCGAGCGCGATCGGGTGGAACGCGTCGAGTAGCTGCAAGAGCCGCTCCTCCGGATCGCCAGTCTCGTCCTCGGCCAGCATCGCCTCCAAGGAGGTGAGGCCTGGACTGATATCCGCCACCTCGACGAGCAGGGCTTCCTGGGTGGGGAAGTAGCGGTAGGCCGTGGCTCTGGAGACTCCCGCCTCCTCGGCGGCCTGTGCAACTGTCGGCGTCTCACCCTCGCCCCTGAGGAGTTGCGCAGCCTCCACGATCGCCGTCCGCGTGCGTGCCTTCTGGTTGGCGCGAGGATCGCCTTGACGAATGGTTGTCATCTCCTTATTATACAAATCTCAACATAAGATTTATCTTGTTATTAGAGAAGTCGCACCTACTCGAAGGAGGAGCGAAATGCCCGCAACAGCCAGCAAAGAGCGGCTCTCAGCACCGATGCTCGCCGATCTCGAGCTCGTGGACGTCTCGATCGGCGCCGACCCCCGGGCACAGGCGCGCTTCGCCTTGCCGATCAGCGCCGAGAGCGAATCGCCAAATTCGGTCGTCTACCTCGAGGTCGATCCCGGCGATCGGATCCCGCTCCATACGCACACCGCCGAGGAGATCTTCGTCGTCCTCCAGGGGACAGGCATCGTGACCGCAGGCGACCAGCAGTGGTCTGCCTCGGCTGGAGCGATCGCGGTCGCCCCGGCCTTTACCAAGCACGGTTGGGAAAACACCGGCTCCGAGACGCTCAAGCTTGTCGGCTTTTTCGGAGCAAATGTGGTCGTCAACGAGTTCGAGGAACCTGTCGCTCCGCTCGGCGTCGCGACATTCGTGACGCCGATCCCCCAGCAATGACAACGACGAGATCGACCGAAAGGACGGCCATGCCCGCTCAGGACCTGCTCATCAAGAACGGTTACGTCGTGACCATGGATTCCGATGTCGGAGACCTACGACGAGCCGACGTCCAAATTGGAAACGGGATCATTCAGGAGATCGGCGTCGACTTAGCGTCGGCGAACGATTCACACATCATCGACGCGGCCGGCAAGGTCGTCCTGCCGGGGCTCGTCGATACCCACCGACACGTCTGGCAGGGGGCCATCGGCGGGACAAGCGGCAGCCTTTCGATGGGCGGCTACTTCAGCACGGTGATTGCCGGGTTCGCACCGCGCTACGAGCCCGAGGACGTCTACGCCGGCACGCTCTGGGGCGCGCTGCAGGCGCTGAACGCCGGCGTCACGACAATCGCGGACTGGTCGCATATCGTCACGACGCCCGAGCACGCCGACGCCAATGTCCAGGCCTTGCACGACTCGGGGATCCGAGGGATCTTCCTGTACGGACCTCCCGTTGCAGCGGGCCTCGTCGAGTGGTTCGTGGAGAGCACGCTGCCGCACCCCGAGGACGCCCGTCGGGTGCGGAGCGAGCATTTCGCCAGCGGCCACAACAGGCGGCTGATGATGGGCATGGGACTCCGTGGCCCGGAGCTCTCCAGCAGGGAGACGACCAAGCACGACTTCGAATTCGCCCGCGAGCTCGATCTGCCGATCAGCATCCACTGCGGTCTGGCCGGTTACGCTAGCCGCTACCGCAGCGTCGAGACTCTGGAGGAGCTCGAGCTGCTCGGCTCCGATGTCAACTATGTCCACGCCAACCTGCTCACGGACGACGAGTACCGACTGATTGCGGCCAGCGGTGGATCGATCTCCCCGTGCCCCAGCGTGGACATGCTGAAGGGCATCGGAACCTATCCCGCGACCGGCCGTGCCCTGGAGCACGGCATCGCTACCGGCCTGAGCGTCGACACCGTCGCCGGCACGGGCACGGATCTCTTCACCGAGATGCGGGTCGCGCTCGCCGCCGAACGCTCGCGCGCTCACGCTGAGGCCGTGGCGCGGGACGAGGCGGTCGCCGATGTCGAGCTCGATCAGCGCGACATGCTGCGTCTTGCCACGTTGGATGCTGCAAAGGCATGCCACCTCGAGGAGTCGATAGGCAGCCTGCGGGTTGGAAAGCAGGCTGACGTCATCGTCATCGATGCCCTGCGGCCCCATCTCCAACCGCTCAACGAGCCGGTCACCACGATCGTCATGAATGCCGGCCCCGCCGACGTCGAGACCGTTATCGTCGAAGGGGAGATCGTCAAGAGCGAAGGTGCGCTGGTAGGCGCACACGCCGATCGTGCCCTTCAGCTCGTCGCGGCGTCCAACGAGCGTCTCATGGCCCCAGCGTCTGCGACCGCCGGCGCGCCGGCCGAAGTAGGATGAGCCGCGGCAAACCGTGAAGGGAGCTCGAACGATGAGCATGACCCGCGAGCAAATGGACGCCCTCGTCAACGAGCACTTCGGATTCGAGGCAAGCGACGACGTCGACGGCGTCATGGGGACACTCGACGACGACGCCGAGCACGAGGTCATTCCCTCTCCGGTCGGGGTGCTCAGAGACCCGGAGAAGCAGCGCTCCTACTACGAGATGCTCTTCGGCTGTCTGAAAGGCGAGAGCGTCGAACCGCTGCGTCGCCTTTACGGTGACAACTTCCTGATCGACGAGACGCTCTGGCACGGCTACATCGAAGATGGAGAGCCCTTCCTCTGTGACGGCAAGAGCGGCAAGGTGAGCTTTCGACTCCTCCACGTCTTCGAGATGGATGGCGGGAAGATCAGCCGTGAACAGGTCTGGTGCGACCTGGCCGCCATTCAGCGGCAACTCGGCTGTTCCATCAGCTAGTAGCGGTCGTGCCCGACGTCGCCGCCTACGCGAACGCTCGGATCGGTGCCGAGGATTCCATGTTTCGAGAGGTCCGCCGTGTACCGGCTCGCCGGAGGCGTTCGGCCGAGCGCCTCGGCCACGCTTCGCACGTGGTGTGCGGCGGCCCCGCAGCACAGCCCGATGTAATCGACGCCAAGCGTCTCTGCCGACTTCGCGAACTCCGCGACCTCGTAGCGGTTGCAGGTAAACGGATCGAGCGCAGTCGGGAACGGCCTGCCGTTGGGAATCGCGTCGGATCCGTCGTCTGACAGGGAATAGAAGGTCGGTTCGTCCTCACGGGTCCTATACGGGACCGGGAGAGCCGCAACGTGGCCTTCGACTTTGTCTCGGATCGACTCGAGGAGCGGCAGCATCGTTGCCGGCCCACGTATGCAATTGAGCCCGACCACGTCGGCTCCGTGCTGTTCGAGCTGCCGGCAGGCCTCGCCAACCTCAACCCCCTCGAACGTCTCCGGTTCGCGGAAGATCGCCAACGTGATCACCGAGGGGAGTCCTGCGTCCTGGATCACCTCGAGCGCGATCTGTGCCTCGCCGAGCCACGGGAACGTCTCGCCGATGACCATGTCAACACCGGCATCCTTGGCCCAGCCCACCTGCTCCTCGAACATCGCCCGAACCTCGTCATGCGTGGCGGTGACATCTGGTGCGTAGAAGTTCGTATTGCAGACGTTGCCTGCAACGAGTTGGTCGCCCTCGGCGGCAACCTCTTTGGCGATCTGGAGAGCTCGGCGATTCAGCGCCTCGAGATCGTCTTCACGCCCAACGACGCGCATCTTCTCGCGATGGCCGTAGTAGGTGAATGCCTCGATCACGTCGGTGCCGGCGCGAGCGAACTCGCGATGGAGTTCGACGAGGGCGTTCGGGTGGTCGAGAACGACCTCGGGGACGTACGGTCCAGCTTGGACGTAGCCCCGACGCTCCAGTTCGAAGACGTAGCCCTCGGCACAGATGACAGGCCCTTGCTCGAGTCTGTCGAGTAAGCCGCGACGCTCGCCGTTGGACGCGTTGGTCATGCTCTTTCTCCCCTCATGCGTTTGAAAGAGAACGTTCGGATCGGCGGTTGCGTCCCGCAAGCGACTTCCATGGCGCCCTCGTAGTCGCGTCAGGCACACGCCATTCGCTCGACCCCGAACGGCTCGATTTCGGGCACACGTTCTCCCTCGTGAACGAGCTTGCTGATAGCGGCACCGGTAGCAGGGGCGAGAGTCATCCCCATTCGGCCATGGCCCGTTGCCACGATGAGACCCTCAAGGCCGGGGACGGGCCCGATGATTGGCAGACCGTCCGATGGGTAAGGGCGGAAGCCCGCCCACTCGAGCTCGGTTTCCGTCGGACGCCAATCACCGAAGTACGCCGTTGCAGAGCGCGACACAACGCGTATCCGCTTGCGGTTGAGTGGGGACCGGATCCCAGTGAGATCGAAGATTCCCGCGATTCGCAGCCCCTCTCCAAAGGTGCTCGTACCAAGCTTCGCCTCGGCCAAATACAGGGCGTGACCTGGAAGTGTCCCAGAGCCGGACGCTGTGATGCTGTATCCCTTGGCCGCCTCGAGAGAGATGGAGACTCCCAGGCCTGACAGCAGTTCGGCAGACCAGGCTCCGGCAGCAATGATCACATAGTCCGCAGAGATTGCATCGGTCGCCGTTTTAACCTCCCAGCCGCTGTTGGCCCGCGCGACTCTCTCAACGGGCGCTTGCTCGCGGATCTCGACTTCGGAATGCACCAGCTGCTCTCTGAGAGCAGTGGTCAACTCCTCAGGTCTCACATAGCTCTCAGTCTTCACGTGGAGACCAGCGATGACGTCGGCGCTCAGGGCGGGTTCGAGACTGCGAACCTCGTCGCGGCCGAGACGCTCGACGGCTCCCTCGTACCCGGCCTCTTGCGCGCCCCGGATCATCATCTCGTACTCCTCAAATCCCGACTGGCTGAGGGCCGCGACGACCATGCCGGTGGAGTGGAGCTCAAAACGGACGCCGGCCTTCTGGAGGTCTGCGTATCGTGCCGGGGCGTCGAGAGCCATTTCGAGCGTTGCTTCGAGCCCGCGTTTGTAGCGCTCGGGCGAGCAGGCCTTCCGGAACTCCCACGACCAACGCAAGAACTCCGGCTCGAGCGGAAAGCGAATGCGGAGCGGGCTGTCGCTTCGAAAGATTCCGCGGAGGGCCCCGGTCATCACGCCGGGTGCCGGCAGCGGCGCCGAGAGAGAGGGGCAAATCCAGCCGGTGTTTCCCCGCGAGCAGGCGGCGCCACAGGTGTCCTTCTCGATGAGGACGACATCGGCTCCGTCCTGCCGGAGGTAATGAGCACAGCAGAGGCCAATCACCCCACCGCCGACGACGGCCACCTTCATCTCATACTGGGTCGGATCTTGCCGTCAGGCATCGCTCGAGGCGACCCGTTCGATTGCAAGATCCGACCCCACACGGGTTCCGAGGGCGGGGACGCGGACCGTTTGCACCTGGATGCGGTTCCAGAGTACGCACGTACTCCGTATTCAACAGATCCCAGGCGATCGAGGTGGATGCACCCCTGCTCCTCGGACTCGCAGTCTAGAATCGACGGCCATGTCTGCGCCCGCACTCTTCCGTCCGCCGGCACCGCGGAACGAGCCGGTCTTTGACTACGAGCCGGGCTCTGCCGCACGAGCCAGGCTTCAACGCCGTCTCGCAACCATGCAGGCGGAGCAACTCGAGATTCCACTCATCATCGGCGGCGAGGAGGTGCGAACCGGGAACACGCGCGAGGCCGTCATGCCCCACAACCGTGAGCACGTTCTCGCAGTCGTTCACCAGGCTGGCCCGGCCGAGGTAGAACGAGCGATCAACGCGGCGGCCGATGCCTGGGCGGACTGGTCCCGGATGCCCTGGGAAGAGCGCGCGGCGGTGTTCCTGCGTGCCGCGGAACTGCTCGCGGGCCCGTGGCGCGACACCTTGAATGCTTCGACCATGCTGGGCCAGTCGAAG
This sequence comes from uncultured Gaiellales bacterium, assembly GCA_964436315.1. Lineage (GTDB taxonomy): Bacteria > Actinomycetota > Thermoleophilia > Gaiellales > Gaiellaceae > CAYTCZ01. Next base: position 6,413 of record CAYTCZ010000002.1, on the reverse strand, counting down.
ACGGCTCATCAGGCCGAAATCGACGCGGCGGCCGAGACGATCGACTTCTGGCGATTCAACGTCGACTACATGGCGCGGCTCTACTCCGAACAGCCGATCTCATCGCCCGGCGTGTGGAACCGACTTGAGTACAGACCGCTCGAGGGCTTCGTCTTCGCCATCAGTCCGTTCAACTTCACCTCGATCGGCGCGAACCTGTCCACCTCGCCTGCGCTCATGGGGAACGCGGTCCTCTGGAAGCCAGCGTCGACCGCGATGGTCTCCGCGTACTACACGCTCCGTTTGCTCGAGGCGGCGGGTCTTCCTCCCGGCGTGATCAATCTGCTGTACGGGCCGGGCGGGTCGGTTGGGGATCCCGTCCTTGCCAGCCCCGACCTCGCGGGGGTTCATTTCACCGGCTCGACTGAGGTCTTCCAGGGAATCTGGAAGACCGTCGGTAGCAACATCGAGCAGTATCGGAACTACCCCAGAATCGTGGGCGAGACGGGTGGGAAGGACTTCATCGTCGTTCACTCGTCCGCAGAGATTGATCCGGTGGTCGCGGCCATCGTGCGGGGTTCGTTCGAATATCAAGGGCAGAAGTGCTCGGCCTCTTCTCGGGTCTACGCACCGAGCAACCTATGGCCTGAACTTCGTGCGAGGCTTGAGGAAGAAGTCGCGACGATCCGAGTTGGCGACGTCGCAGACTTCGAGAACTTCATGGGAGCGGTCATCGACGCGAACTCGCTCGAGACGCAGCGCGTCGCCATCGATGAGGCCCGCGACGACGGCGACAGCGAGGTCGTCGTCGGAGGCGGGATCGACGACTCCGTCGGGTACTTCGTGGAACCGACCGTCATCGAGACCCGCAACCCGAACTTCCGCCTCCTTCGTACCGAACTGTTCGGTCCGGTCGTGACGACCTACACCTATCCGGAGCAGCGTTTTCGGGAGACGCTCGAGTTGGTCGACCGAACGTCGCCCTACGCACTCACCGGCGCGGTTTTCGCGAGTGAGCGTTCCGCGATCGTCGAGGCCGGAGAGGCGCTACGGCACACGGCTGGGAACTTCTACGTCAACGACAAGCCGACGGGAGCGGTGGTCGGCCAACAGCCGTTTGGCGGTTCGCGAGCTTCGGGAACGAACGACAAGGCCGGGTCGATGTGGAACCTCATTCGCTGGGTGACACCTCGGACGATCAAGGAGACGTTCATCCCGCCCGTCGACTATCGCTATCCGTTTCTCGCTCCTGGCGAGTAGCGGCGGAGAGCTAGATCGAGAAAGAAGGGGGCTCGTGGGGGAAACATGGTTTCCCCCACGCTCGTATCGCTATCCGTTTCTCGCTCCTGGCGAGTAGCGGACTCAGCGCCAGACGGCCGCTGCCGTCTCGCCAATCACGCGGAGTTTCGCCCACTGGTCATCAGGAGTGATCGCATTACCGACAACTGAAGTAGCGAAGCCGCACTGTGGCGACAAAGCCAGGCGTTCGAGCGGGACGAACCTGGAAGCCTCATTGATGCGGGAGCTGAGTTCGTCGACAGTCTCCCGGCGGCCGCTCTTTGTCGTGACGAGTCCGAGCACGACGGTCTTCGAGTCGGGTACAGCGGCCAGTGGCTCAAAGGAACCCGAACGCTCGTCGTCGTATTCGAGTAACAACCGGTCGGCGTTGATCTTCCCGAATACCCGGGTGGCCAGCCAGTCGTAGCCGCCGGAGACGAGCCAGCGACTAGCCTGGTTTCCGCGACAGAGGTGAAACCCGAAGGTCACGCCGGGACGGTCACCGATGACCTCGTTGTCGAACTCGAGTCCGAGTTCGAGCCAGCGCTCGGCTGGCCAGCCGCGGCTCTCGTAGAACGCTCGCATCGCCGGATCGATCAAGAGTGGGTAGTGCGGAGCGTCGAGCTGGACGTAGGTGGCGCCCAGGCGCACGAGTTCGTCGACTTCTTCGCGCAAGATGCGCGTGACATCGATGAGAAAGGCATCGAGACTGGGATATGCCTCCTGGGATCGCGTGGGATCCCAGAAGTTGGCGAAGAGACTCGGGCTCGGCAGGGTCACCTTGAGCGTTTTGGCCGTCCGCGCACTTGCGTACTCGTACTCGGCGACCGACAGGAAGCGTTTGCGCCTGAGGGTGCCCGTGACGGCAAGAGGGGGCCGCTCGACGACCCGATCGCCGATCTCATCGGAATGCCACTCTCCCCACAGGAAGGCGTCGAGGTCCCACTCACCAAAACCGTCGACCGCCGCCGGAAGTTGACTCTGAAAGGAGAGCCGGCGCATCTCACCGTCGGTGACGACATCGAGACCGATCTCTTCCTGGCGTTCCAGCGCTGCATCGACCGCGCGGTCTTCGACCGCTCGAAGGGCCTCCTCCGTTAGTCGACCCTTCTCATGCGTATTCCTGGCTTCGATCAGTTCGGGCGGCCGAAGGAGGCTGCCGACGACATCCGTCCGTAACGTTGTCACTCGGCAAGCCTAGGCCGTGTCGGTACGATTGCGCGAACCCGCGGCAGGCGCCGCTCCGTCATGAGACACATTCTTCTTGTCTGTCCCCAGGAGCGGGATCTTGTTTCGATCGCCGCCGCCGGCCTCGAGAGTCGCTACCGGATCCATGCGATCGGGACCGATCTCGACCAACTCGACGAGTTCGAGCCCGGGTCCATTCTTGAGGCATGCGAGGGCGTTCCGGCGGACGGAGTCGTGGGAACCAAGGACCTCTCGGCTCTTCTCGCCTCGATCGTCGCACGAGACCGAGGGTTGCCCGGTCCGAGCGCCGAATCGCTCGTCTCCTGCCAGCACAAACCGACGTCTCGCAAGATCCAGCGGCGGGCGGTGCCGTCGGCGACCCCTCGTTTTGTCGAACTCGACGGTGAAGAGACTCCGAGCTTTCCGTTCTTCGTGAAACCCGTTATCGGTCGGCTCTCCCAGAACGCGCGCCGCGTCGACGACTCAGACGAGCTCTTGTCCCTCCACGAGATCGATGAGTACACGCAGCGCTACTCGGACATTGCTTCGTTAGCCGGCGTGTTTCCGGATGACGTACATGGGTTCCTCGCCGAGGAACTGATGGAAGGTGCTGAGGTCACTCTGGAGGGGTACGTCCGCAACGGGAACGTCACGACGATTGGGGTTACTGACTCTGTCAAGTATCCGGGCACGAATAGCTTCGAGCGGTTCGAATACCCGACCGTTCTATCGGCGGGCCGCCAGCGAGACCTGGCGGGCCTTGCGCGAGACGTTGTCCTAGCCCACGGGTTCGACAACGGCTTCTTCAACGTCGAGTTCTTTGTCCCGGATCGTGGACCGGCAGGGATCATCGAGGTCAACGGCCGTATTGCCTCGCAGTTCGCTCCTTTGATACAGGAACTGCACGGTCGCTCTACGTACGATGCGCTGTTCTCACTAGCGTGCGGTGACGACCCTCGCTGGGAGGCGCGGATTCCGGACGGCGTCGGGCTGAGCTACTGCAAGCGGGTCTTTTCGGACGCCTTCGTGGAGGCTGTACCGGCTCCGCAAGACGGTCTTGAACTGTTGGTTCGCCCGGGCCGGTGGCTGTCCGAGCAAGGTGTGAACGACGCGGAGAGCTATCGGCTCGCGATCTTTTACGCGACCGGCGCCACTCGCGACGAGGTCGTGCAGCGAAGCCGTGAACGGGCGGACGCGCTCAACTTTCAGCTGTCGCCGTCGCGGGTCCGGGCTCGCTAGTACCCACCGGCGCAGTTCCTGGGTTCGCAATGCCGAACCTCGCAACGAGCGCGCCGAGGAAGGCGAGTCCTGCCACGATGAGCATGGCTGCTCGAAAAGCGTCGATCGAGGCGTCACGCTCGAGCGGGTCGCTCTGATTCGCCTCGAGCGGGAGCGCGTCGACGTTGTCGACCTGACCCGTGAAGGCGATCGAAATGACGAGTCCGGCGATCGCGATCGCGAAGAGGCTTCCGAGACGGGACACGGTCGTGTTGACGCCCGACGCAATGCCGGCGTACTCGCCAGCGGCCGACTTGAGTGCCGTAGCTGTAATCGGAGCCACGATCATTGCGAGTCCGAGCGAGAAGATGAGGAGCGATGCGATACCGGCGCCCCAGAAATCACTTTGTTCTTGGACCGGAAGCATGAGCAGAGCCCCGATTCCAATGAGGATAGGGCCCACGGTCAGGTACAACCGCGGGCCGTGACGGTCCGCGAGCGCGCCGAAGCGGGCAGCGAGGGCGATCATGACGACGCTGATCGGAACGTTGATCAGCCCTGCCTCGAACGGCGAGAAGCCGAGGAACTGGACGTAGAGCGTCACGTAGAAGATGAAGCCGTACAGCGCGGCGTAGACGAACAGGGTCTCGAGGTTTGCCGCCGCGAAGTTCCGCTCCCGGAAGAGGCCGAAGGGGAGCATGGGGGAGTCTGAGCGCATCTCGACCACGACGAACGCAGCAAGAGAAACCGTGGCGAGGACGAACGCCCACCAAAGGTCACCGAACCCTCGATCGGCGCCTTCGACGAGTCCGAAGGTAAGGGTTCCAAATCCGACTGCAGCGAGCACGGCACCGGGGATGTCGAGGCGACCCACTCGGAGCTGAGCTCGTTCGTCGCATCGTCCGAGGTACACAAACAGGAGCGTCAGGAGGGCCAACGGCAGATTCACCAAGAAGATCCAACGCCATGAGGTCCATTCCACAAGTGCTCCTCCGACCGGGGGGCCAGCAATTGTCGCGATACCGGTGAACGCGGTCCAGAGCCCGATGGCGCGTCCTGCCTCGTCTCCGTAGACGCTCCGAAGAAGCGCAAGCGAGTTCGTTGTCAGGAAGGCGCCGGCAACGCCTTGGAGCGTGCGGGCGACGAGGAGCGTCGTCCCGTCCGGCGCCGCTCCCGCGAGAGCGGAGGCGAGCGCGAACCCGAGCACTCCTGCTGCGAACGTCTGACGGCGTCCGTATCGATCGCCGACGGCGCCCGCCGGCAGATACAGGGCGGCGAGAGCAAGCGAATACGAGAGAAAGACCCACTGCTGGCCGCTGAGGCCGAGACCGAGATCGTCCTCGATCGTCGGCAGAGCGATGATCACGACGGTTGCATCGATGAACGCAAGCGACGACCCGAGAATCGTGGCGACGAGCGTCAATGTCCTCACGTTTGAAAAGCCAGCCCTTGTCACGCCGCCGCAGGATACGCCGATGTCCGGTTGGTGGGATACCGTCGCGACGCAATGTCGGTTGCGGGCGAGAAACGGCCAGTTCGTGCGGTTTGGAGGCCGCTTCAGACCGGACATCCCCCGGAGTGAAGTCCCGCAGTGAACCAGCGAACGAGGGATGGGTCAACTGGGCCTGCCCAGACCATACTCCGGGTGCGGCAGTTGGAAGGGCTCCGATGCGGCGGGAGCTCCAGCCAACGACTGATACAGAGGCGGGGTGACTTGCGGCGGAACCCCGCCTCCCTCTTCTCAAGAGTCCACACCTGGCCGGCCTCGGACTCCGCGTTCGGACTCCATCGGCCGTGCGTCGCTCCACGAACCGACTATTCCTGCGGCTGTCAGAATGGGTGGCTGTGAGCGAGCAACCGCAGCATCTGGTGGGACAGCTTCTCATCGCCTCGCCCGCGCTGGTTGATCCCAACTTTCGGCGCACCGTTGTCCTTATTACTGCGCACACGGAGGAGGGCGCGATGGGCCTTGTCCTCAACCGCCCATCGCCGGTTGGTGTCGCCGACGGAGTCTCCCACCTCGAGGGGCTCGTTCAGGATGGGGACGCGGTCTTTCTCGGTGGGCCGGTCGAGACTTCGGCGGTCGTCGCCCTCGCTGAGTTCGAAGATCCGGCACAGGCGGCGGCTCTTGTACTCGACGACGTCGGCTTTCTTCCCGGTGACGGTGATCCGGAAGAGCTCTGTCCGGCAACGAAGAGAGTTCGCATCTACGCGGGCTACGCGGGTTGGGGAGCAGGCCAGCTCGAAGCTGAGCTCCAGGAATCGGCGTGGATCGTCAATACGCCCGATCCTGAGGACATCTTCACCCCGGAGCCCGATGAGCTTTGGAGCGCCGTGCTCAGCAGGATGGGAGGACAGTACGCGCTTGTTGCGACCATGCCGCCCGATCCCTCGCTGAACTGAACTCCGAACCTCGGCGCAGATCTCCAGACGTGTTAGGCAGCCTCTGGGAAATCGCGCGCTAGAACTCGGCATCGAGACCGCGCGCGCGGGAGGCGGCGAGGGTCTTTCGCAGCTCGGCTTGAGCCGGCGCAGCTCCGAATCGGCCTGGACTTGCACCCATGACCGCGGCCGGCTTGTCGCCGAGGACGCTCGCTCTGCGCGGTCGAGAGGCCCAATCGAGAGCATTCTTGAGCATGCCGGGACCAGACGGGTTGTACTCGGGCGTCGCCAACAGCAGGGCATCCGCCTGGCGGCTCCTGGGCGGCAACGAGGAGCGCCCGATTGATCGACCCCTTTCGAAGGCTCCC
>CAYTCZ010000001.1:0-77204 GCA_964436315.1 uncultured Gaiellales bacterium | reverse complement strand
CCGCTACCCGCTACCCGCTACCCGCTACCCGCTACCCGCTACCCGCTACCCGCTAACCGCGAGCCGTGCTCGGCTTGGGTTCGGGGACTGGCTGAGCTACCTTGTCCCATCTCACTCGCTCGGGAGCAGCTTGGTGGATGCAGGCACATTTCGGCCAAGGGTCGCGCTCGCCAAGAGCTATCTCGAGTCCTACTCGGCGCTCCCGAAGAAGATCCAGAAGAAGGCGCGCGAGTTCGGGGACAAGTTCAGCGAGAATCCCCGCTCCTCCGCCATCAACTACGAGAAGCTGCCGGGTCTGACCCGGGACGACAAGGTCCGCAGCGTGCGCATCGATCAGGCGTGGCGCGCGATCGTCATCGAGCCCCCCAAAGCGGACGATGTCTACCTCCTCGTTTGGGTGGACCACCACGACAAGGCCTACGCCTGGGCCCGTGACAAAGTCTTCGAGGTGCACCAGACGACCGGGGCCATGCAGATCTATACGGCAACCGAGGAGCTCGTCGCGCCGCGCGCCGAGGAGGAGTCGAAGTTCCGCCAGCCCGACATCTTCTCCGATATCGAGGACGACTATCTGCTGCTCTGCGGAGTTCCCCGGGTGTTGTTGCCCGCCTTGCGGCGCGTGGTGAACGAGGCGGAGCTCCTGGGGTTCGTCGAGTACCTCCCCGATGAAGCAGCCGATGCGCTCCTGATGGTGGCGGCGGGGATGAGCGTCGAAGAAGCGATCGACGAAGTCGCCGCCGAGCAGGTCGAGCTCGTCGACCCGACGGACTTCGGCGCCGCGCTCGAGCGAACGCGCTCGAAGCGCAATTTCGCCCTCGTCGAAGACGACGAGGCGCTCTCCGACATCCTCGATCAGTCCCTCGAGGCATGGCGGGTCTTCCTGCACCCCAGCCAACGATCGCTCATCGAGATGAACGCGAACGGGCCCGTCCGCGTCCTCGGGGGACCCGGCACCGGCAAGACCGTCGTTCTCCTGCATCGAGCGCGCCACCTCGTCCGGAATGTCCTGACGCACCCCGAGGAGCGGTTGCTGGTCACCACCTTCACGGCGAACCTCGCCCGTGATCTACGGCATCAGTTGGCCAAGCTCTGCACGCCCGAGGAGCTGAGCCGAATCGACGTCGTGCACTTCCATGGGTGGCTCGCGAGCTACCTGCGTGAGCGGGGACGTTCGTTCTCCGTTCCGACGTCGGGGGAGCAGATCGCGGCGTGGAGCGGTGCCTTTGCACGTCACGGGGACGGAGGGCTCGGCCGAGAGTTCTACAGGCGCGAGTGGGCGGAGGTCATACAGCCTCAACGCATCAGGAGTAAGCGCGACTACCTCGTCGCTGACCGCACCGGGATGGGCAAGGGGCTCGCTCGTCGCCAACGAGCGGAGGCGTGGGAGGTCTTCGAAGACTATCGACGGCGACTCGACGACTCGAACAAGATGGAGTGGCCCGACGTTGCCTGGCAGGCGTGCGATGTCCTCGGCAGGGACGGGCCTGTCTACCGAGCAGTTCTGGTCGATGAGGTCCAGGACTTCGGTGCATCGGAGCTCGCAGTGATCCGGGCGATGGCGCCCGCCGCTCCGGCAGACCTCTTCCTCGTGGGCGACGCGCACCAGCGAATCTACGGGCACCCCACCACGTTCTCGAGCTGCGGCATCGACATCGTGGGGCGCGGGCGGCGGCTGAAGCTCAACTATCGAACCACCGAGCAGATCGCTCGAACGGCCACCGCGCTGATGGCCGGGCGGGCCGTAGACGACCTGGACGGCAGCCTGGACTCGCTCGAAGGATACCACTCCATCCGGACCGGTGAGGAGCCGGTCCGGATGGAAACGAGCGGAGACGGGTGGCGAGAGACGCTGGTCCGAACGGTGGAAAAGTCCCTGGACCACCACGCTCCCGAAGCCGTCTGCGTCGCCGCGGCGACCAACGACGAGGTCGCGGACATCGTCCGGTCGCTCGCCGACGCCCAGATCCCCGCCGTCGCGGTCGACACGAGGTCCGACGAAGAGCTCGAACCCGGGGTGCGCACCGCGACGTTTCATCGTACGAAAGGGCTGGAGTTCGGAACGATGGTCCTCGTCTGGAGTCAGAAGAATCCTCCCCCTGACAGCCTTCACTACGTAGCCGCCACGCGAGCCCGCGATCGTCTCGTCGAGATCGTCCGTACGACCTGAGAGTCCTCGAAAATGACTGACCACTGGCATCAATTCACCGAGTTCGCGGACGACCGCGAGAAACGCGCCTTTCGACTCGTCGAAGGAGTCCTCGGCGCACGACCTTTCGACGAGGGCTGGGCGAGCTTCGAATTCGTGGCACTGGAAGGAGGCGCCTACGACGTCGACCTGCTCGCGCTGACTCCGCATGGAGTCTTTCTGCTCGAGTTCGTGACCCGTCGGGGCCTCATCGAGATCGGGCCCCGCACCTGGGTTCACGTCCACCAGAACGGACATCGCGAGCCGATCGATTCACCCGTTCTTCGCGCGCGACGAAAGGCGAAGCTTCTACGAAGTCTTCTGGATCAGATGACCAAGGGGGCGAAGTCCCCTCGGATCGAGCCCGTCGTCTGGATCACCGAGCCCGATGTGGCCGTGACGCCATCGGACGCCTTCATCGAGCAGGTCGTCTTCCACCCGGAACAGCTCGGGAGACCCTCGGTGACCTCACTGTTGGTCGAGGGCCGGGCGCCGGCGGTCTGGACATCCGAACAGCCCCTCGACGAAAACGTACGCGGGCGGCTGGCCGCCGCCCTGGAGGAGGCAGGGATCGATCGGTCCGGTCGTGAGAGCCGCTACGCCGACTGGCGCCTGAAAACCGTCCTGCATGCAGGGCCTCGTCACCAGGACTGGCTCGCCGATCACGTTCAGCGAAAAGGCGAGCTCCGGCGCGCCCGCATCTTCTCCATGCCGCGGGACCTCAGCGATGCCGATTTATCGCGACTCCAAGAGGCTGCGCGGCGCGAGCATCAGATCCTCCACGATCTGGCACACCCCAACATCCTCGGGGTGCTCCAACATGTCGGTTCGGAGCGCCGCCCCGGCCTCCTCTTCGAACATCCGCCGGGAGCGATCCCGCTGGATCAGTGGCTCGATGCCGAGCCTCGGACCATCGGCGAGAAGCTTGCCGTCCTGCTCCAGACCGCAGAGGCGCTGCAGTACGCTCATCGAAAGTCCGTCGTCCATCGGGCCCTCAGCCCGGAGTCCATCCTCGTGTTGCCGGACGGAAGCGTTCGCGTCTTCAACTGGCATACGAGCAGGAAGGACGCCGTCGAGACGGGCACCGTCCACGTGCACGACTACGTCGACGACATCTCCCTCGCCTACCTCGCTCCCGAGCTGATCCAGAGCCCCGATGCATCCGAAGCCGCCGACGTGTACGGCGTCGGAGCGATCGCTTTCCGGATGTTCGCGGGCGCCCCGCCGGCGAGCTCGCTCGCGGAGCTGGTCGACGTCTTGACCAGCACGCAGGGGCTGCGACCTTCCCGCCTCGCCGACGGTATTCCGGAGTACGTGGACGAGTTCGTCTACGACGCCACCCGTGCGCTTGCTCGGGACCGGATGAAATCGATGGGCGAAGTGATCAAGCAGGTCGAAAACATCCGCGCGTCCCTGGTGCGGCCGGATGCGAACAACCGAGACCCGCTCGATGCGAAACCGGGAGACCTGTTGGGGGGCCGGTATCAGATCACGAAACGGATCGGATCCGGGGCGACCGCCACTGCGCTCCTCGCGCGCGACTGCGCGCGGGACGATCTTCGCGAGGTCGTGCTGAAGATTGCGAACTCCGACGGCGGACGAAAACGGCTCGAAGCCGAGGCGGATGCCCTCCGAAGCCTCGATCACAAGCTCGTCGTGGATCTCTACGACACGGAGGAGCTGGGCGAGCGGTTCGCGCTCGTGCTGCAGAACGCCGGCGAGTCCCTCGCCGAGCGCCTCCGAGACGGGGCCCTTACGCTCGACGACGTGCGACGCTTTGGCGACGACCTCTGCGACATCCTCGTCGAGCTGGAAGAGAAGGCGGTCCTTCACCGCGACATCAAGCCGGCCAACATCGGGATCATCAGCCCCGGCGGCGGAAACACCCGGCTGATGATCTTCGATTTCAGTCTCGCCGACGTGCCCGTCGATGCGTGGAACACCGGAACCCTCGCGTACAGAGACCCTGCGCTCGCGGCTCCGAACCGCCAGCGGTGGGACGAGTACGCGGATCGATACTCGGCCGCGCTCACGCTTTACGAGATGGTCACCGGCCGGCTGCCGGAATGGAACAGCACCGCGGTCGTGGTCGACAAGAACGCGGCCGCGATCGTCGAGTCGCATCTCTTCCCGGCGTCAGTCCGCGAGCGACTCACCGCGTTCTTCATCCGCGCGTTTCAGCGGGACGTCTCTGGCCGGTTCGACAATGCCTGGGACATGCGCGAGGCCTGGCAACGGGTCTTCGAGCGGACTACGCAGCAGACCGCCCACGACGTCATCGCGGACCGCCTCGCCGAAACCCCGATCGATGCACGGCTCTCGACGCTCGGCCTGTCGGCGGTCGCGCAGGACGCTCTCGACAAGCTGAATATCGTCAGCGTTCGCGATCTCGTGGCGCCGTCGAGCGGCCAGCTTCGCTTCCGAAAGGGGCTCTCCGGTCAGGTGCGCTCGGAGATCCTCGCTCTGCGCGACAAGCTGCTCGAGCATTTCCCCGACGGAGGGCTACAGGAGACGTCCATCGAGGACGACGACGTCTCGGCGAACGAGTACTCCGTCGACCAGATCCTCGACCGGCTCACCGGGACGCTGTCCCGGGACTCCAAATCGTACCGCGAGTTCGTCGCCGCGCTGCTCGGGCAGGAGGAGGTGCAGGCTGCCCTGCCGTGGCCGACCCTCGATATGATGAGCGGAAGGACCGAGTACGATCGCGAGACTTTCGAGGCACAGTTCGCGGAGCTTCGCCAGCAGTGGGAGCGCAAGCACGCGCTCGCTCCGCTTCGGGACGACATCGTGCGGCTCGTCGAGAACAACGAGGGAGCGATCTCCGACCGCGAGCTCGCGCGCCGCGTGCTGGGGCTGCGGGGCTGCGTTCTGCAGGATCCCGACGAGCGGCTCGCCGCCGCGGCCGCGGTGTCGCGGGCGGCCATCGAAGCCGAACTCGCCGCCGACGAACCGCGCTTGTTCCTCGCACGGGTCTGGTCGCGCGCAGCGTTCGTCATCAACCGCGACGAGCTGATGGACCTCCTGCCGCGGCTCGGCAAGGCGGCCGACAAGATGGTCGCCGCGAGCGAGGTCGTCAGCCCCTCTCGCGCGACCGAAACGCTGCGCGAAGTCTGCGAGCAGCTCCGCATCGCGCCCCCCTCGCAGCTTCGACTGCTCACCCTGGCCGCCGAGGCGTCGGAGTACGCGACGCTCTCCAGCCGAAACGAGCTCTCCTCCAAGAAACTCGCGGCAGCCCGGGCGATCGAGCTCTGCGCCGGGATCTTCGCCGCCGGCGAAGACTTTACCCCCGAGGAGATCGCCTCTCGCGTCGCCAGCCGCTACCCGAGTACCGAGCCGATCCCCGACCATCCCGAGCTCGCCGACCTGCTCGAATCGGCGGGGCTGCGGTTCCAATGGGACACTTCCCGCCGCGAAGGTCGCGGGGCCTACGTCAACCGAGACCTCGACGACATCTTCCTCACCCGCAGCACGATGGCCACGTCGCTCAGTAGTGGCACGCATCTTCCACCGACCGAGCAGGCCAGCGTCGCACGGCAGTTCGCCGAACGCCTCGACTACAAGCGCCAGTACGGAGGCTTTCTGGTCATGACGACCCCGACGCAGGAGCTCGACGCCACCCGGCGATGGCTCGTCGAGGCGCACCCCGAGGTCGAGCACGTCTCCTTCGACAGGCTCTTCTTCGAGGTGTTGCGACGGAAGGCATCGGAGCTCGAGATCGATCTCGAAGTCGTCCTCCGAGCCGACGCGCGTGCGTCCGACGGCGAGTGGAACAACCTGATGCAGCTCCTCCGGTTCCACGTGTTGCCAGCGGTCCGCGACGACCTGCTGAGCCGCCGAGGGGACGTTCTGCTCACCGAGCCTGGCCTGATCGCGCGCTACGAAGACGCCGAGTCGATGTCGATCCTGCAGGCGCTCCACGAGCACTCCGGCACCAGCGACGGGCCCCGTATGGTCTGGGTCCTCGTGCCGGGGGACCGTCGTCACGTGGCGCCCGAAATCGACGGCGCGAAGATCCCGGTGCTTCATCCCACCGAGTACGTTCAGGTTCCTCGCTCACTCGAATGAAATCGAAGGCCCCGGCGTTGACCCGATTGCCGGTCAACCTCTAAAACAGGGGTCTTGCCAACATCGGGGACAAACATGACGCTGTGGAAAGACCTCGTCGAGATTCCGAAAGAGGTTCACAAGAACGACTTCGTCCTGAAACTGACCGAAGGCGTTCAGAAGAAGCAACATACGGTCGACACGTATGTCGTGACGCCGCAGATCGCCGAACGCTTCGACCAGGCGCTTCGCCTCATCCGGTCCGCGGTCGAGGGCAACAAGAGCGTCGCGGCCTACCTCCATGGATCGTTCGGATCCGGTAAGTCGCACTTCATGGCGGTCCTCAACCTTCTGCTGGAAGGCTTCCCCCCCGCCCGCCAGCTCGAAAACTTCGGCCCGGTCGTCGCCGAACACCAGGAGTGGATCGAGAAGAACCGCTTCCTGATGATCCCCTATCACTTCATGAACGCGACGAGCATGGAGCAGGCGATCCTCGGCGGCTACGTCGACTTCATTCGCAAGAACCACCCCGAGGCAAGTCTCCCCGGCGTCTATCTCTCCGAGAAGATCCTCGCCAACGCCGACGAGCTCCGCGAGAAGATGGGGGACGACAAGTTCTTCGCCAGCCTCAACGAGGGGGCCGGCTCTGGTGGAGGAGGAGGGTGGGGCAAGCTCCAGAAGAGTTGGAACGCCGACACTTACGCCGCCGCGCGCCACGCCGAGCCGGGCTCCGAGAGCCTCACCAACCTCGTCGGCGACGTCGTCGCCAAGCTGCTCTCCGCCACCATCGACACCGCGCGCGCCGGTCAGCACGGGTTCGTCGACCTCGACGAGGGCCTCGCCACCATCTCTCGCCACGCGGCCTCCCTCGAAGACGAGAACGGCAACCAGCGATACCAAGGCCTCATCCTCTTTCTCGACGAGCTCGTCCTCTGGCTTGCCAGCCGGGCCGGAGACCTCGCGTTCCTCGACCGCGAGGGCCCCAAGATCTCCAAGCTCATCGAGGCGCAGGACGCGAACCGCACAATCCCCATCATCAGCTTCGTCGCCAAGCAGCGGGACCTCCGCGACTTCATCGGCGACCAGCATCCCGGGATGGAGCAGTTCCGCGTCTGGACGCAGCTTCAGTACTGGGACCGCGGCCTCGACACCATCAAGCTCGAGGACCGAAACCTCCCCGTCATCGTCGAACAACGACTCCTCAAGCCGAAGGACAGCCACAAAAAGGAGGAGATCCGCCAGTCGTTCGGCAAGACGGTCGCGCGGATGAAACCTGCCGAGCGCGACATCATGCTCGGGCGAGAGGCAGACGAGGCACTGTTCGCTGCCGTCTTCCCCTTCAGCCCCGTGCTGGTCCAGGCGCTGGTCGCGCTTTCGGCGCTCCTGCACCGCGAGCGTACGGCCCTCCGCTTGCTCCTGATGCTGCTCGTGAACCGTCGCGAGGACCTCGAGCTCGGCCAGGTGATCCCTGTCGGAGATCTCTGGGACGTCATCTCCGATCAGCAGGAACCGTTCTCCGACGTCATCCTCCAGACGTTCCGCAGCGCCCAGAAGCTCTACGACACCCGACTTCGGCCGATGCTGCTCCAGCAGCACGGTTTCCAGCCGGGGGACGAACCCGACTCCGAGTTCTTTCGCAACGACGACCGTATCATCAAGACCCTCCTCGTCTCGACCCTCGTCCCCGGCGTCGAAGCATTCAAGGACATGACCGCGGCGCGGCTCGTCGCGCTGAACTACGGTGCGGTGAAGACCCCTATCGCCGGCGGCGAGGTCAGCGCGCTCGTCAACAAGCTGCGGCAGTGGGCGGCGCTGGTCGGTGAGATTCGCCTGGGGGCCGAAGCTGCCAACCCCACCGTCTCGCTCCAGCTCTCGAACGTCGACCTCGAGGCGCTCCTGCAGCGCGTCCAGGCTCAGGACAACGAGGGCAACCGTCGTCGCAAGATTCAGGAGATGCTCTTCCAGTGGTTCGGCCTCGACCTCGGCGGCGACCTCTGGACCGAGTATCGAATTCCGTGGCGCGGTGCACAGCGCAAGGTCCAGGTCTCGTACCGAAACGTCCGCGAGATGGCGTTCGACCAGATGGAGTCCGACGGTGAACGCTGGCAGGTCATCATCGACTACCCGTTCGACGATGACGAGCATTTCCCGACCGACGATTTCCAGAAGCTCCAGAAGTTCGCCGAGTACTACGAAGACGGCACCGACACCCTCGCCTGGCTCCCCTCCTTCCTCTCTGCCGGAGGGCGTGAGGCGCTCGGCCGCATCATCAAGATCGACTACATCATCGACCGGTTCGATCAGCAGGTCGAGCACCTCGCCACGAGCGACCGGCCGACCGTCCGCGCTGCGCTCCAGAGTCTGCGGTCGTCGTTGCGGGAGAATCTGCGCCAGGCGCTCCGCATCTCTTACGGGATCGACAAGGACCCGCAGAACGATCTCGTCGACCATGCAAACCAGCCCCAGCGACATCTCGTCTCGCTGAGGCCGGGGTTCGAACCGCGGGTCCCCGGCGGTGTGCCGTTCGACGACGCCCTGCGCAGGATCGTCGAGGCCGCGCTCGGCGCCGGATTCCCCGCCGCGCCGAACCTCCCCGACGACACCACGACCAGGGGGCGCGCGCAGAAGATGGCCGACCTCCTCGTCGACATCGTCGAGAGCGGCGAGGCGAGCGCCTTCGTGGAGGACAACGCCATGCGGAAGGAACTCGCCCAATGGGCCGTTCCTCTCGACCTCGGGCAGATGGGGGACAACCGATTCGCCCCCTCGGGAAACTGGCGGGAACGATTCAACCGCGGACTCTCGAAAGGGGACCAGGACGTCGTCGTCGGCGAACTGCGCCGCCTCATCGATCCACCGGACGACCCGAGCGGGATCCCCGATGTGCTGCAGGATCTCATCATCCTGGTCTACGCTGCCCAAGAGAACATGGTCTTTCGCGTCGGGCAGCAGAGCATCGCCGCCCAGGTCGGGGACCTTCCCGATGCCGCCCGCCTGGTCTACCGGAAGATGCCCGGAGACGACGCTTGGGAAGCAGCGTGCCGCGTGGCCGCCGGCGTGTTCGGCGTCACGCCCGGGCGCATGAAGAACGCCCGCAACGTGGAGCGGCTCGTCACCGACATGCAGGAGCGCGCCGAAGGAAAGCTGCCGTCTCTCAGGCAAATCCCCGAGAAGCTCGTCGAAGCTGGTCGTAAGCTCGACCTCGACCGTGAGGCGGTCGAAGGGAGCGACCGGCATCGAGGCGCTACGCTCCTGGCGGAGATCGTCGCGGCGCTCGACGAAGATGCGACCACCACCATCGAGACGATCGCCGAGCTCCAGATCGGCGCCGACGACATGGGGAGCATGAAGATGTCCCTGCCGCGCACCGCCACGATGCTGCAGGTCTTGAGTTCGACCCAGTGGGAGATCTATCCGATCGTCGCGGCAAAGAACGAACCGGTGGCGCAGAAGTTCATGGAGGAGTCCCGGGCCCACCTGCTCGCCCGAGAGCACGTTCATCCGCTCGAGAAGTTCTCCGAGCTGACGAAACGAGCAATCGCGCTGATCGACACCCCGTCTGGCAATGGTGGTGGCCCTGCGCCCCCCCACTCGAAGGCCGAGCAAATCGAAGTCACTTTCAAAGTGCAGGGAGGGCCGGATCAGGCGCTTGCCCAGCTCGTCGATGCATTGAAGACCGACCCGAAAGCGAAAGAGTTTTTCGAGAACGGTACCGTCCTCAACATCCGCGTCACGAAGGAGAAGGTGTGACCGCGGCGCTGGAAGAACTCGCGAAACATCTGCAGACGGCGGCCCGGCGGTTTGCCGACTCGCGGGTGTTTGCGTTTCATGACGACCGGGTCCGCGACCTCCCCGGCGAGCTGAACGTCGCGGACGACCGCTGGCGGATTGTCTTCGCCCCCTCCGAGCTCGCCATACGCGCAGCGATGATCGAGTCGGACGACGACTCGCGGCTCGCGATCGTCACCCCGCTCGAGACGAGAGATCTCGGTCGCGACGTGCGCGCCCGCATCGCGAACCACCAGCTCCTCAGCTTCGACCGCTGGCAGTCGCTGCTGCCGCTTTTCGAGGCCACCGGTGCCGACAGCCGGCTTCGAAAGAACGATGCCCTCGGCCGCGCCCTCCTCGGATGTGCCGGAGCGGCGAAATTTCCCCCGGCACGCACAGGCGTGCTCGGTGAAGACGAGGCGTGGGGAGCCTATTTCACCTGCGTTCTGTCGATGACCGAGGAGCCCGCCGAAACCGACGCGTGGGTCCGCTGGTTCATCAACTCGCCTGCGAAGGCTGCGGAGCTCCTCGACGACGCCGCGCTGCGTGACCATGTCCTCGACCGCGCCCGCTCTCGCTGCGGCGAGACGGTGAAACTGGTGTTCCGCGCCGCGTCGCGCGCCATCGCGGAAGGGGCCGACATCGGCGTTCGACTGCACGCCCTGGCACACGCAGCCCGCGCCACCGTCGGCGCCGAACGAGCCGGAGAGACTGTCGCCTCCGTCCAGTTTCAAACGCGCCTCGAAGACTACTTCGAGAAGAGCACGCTGAAGACCGAGTGGCTCGGCGAGTTCGCCGCCGAAGTTCTCCGCACGACGGCTCCATCCGAGGCGATCGCCAAGGCCCTCGACGCGATCCTGGAGCAGGAGCGAGCCACCGGCCTCGCCCTCTACAGCGACATCAGCAACATCGGCTACGAGGCGCGTACACGCGGACTCGGTGATGCCTGTGTCGACCATCTTCGCGGGTCCCGCCCCCTCACCGAGCTCCTCGCTTCTCACGAGCTCGTCCGCCGCCACCGCCGCTTCCAAAAGGAAAACGGCGCCTTCCGAAACCGCGTCGACGCGCTGGTTCGACTCACGGCAAAGCTCGCGAAGACCGGCGCCACGCAACACCCCGACGATCCCGGGAGCCTCGCGCGCGACTACGTCGAAACCGGCAGCCACATCGACGCCCTGCGCGAGTCTCTCGCCCAGGGGGATCTCGGGACCAACCTGGCCGAGGCGGCCTCCCATGTTCTGGACCTCGCGCTCGAGCACTCTACGGAACGAAACCTCCACTTCGGCGCCGCGGTCGTCCACGCTCTCCAAAAGACCGGGCACGTCTCGGGAGCGTTCTTCGTTCACGAGATGATGCCCAACGTCCTCGCTCCTCTCAGCAAGGAGCGCGACGTGTTGGTCGTCGTCATCGACGGGCTCTCCTGGTTCGTCGCACGCCAGATCACCGAAGACCGAGGGTTCGAGGAGTGGCTCGCCTACGTCCCCGCGAAAGAGGGCAAGCTGCGCCCGATGTTGGCCGCCGTCCCGTCGATCACCACCTTCTCGCGCACATCCCTCCTCACCGGAGTCCTCCAGAAGGGGGGCCAGTCTGTCGAGAAGAAGGGCTTCGAGAGCCAGCCCCATCTGCAGAACGCGATCGGCAACAAGCGTAAGAGCGTCCTCTTCCACAAGAAGGAACTCGACGCGCCCGGACCCGGCAAGGTCGGCGCGGCGGTCGCAGAAGCGATCGCGGACGCGAAGTACCGCGTCGTCGGGGTGGTGCTCAACGCGGTCGACGATCAGCTCGGCGGTTCCGATCAGCTCGCGTTCGAATGGGACATCGACGCCGTACCACCCCTGAAGTCCCTCCTGCAGTTGGCGTCCGCCCATGGTCGCGACGTCCTCGTCGTCGCTGACCATGGGTACATCTGGGACGGCGGGACCAACATCGAGGGGGCCGGCAAGTCGGCCCGGCACCGCGAACTTCCCCCCGCGGCTTCGGACGGAGAGTTCGAGGTCCAGGGGGACATGATCAACCGCTCCGGGGAAGGGAAGAAGCTCGTCGTAGCGTGCTCCGAACGCATCCGCTACACCGGCAACAAACGCGGATACCATGGCGGCGTCAGCCTGCAGGAGCTCGTCGCCCCCTGCATTCTCCTCACCACTCGGCCTCCCGATTCGGAGCGATGGACCTCCCTGTCGATGGACAAGCCCGCATGGTGGCACTTCCGCGACGAAGAGGCCCGCGTCGCCGCGACGGCCCACGATCCGACCCCGGCGTCCGACGACCCACAGATGTCGTTCTTCGTCCCACAGAAGTCCGGCGAGCTCGCGCCCTGGATCGCGAAGCTCCTCGCCTCGAAGACCTTTGACGAGCGGCGACGCGGGCTCAAGGGCTCGTTCGACGACGACCAGCTCGCCACGCTGTTCGCCACCCTCGACGCGAACCAGAACAGGGCCTACGTCGCCACCCTCGCCGAGGCGATCGAAATGCCGCTCGTCCGCATGCGACGACGGATCCCGACGCTTCAAAAGCTACTCAACGTCGAAGGGTTTCGCGCCCTCGACTTCGACCGGAGCGAGGACGTCGTGCGCCTCGACCGGGACACGCTGAAACACCAGTTTCATCTCTGACGAGGAACTCCCATGGGGAATCGCAGCATGCATGACGTCAGCCCGGAGCGCCGCGAGCAGGTCCTCCACGCGCTGCGCAAGGGATCGGTGCCGAGCAACGGGCTCGACCTCCTCGCCGTCGGCCTCGACCGATTCGCCGGCGCGATCGAAGAGGAGCTCGAGTACGTCGGCAAGGGGAACGGCGCGTTCAAGGCCGTCCGAGGTGACTACGGCACCGGCAAGACGTTCACCGTCCGCTGGATCGAGGAGCTCGCCCGCCGAAAAGGCTTCGCGACCACCGAGGTGCAAATCTCGGAGACGGAAACCCCGCTGCACCGGCTCCAGACCGTCTACCGCCGCGCGATGGAGCAGCTCCGCACGGCCACCGCCGGACCCGGAGCCCTCCAGGACATCATCGACCAGTGGTTCTACGGCCTCGAGATGGACGTGCTGCAACGCGATCCCACCCTCGACGAGAACGAAGCCGCTCTCGAGCGCGCGATCGGCGAGCTCATGGAGAAACGCCTCGCCGAGGTCAGCCGCACCGCCCCGCAGTTCGCCGCCGCGCTGCGCGGCTACCAGCAGGCCTTTGCCGAGGGCGACATGGCCAAGGCGCAGGGTCTGCTCGCCTGGCTCGCCGGTCAGCCCCACGTCGCACAGGGGGTGAAGCGCGACGCTGGGCTGAAGGGAGACGTCGACCATGCCGGAGCCCTCAGCTTCCTGGGCGGACTCCTCACGGTGCTCCGCGACTCCAACATCAAGGGCCTCGTCTTCGTCCTCGACGAGGTCGAGACGCTCCAGCGCTCGCGGTCCGACGTCCGCGAGAAGTCCCTCAACGCCCTCCGGCAGCTCATCGACGAGCTCGACCGCGGGCGGTTCCCCGGAATGTACGTCGTCATCACCGGAACCCCTGCCTTCTTCACCGGTTCCCAGGGCGTGCGACGCCTCGAACCTCTCGCCCAGCGACTCGCCACCGACTTCGACACGCCCCCCGAGTTCGACAACCCCCGCGCGGCGCAGATCCGCCTCCTCGGCTTCGGCCAGGACCAGCTCGTCGAGCTCGGTATCAAGGTCCGCGACCTCTTCGCCGACGGCTGCAGCGCCCCCGAACGCGTCCGAACGGTCTGCGACGACGACTACGTTCGCACCCTCGCCCACGCCCTCGTGGGACAGATGGGCGGCAAGGTGCAGCTCGCCCCGCGTGTCTTCCTCAAGAAGCTCGTCGCCGAGGTTCTCGACCGCGTCGAACAGCACGACACCTTCGACCCCCGCGTCCACTACAAGCTGACCGTCGGGCGCGAAGACCTCTCCGACGAGGAGCACGCCGTGATCGCATCGGTCGACGACATCGCGCTCGACCTCGGCGGGGACGACGACGATGAGCTCTGAGTTCGAACGACTCCACCCCGACGTCCGGCGGCTCATCGTCAACAACCTCGGATGGTCCGCGGGGCTGCGGCCGGTCCAGGAGATGACCATCGGTCCCATCCTCGAGGGCGACAACGCCGTCGTCCTCGCGCCGACCGCCGGCGGTAAGACCGAGGCCGCGTTCTTCCCTTTGATGACCCGGGTCATCGAAGAGGTTTGGGAGCCGCTCGCCATCATCTACGTCAGCCCGCTCAAGGCGCTCCTCAACAACCAGTACGAACGCCTCGAGAACCTCTTCCGCCTCATCGGACACGAAGTCGGTGTCTGGCACGGCGACATCGCCCAGACCGACAAGAAGCGCATGCGCGACCAGCCGCCGACCGTCCTGCTGACCACCCCCGAGTCGCTCGAAGGGATGCTCATCTCGCGCACCACCAGCGCACAGAAGATGTTCCGGAACCTGCGCGCCGTCGTCATCGACGAGGTCCACGCCTTCGCCGACGACGACCGAGGCTGGCACCTGCTCGGTGTCCTCAACCGACTCGCGCAGTGGTCGGGCCGCGACATACAACGGATCGGGCTCTCCGCCACCGTCGGCAACAAAGACGAGATCGTCGACTGGCTCTCCCGAGGCTCGCAGCACGCCCGCACGACCGTCGATCCTCCACGGCCGACCGCGACCGAACCCGACGTCACCCTCGACTGGGTCGCCAACCTCTCGAACGCGGCCCACGTCATCTCGCAGCTTCATCGCGGCGAGCGTCGTCTGGTGTTCTGCGACAGCCGAATCCTCAGCGAGAAGCTGACGCGTCTCCTCCGGGACCGCGGCGTCCGCACCCACCTGATCCACGGCTCGCTCAGCGCGGCCGAGCGCCGGCAAACCGAGCGGACCTTCTCCGAGGGCCAGCCTGGCGTCATCGTCTCGACCTCCGCCCTCGAGCTCGGCATCGACATCGGTGACCTCGACCGCGTCATTCAGATCGACGCCCCGTTCTCCGTCGCCTCGTTCCTGCAGCGAATGGGACGCACCGGCCGCCGCCCCGGCACGACTCCCAACATGCTGATGCTCGCCACCGAGCGCCAGGGACTCGCCCGCGGCGCCGCGATACTCGAACTGTGGAAGCGCGGCTACGTCGAACCCGCCATCCCCCCCGCGCACCCCTACCACATCCTCGCCCAGCAGATGCTCGCCCGCTCGCTGGAATGCCCCGGCGAGGTCGTCCCGAGCTTCCGCGACGCAGCGCTCCGCTTCGCCCTGCTCGCCGGCGAATCCGAAGACGTTGTCACCGAGGTCTTCCGCTCCCTGATGGAGCACGACTTCCTCTTCACCGACGGCGTCCGGATGGGGATGGGCACCGAGGGCGAAGCCGACTTCGGCTATCGCCACTTCATGGAGCTCGTCACCGTCTTCACGACCCCCCCGATCTTCAAGGTCTTCCATACCACCCGCGAGATCGGCGACGTCCACCAGAGCACCTTCTTCGACAAAAAGGACAAGGACGACAGCCCACTCGTCATCCTGCTCGCCGGCCGCACGTGGTTCGTCAAAGACATCGACTGGAAGCGCCGCCGCGCCTACGTCGAGCCCTTGAAGATGACGGGCAAATCCCGCTGGGTCGGCACCGGTCACCCGATGTCCCGCGCTCTCGCCGAAGCCCACCGCCAGGTCTTCCTCGGAAGCGAGCTCGGCGCCCCCCACTGGTCCAAACGCGCCGGCGACGAGCTCACCGGGATCCGCATGGAGCACGGCTTCGTCGAGCCGCACGGCACCATCGTCCTCCGCGAGGACGGCAAGATGCGCCTCTGGACCTTCGCCGGTGACTACGCCAACCGCTACCTCGCCGCCATGCTCGACCAGCTCACCGGCGAGAAGACCTCGTCCGACGGTCTCGCCGTGACCGTGAAGACCGACAAGATGCTCGGCCAGATGGAGACCGCCCTCGACCTCGACGCCATCCGGCGCATCGGCCCCATGATCGACCCCGACCACCCCCTGCTCGAGCAGCTCAAGTTCAACTCGCTCCTCCCCCCTGACCTGCTCCAGCGCGCCGCCGAAGCTCGCTTCTTCGGCAACGGTCGCGAAGAGCTCGCCACCATCGGTCCCTTCCACTTCCTCGACTTGAGCGCTGCGACGGGGATCGAGTGAGCACCGTCGTCGCGATTCTCATCGTACTGGTCATCGTGCTGTTCTTCGGTGGAAGCACAGCAGCCGCGGTTCTCTACGGGAGATATCGCCTTTCTCCCGGGTATCGAAGTCACCAACAGCTCTTGAATGCACTCGGCTCTCTCGAACGCCAGGTCGCCGAGCTCGAACAGGCGTTGCGAAGGGCGGATCAGGCGCTGGAGGCGGCTGCCCGCGAGTGGGAAGTGAAAACCAAGACGGCGCAGCTCGAAGCGATGTCGCTCGAGGATCTCCGCGCTCATGGCGCAAAGAACGTGCGGTGGTCGGCTTTCGAGGCCCGGGGGATATCCAACGTGCGCCAGCTCCAGCAGGTGCTCCCATACGCCGAGTCGTTCGATGGGGTGGGGGCTACTTCTGCCGCGCGGCTCAGGACCGCCGTGGACCAGGCAATCGCTTCGGTGGCGAGACGGCCGGTTCCCCTGCCGGATCCGATGCTCGAGACGCCCGGAGCGCTCGAACTCGCGCGTGCGACAGAGGCGCGCGCGGTGCTCCGGCACACCGCTGAGCCAGTGCTGCGTCAGCTGCGAGAGGTTCGGTCGGATCTCAGGGACAGAAGCAGCGCCCTGTCGACGTCGTTCCGCGACTCGGTGCTCGCGACCGACGAATTTCGGCGCAGCGAGGCCGAAGCCGACGAACTCACCGGAATTCTCGAGCGTCGTCTCGAGAGCATCCCCACCAACGCCATTGCCGCCCCACGACTGTCGGATCAGGAGATTCGGCGCGCTTTCGCAGACAACTACGCGGATGCCTGCGCGGTCATCGAGCCGCACTTCCGCGGAAACGCCCGCCGCCATTCGGCGCGCGGCAATCTGGCCGATGACATCGCGGCCGGTGTCGAAGCGTTCCCGCTCGACACCAGTGGTCTCGACGTCACCCTGCGAAAGTACCAGGCGTTCGGAGCGAGCTTCATGCTCGCTCGTAAGCGCACGATCCTGGGCGACGAGATGGGCCTCGGGAAGACCATCGAAACCCTCGGCGCTTTCAGCCATCTCGCGTCGCGCGGCAAGACCCACTTCCTGGTCGTGTCGCCTGCCGGACTGATCTTCAACTGGAAGAACGAGACCATCAACCGAACCAACCTGCAGCCGACGCTCCTCTACGGGAACTCACGCGATGCTGCCATTCAGCGGTGGGCGCGGGACGGGGGCGTTGGGATCACGTCGTACGCCACGCTCCGTATGATCTTGCCGGTCCTCCAGCAAACGGGCCGAAAGATCGACATGGCCGTGTTCGACGAGGCGCACTACGTAAAGAATCCAGACGCCCAGCGGAGCAAGGCGACCCGACAGGTCGTTGAGCAGGCCGAGTTTGCCTGTCTTCTCACCGGCACCCCGATGGAGAACAAGCCCTCCGAGTTCGCGAATCTCATCGCGATGGTCTCCCCCGACGTCGCTCGTTCCGTTCGAATCGGCAGCGACTCGGTCGTCGACGCCGATCGCTTTCGGCGACGCGTCGCCGAAGTCTACCTCCGACGAAACCAACGCGATGTCCTCACCGAGCTGCCTGAGACGATCGAGCACGAGGACTGGGTCCAGCTCAACTCGTCCGACGTCACAGCCTATGTCGAGGCGGTCCGCGATAAACACTGGCATCGGATGCGACAGGCCTCCATCGTGGGTGACGGTGTGCACATATCGGCCAAGCTCGAACGGCTGGCGGAGCTCTTCGAGACCTACCGCGACGAGGGCCGGAAGATCGTGGTGTTCTCCTACTACCACTCGGTCCTCGATGCCTTGATGGCACGCTGGCCGGGCGTCGTGATGGGGCCGTTGACGGGAAAACTCACTCCTGCCGCGCGCGAGGAGCTCGTCGCCGCCTTCCGAAATCGGCCCGGCTTCGCCGTTCTCGCCTCCCAGATTCAAGCCGGCGGCGTCGGTCTCAACATGCAGTTCGCGTCCGTCGTCGTCCTCATGGAACCACAGCTCAAGCCCACCACGGAAGATCAGGCGATCGCTCGGCTCCGCCGCATGGGCCAGATTCGTTCGGTCATGGTCCACCGAATCCTCGCCGAGCGTACACTGGAGGAAGACATCCTCGAGATCCTGGGACGCAAACGTCGTCATTTCGACGCCTATGCTCGGGATAGTCTCGCAAAGGCGATGTCTCCGAAGGCAACCGAACGAGACATGCTCACCGCGATCATCGAACGTCAGACCCTCCGCCTTCAGCTCGACGGTCTGCTGCGAGGTGATGTCCGGCCCGCGGAAGTCGTCCCCGAACCGGCTCCCTCGGCACACTCCAGCCCCGAGCCTCCGCGCGCCCCGCAGCGCCCCCTCCGCGAGTTCCAGACTCCCGTCCCCGAGCCGAACATCGAGCAGGACCCCGCCCGGGCATTTCACCTTCCGCCCAACAACTCGACGAATCCGAAAGCCGCGCAACCTGTGCCGTCGCCCACTGCTCCCCCAGCGCCGGCAACAGCCGACGAGTGGGACGCACCCACCGAGGCCGTCCAGGTTGGCTCTGCCTTGCTGCGCTTGATGGATGCCCCCAGAGAACATCCTCGACCCAACGCATCCATGCCCGAGCCACCGTCGCCGCCAGTGCAATCCCAACATGAGACCACCGCGCCCGAACTGATCCAGCCGCCCCCACCATCCACGCCCGCCGAGCCGCCCGCGTGGCTCGCCGCGTTGCTCGAACGACTGGGACCATCCCTCACGCAGAGCCGCCTCGACTCGGACAAGGTCGCAGTGCTTCTCACCGTCCTCGCCGACAACGGCAACCGCAGCAACGTCGCAGCCCTGGCCGAGTCCCTCGACCTCAACGTTCCCCGCTGCCACCGGTTTGTCACCACCGTCGCCGCGGCCCTCAACCGCGGCGATGAGTACCTCGCTTATGACCGCTCCGACGGCCTGGTGATGCTGGAGCTCGATCGCCTCTGCGCCCGTAACGGGATTTCTCCACCCTCCTGACGATTTTTGGCAGGCACGACACGTCGTCCCAACTTGCGAGCAGCGCGACGTCTGACGGCGATGGTCGTTCTCGTCACCGCGGCATCACGACCTTCATGGAGACATGGGGAGCGACGAGTGCTCATCGCCCGACCCAGACGCCAACAACGCCGCGAGTTCCTTCGCGATCAGCTTCCGTTCGACCAGGAGATCCCGGTTCATGTCGATGAATCGAACCTGGATGCTCTGCAAGCCATTCGGCCCAAGCGGGAGATGGAAGTCCTGTGGTGTCGCATCGGGGACCGCGGGATACAGAAGGATGTTCGAGGAGGCTTCGTAGCGAGTTGCATACGCATACAGTTGCAGGAGGTCGGCCGGTCCGACGCCCTGACGCGCCTTCTTCGTGGACAGCCTCTTCCACTTCGTGTCGAGCACCGTCCATCCCGTTTCATCGTGAACGAGAATGTCCGCTTTCAGCGGATAGCTCTTGTGGCCGTCGCGTTCGGGGTCGTAGCCGTCCGTGACCTCGCCTCTCGGAGAGAAGACGAGGTGCCGCAGGTTGCCTCGGCTTTGGGGATACACCCGCGTAGGGCTCGAACGAATCGGCGCGACGTACCGTGACAGCATCGCGGCCACGTAGGATTCGAAGAGCACGTTCATGTCGAAAAATAGCGAGAACGCGGACGTGGAACCGCTGGTTCCAGCAGGAGATTGGTTCGAGAGGATGAGCTTGCAGAAGTTGAACAGCTCTTGGAATCGCTCGTTCTGGCGATGAAGGACGACACGCTCTAGCGCTTCGGGTGAAATCTCCACGTCGGCCACGTCGTCGAGAACAGCAATGCAACGGGAGAGCTTCTCGCGGGTGCTCGTCCCGCTCGAAGTCAACAGGAGCCGCCGGCAGCATGCTCGAAAGGCGCGGTTCATGACGGTGTCGGCGAGAAACTCGTCGAACTTACAGAACAGCCGGTCGCGACGCCCTACGTTGTGACGAATGTCCTCGGAGAAGAGCAGCTTCCCCCGAACCGTTCCGATGTTGCGCTCTCGGTCGACGTACTCGCTGTCCAACCCACGGAGCAGCTCTTTCAGTAGTCGCTCCGCGAAAATGCGGATCAAAGTCTCGAGAATTGGCGCCTCGTAGGCCGCCTGGCTGGCGATGTCGCGGTCTCGGAGCGGAAGTTCTCCCGTGAGCGAGAGCATGTAGAGGAGATTCTTCCGCGCAAATGCCTCGCGACCGTACGCCCCGTCGGAAATGCCACGTTCGATCTTCGGCAGAACCTCGATGGACAACTCTCCGACCTGCAGCACGCCGACCCATTGGGTTGCCCTTGCGTAGCGCGAGCGCCATTCGAAAATTTGACGTCCTTCGGTATCCGCAGCCCGCTCGTCGAATCGCTGCAGGCGCTCGAAGTGTCGGCGCGACAAGACAACTCGCCCACCGATCCTCTCCGATTTTGTACCCTGTGCGCCTTTGTACACACGTTCGTGCTCGGTGACCCAGATCCGCTTCACCGCGTGTACGCCCGGGCTTCGAACCGTTTCGCGTGCTCTCCGGAGAGGGCATCGATGCACATCTGACGAACCCGTCGCGGGGTTTCGGCGCTTTGTGCCCCGCCAAGACCAGAGCTGAGTCGATACTCCATCTGGTCCTCATACGAAACGTGGTCGAAACCTAGAAGGTCGCGTTCAGATACGGGGACCGCTTCGATGAACGGGGCACGATACGCACCCTCGTGAACTAACTCCTTCCTCGCAGGCGCGCCGTCGACGTATGGACATCCGAGGGCCGAACAAACCCGATCCCACGAGCCATAGAAATACTCCTGCAGCATGGGAATGACCGTGGTCACCACTGCCTTTCGAAGTTCCAGGTACGATGTGGCTGTCATTAACATCGAGTGCCCGAGTTGATGGTCCTCGTCGTACAGAAAGCGAATGCGGGCGTTGATGCACTCAAAAAGTGCCGCAACCAGGTTGACGTAGTCCTCCTTTCCGCCATGCACACTCTCCGCGACGTCGCGTTGCAGCGCGTCCACCAGCACGGCCACGTCGGGCATCATCTCCTCGAACTCGAACCTGCGCCTCAACGCCACGTCCATGAGCGCAATGGACCGATCCGCGGTGTTCATCGTGCCGACCACATGCAGATTCGGCGGTACTGCGAATTTCGACTTGGAGTACGGAAGCTGGACGACCAACTGGTCGCATTGCGTCAGTCGTTTCGATGGCTCCAGCAGGGTGATCAGCTCACCCAGAATCTTGCTCATGTTCCCGCGATTGATCTCGTCGATCACCAGCACGTACTGCTTGGCTCCATCATAGCTGAGGGAGGACGTCTTTCCGGTCCGTAGAATCTCGTTCAACACCTTCCGACGTTCGGAGGGGCCAAACTCGCGGGGAAGATTCTGGTGGAGAGCGGCGAGATCACGCAGACGCAGATGCACAAGCCAGTGTAGGGCGCCGTGGTGACCACCTTGCGTACCCATCTCCTCTGCGATGATGCGCGTCATCAATCCGTACGAATAATCGCCCGGCTCCGTCCCGAGGTCGTCCCGACGTCGCCATAGAGCCTCCGCATACACTTTCAGCGCCGTCATATACGCCTCGGTGACCACAGGCTTGCCGTCATCTTCAGTATCTACCCGATGACCTCGAATGTTTCCCTGCGAGGTGAGCGAGAGCGCGTACGTGTTTCCGTTCGCCGCCGTAGCGTGAGCCTCTTCGGACCCACTGGCGGCGGCCTCGATCTCGTCGAGTAGCTGCGACCAGAGCGAGTCGAACGGTAGCTCCGATGTCTCGTCGACCACACCTTCCGCCGCAGCCCGCAGCGCGACTCGCTTGAAAAGTCCATCTTCGACTTTGTAGGTGAGTTCGCCGCTCTGCCCGTCCATCACCGGCCGGATACCTTCCACGAACTCCTCGTAGCCATACGACTGATGAAAGGTGACGAACTCGACGAACCCGTCGGCACTCAGTTGGCGTAGCTCTTCGACCACCACCGCCCGTTCGAGGGTCGTTTCCGGATCGAGGCACAGTTCCACCGCACGTCGAGCAGTCGCGTAGGTCTTTCCGGTCCCCGGAGGACCGTAGAGAATGAGGTTCGTCGCGATAGATGGCGCCGCGTCCGTCACTCTCTCAGGATCTGGAGGTGAGGGTTTCGGATCTGGCTTCGGAGGCAGTTTCGGAGCGGCGAGGAGCTGTTCCCAATCCTCCTCGCTCAGACGGATGACAGTCTTTCGCCAGCCTCCCTGGTTGACCCTTCGAGGCTGCGTGTCGAACCAACGAATCGGAACACGGTGCTTATGGGTCTCGGCATCGTCATCGTAGTAGTAGTCGCCGACCACTTCTCCAAATCCTAGCACAGCTGTGGTGCCGCGGTTCGCGAGTACGTGCTCGCCCTTCTTCAGCCGCGACATCGTCCAAACCTGCCACATCGCCTGCTTGGTGATCGAGGGATCGGACTGCCGAACGAGGTCCATTCGAGCGTTGAATTCGTCTCTCGAGAGCCCGCCGACATCCCCGAGATCGTCCCATGCGACGGCAATGCAACCGCCGGTACGGCACTCCTCCCACAGATTGGCCTCGCGCCCCGGGGCGATCTTGAAGAACCGCAGCTTCTTCTTCGTCTGCGTCTGCTTCTTCACCGACACGACCCAGTGGCAAAACGTGTCCCCGATCTCCCACGGGGTGAGTCCCTCGACAGCAGAGTGCCCCGCCGCCATTTCGGCGACGATGCCGCAGAATGCGAAGACCTGCCGATTCACGCGCGGGTACTCGTGAATCCCCGTATGCGCTCCCGCGCCCGCGAAGTGATTGAGCGCGTCGACCGGCTTCTTGTTCACGATCGAGAATCGCCCAGGATCGAGCGCGTTGAGAATCGGCGACACGATGCCGCCCTGGAACCCCCAGACGGGGATCTCCGAGAATCTCTGGCATGCTGCCTCCAAGTCGCCGTCGAGCGCGGTCTGCAGAAAGTCCACGATCGCAATGCCGACGTCTGGCCACTGATGGGGCTGCACCCATTTCGCGCCTTCGAACCAGACCCGAATCTCACGCGTCACCGAGGGCGCGATCGATATCCAGCGTCCCTCCTCCCGAACAAACGGAGTATTGCCGTGCGGCATCAGCCCACTGAACACCAGCCGTTGCCCCTCCTCGTCCATCTTTCCGTGTTGCAGCACTTTGTCGAAGTTCGCCCGCCCTTGTTCTTGACTGGCGCGGGTCTCTTCCACGTGCTTTCGGACATCATACGCCTCGAGGAACTCCGCGACGCATTCGCGAAGCTCCCCCACGCGCTTCTCGGGAATCGTCAGACCTTCCTTCTCAACCATCATGAACTCCATCGTGAGAGGCGGTAGCGTAACGCTCCCTTCCTCGAAGGGGCAGCGGGAAAGCTGAGAGTGCGCGATGGATGCCCGATGCCAGCGACGTCATCCCTTGGGGCCTTCGTCGCAGGCGTGGACTAACGCGTCTGGCCAAAGTCGGCCAAGACGGCCCGGACACCAGGCATCTGGAGCCACCAGATGAAATCCGCAACGGCTTCATGAGCGCGCAGAATCTGCTCGCTCTGCTTGCTGGCAATCTCCGTCGGATTCAACCGCTCCACGTTTCGGCGGACTGCGGCAGACTTTCCCGCCTCGACCACCTCCCATCCCGCGGGTCGGTACGGCTCGAGCCGACGTTCCAGTTCGGCCCGTCGTGCCCCTGCACCTCGCACCTCCAGATCGACGATTCCGTTGGTGAACTTGTGCCAAAGCGACACGCCCGCTGGCAGCGGAGGACCAAACTGAATGGAGGTCGAGCCCGCTGGCTTTTCACCTGGCTCCGGCATGGCGAGGTCGATGCCCCGACGGTCGCGAAAGGAAAGCGTTGCCTCATAGTACTCGCGCCAGAAGACCGTGTTCTGGTCGTCGATCTTCGCGATGTATCTGCGGTTCGGGTCGATCGCACAGCCCAAGACCACGCTCTCGTATCTCCCTGGGCGATGCTCGTCGAACCATCGCTTCGTGTCCTGGTACGACACACGAAAGTCGAAGTCGCAGGGTTGCTGGTAGTCGTCCGGGGCGAAGAGCACGGTTCGGCATGACGTGTTTTCGTTGCGCAATCCCTCTGCATGCTCCCGGTAGCGATTGTCTTGGTCGGGTTGAAGCGGCGCGTTGATTTTGTCCTCGATCAGGATGACCTGCTTCGTCTTATCCTCGCTCTCGGTTCGTTCGACTTCCACGACCACGTCAATCTCCCCGTTTCCGTGAGTGACCGAATGCCGGACACTCACCTTTCCGTCCACCGCGTCGGAGGGCATCCCGGTCCGATCGAAAAACCAGCTCCTGAAATCGCGATTCTCTGCCAGCGCGCGCATCAACATCAAGTCGATGTCACGTTCCCGCACCGTCCAAATCTCGTACTCGTTCATCGTCTCCCCTCGTAGATAGGTTTGCGGTCCATGCTACGTTGCGACCCCACGACCCACAAGCAGGGCGCTCCCGGACCCCCGTGCACGGGACCCACCGGGGTTCACCCCCCGTCGACTCTCGCCGCTGGCACACGTACAACGTCGTGACGTAGAGCGAGCAGTACCCGTCCGACCTGGCGTCTGCGTATGCGGTCAGCACCGGTCTCACACGCCCTGCCTGCGACCCAATTTTCGACCATTGGAAGGCTCCGAGCGAGCGGTCCTGGCGACGAAGGAGCCAGGGCCAGCGAGCGTCCGGCTCGGCGAGCGAGCGGATGGAGCCCCGGCCGAAGGCTCTCGAAGTTCGATTCGCGCGACGCGCGAATCGGCGCTGAGAGCCGCCTTCGGCCGGGGCTCCGTCCGCTCGCCGCGAGAGCCGGCGGCGGCGCCCGTCCGACCGCGCCGGGAAGGAGCCCGGCGGTCCATCTCGTCGAACTCTGCCCACTCCGCCTCTTGCCTCGACGACCCCACCCCCGCATTCTGTCGTCGATACATTCTCACGAGGAGAGGGGAACATGTCGTTCTGGCCAGAAACTGGAGGAGCCTGGGGTTGCCAGGTCAACGCGCACCGCGCGGGATGGAACGGGACCGTCTGCAACGACCCGTGCAACTGGGACTGCGGCGCCAAGAGGCAGTTCCGGGCCGATTACTGTGACCGCGGCGACGACCGCTGTTATCAGGTCTACCTCTTCGATGCGCAAAAGCCGTGGTTCATCATCGACGAAAAGGGGGCCAAGTGGCTCCTCGACGAGGATGCCCGCGCGCTCGACGACCAGGTGCTCTTCCTCTTCACCCACCAGTTCAAAGAGCCCGCCGGATCCGTCGGAAACGGGCGTCACACCCTCGCCGGACTCTACGTCGTCAAACAGGTCGAAGAGATCTCGATCGGGCACAAGAGCATCTACAAGGTCCATCCGCGAAAGGACTGGTCGATCCATCTGTCCGACCTGCGCGTCGAGCCGCAGCGTTACGACAGCGTCGGACGCCCCTACATGCGACACTTCGATTCGACCGCCGTCGCCCGGATGCTCGACCACCTCGACGAGGCGTTCGTCCGCAACGGAATCGGCAACGATCCACGACGCAAGAGCCTGAAGCGACTCCAAGGACCGCTCGAGAACGCTGCCACCCTCAACGACAAGCGCCGCAATCGGAAGGGGCGAAGGTGGGTCGAGGAGAGCGCCGGGTTCGACTCCCCATTCAGCCAGCTCCAGAACTTCAAGCCGGTGAAGCGTGCCGCGCCGGCCAGCGAGGCGCCGCCGAAGTCCGACGAACCCGCCGAGCCGCCCCAGCCCGAGGTCGCCGCCGAGCCCGAGACCCCCGCCGACGCGCCAGTGGCGGAGCCCGTCGCCGTCCCCGAGGAACCCGCGCCCGCCTTCCCACCCCTCTTCGAGCTCGGCCAGATCGGCCGCATCGGCGCGCAGTACGGCGAGGACGTCGTCCGAGCCCTCTGGCTCGCCGGCCGCCGCCCCAACGCGATGATCCTCTTGCGCGGAGCCCCCGGCATCGGCAAGTCGCGCCTCGCGCTCAGCGTCACCGACGAAGACCGCCGCCACGTCGAGGCCGTCCCCTCCACCTGGCGCGGTCGCGAAGACCTGCTCGGCTACACCAACCCGATGACCGGCACCTTCCGCCCCACCCCCTTCACCGACTTCCTCAAACGGGCGGAACGTGCATGGAACGAAGGCGTCCGCGACCCCTTCGTCGTCGTCTTCGAAGAGTTCAACCTCAGCCCGCCCGAATACTGGCTCTCCGACCTCCTCGTCCGCTCGCAGTACGCGCCCGACGACCTCGACGGCCGCCGAATCGAGCTCGGCGGTACCGCCCCCGAGCACTGGAACAGCGAGGACGAACGCGCCGCCGTCACACTCTCGCCCGCGCTTCGCATCGTCGGCACCATCAACTCCGACCACACCACCCGCGACCTCTCCCCCCGCGTCCTCGACCGCGTCACCCTCATCCAGGTCGAACTCTCCCCCGAGGCGATGATCGAACGCCTCGACGTCGACCTCGAGCCCGACGAGCTGCAGGCGATCAAAGACCTCCACTACCGCCTCGAATCCCGCGGCGCCGTCTTCTCGATGCGCACCGCCCTCGCCATCCAGGACGCCTTCGGTGGCCTCGAAGAGCTCGGCGCGACCCGCTGGGACGTCATCGACCTCGTCCTCGTCACCCAGGTCCTCAGCAAGGTCCGACTCTTCGTCGGCGAGCCCGGGGACCACGAGGTGATCGCCGACCTCTCCGAGACGTGGGCCGACGACTGGGGAGCACGGCTTCCTCTCTGCGCCGAGCGCTTCGAACGATGGCGCGCGATGCTCGAGTCCGGCTTCGACGTGGTCCAGGCATGACCGCGGTCACCTACGACGAGATGGTCGCCGCGATGGTCCTCGACCTGCGTCGACAGGCGGCTTTCCTGCTCGAACGTGGCCGCGAAGAGGGCGTCAGCCGCGCCCTCCGTGACTTCGCACCCGCGCCCCTCACCTCGATCGCCGGCGCCCTGCACGCCGCCGACGTCCTCGCCCGATCCACCCCGAAGCTCCTCGCCGAGTCGATGGAGTCCGTCCTCTCCACCGAACGGATGGAGCGGACACAACGCCCCGCACGCGCACACCTCTCCCGCGCCCCCTGGGCCTTCGAACGCTCCGACGACGGCGACTGGACTCCCCGCTACTGGCTGCGCCCCGCTGTCGTCGAGACCACCTCCCCCGACGCCCTCCGCTGGCTCGTCTTCATCGTCGAGCGCGTCGCCTCCGAACTCCAGGAACTGCGCGAGCGCTTCGCCACCCAGCTCGACGAGCTCCGGAGCGTCCGCCAGGGCCTGCAGTCGTCCTGGTCCGACGACGAGCTCGCGCGCCTCGACGAGACCGCACAGCGCCTCGACGCTGCCACCGAACGCCTCGACCGCGCCCGCCGCGTCATCGAGCTCCGCGCCGGTGGCCCCGTCTTCCCGCGCGAGCGAATCCCGCGACCGTTCCCACGCGGCGCGACCTGGCAGCGCCTGCGCCGCCTCGTCCGCCACTGGCTCGATCCCGCCCTGTCGCTCGAGAGCCACCTCGACCGCACGCTCAGCTCACCGGTCGACATCGCCGACCTCCCGTTCCTCTACGAGCGCTGGTGCGCACTGCAGCTCCTCGCGGCCCTCGCCGACCTCGGCTGGACCCCCGACTCCGACAGCCAGGCCGTCTGGGCCGTCTTCCTCGGCGGACGCGTCGAGCTATCGGGCTCCGGCTCCACCGAAGTCGAACTCTGGATCGAACCCCGCATCGGACCCAACCTCCACCCCTGCGGACTCCGCACCACCGAACGCTCCGAGCAAACCCCCGACCTCGTCCTCAACGTCACCACCCACGACTCCGTCGAGTCCATCGTCCTCGACCCCACCCTCGCCCTCGCCCCCGACCACCTCGAAACCAAAGGCCGCTACGCCCGCACCCTCGTCCGCGCCGAGCCCCGCCACATCGCCGGCGTCCCCGTCATCAAGCACCCCCGCCGCGCCTGGGCCATCGCCCCCCTCGACACCCACTCCTGCCGCCTCTTCGGCGTCACCGAAACCGTCGGCGTCATCCCCCTTCGTCCCGGGACCCCCGACCCCCGCCCCCTCCAAGCATTCCTCCGCGATCTCCTTGTCATGTTGCCCTGAATCGTCCCTCGCTCGCCGCCCCTGCCGGCGTCAGCCGGCGTGCGCGCGCAGCGCGCCGGTCTCCGCACGCGCGAGCGTGCGGCGTGCAGTCTCTCCCTACCCTTCACCTGCCGGCGTCAGCCGGCGTGCGCGCGCAGCGCGCCGGTCTCCGCACGCGCGAGCGTGCGGCGTGCAGTCTCTCCCTACCCTTTCTCTGCCGGCGTCAGCCGGCGTGCGCGCGCAGCGCGCCGGTCACCGCACGCGCGAGCGTGCGGCTTGCTCTCCTCCCCCCGCCGCGTGCTATACCTCCCCCTCTCGCCACACAGGGGACGCACACATGAAGTACGACATCTCCGAACTCCGTTCGCTCGTCACCGATCTCGTCGAAGACCTCGATCGCCAGGTCGACACCAACGCCGAAGTCCGCGAAGGCCTCACCGCCGCCTGGCAGGAAGCCGTCGACAAGTCCCGCACCGCCGACGAGCTCGAAGCGTGGCTCGAAGACTACCTCACGCAGGTCGCCGTCGCCTGGGTCCTCACCAGCGTCTTCGTCCGCTTTCTGGAGGACAATGTCTTAGTCGACGGCGTCTGGATCGCCGGCGACGACCGCGCCGGCGAAGACGCCCGCGACCGCACCGACGAGTACTTCCAGAAGCACCCCACCGACTCCGAGACCGACTACCTCCTCCACGTCTTCCGCCACTTCGCCACGCTCCCCGCCGGGGCGCTCTTCGGCCCCAAACGAAACCCCCTCTACAACGTCCGCCCGTCCGCCGATGCCGGCCGCGCAATCCTCAAGTTCTGGCGCGAAATCGACCCCGACACCGGTCGGTTGAAGCGCGAGTTCGCCTCTTCGGTGGATGGCCGTCCCGGCCATCATTCGGCGGACGAGAAATCGGTGGATGGCCGTCCCGGCCATCAGAGCGCAGAGCGCAGAGCGCAGAGCGCAGAGCGTCGCGCGCAGCGCGACACCCGTTTCCTCGGCGATCTCTACCAGGAGCTCTCGGAACACGCGAAGAAACGCTTCGCCCTCCTCCAGACCCCCGACTTCGTCGAAGACTACATCCTCGACTACACCCTCGAGCCCGCCATCGAGACCTTCGGCCTCGACACCGTCCGCTTCATCGACCCCACCTGCGGCTCGGGCCACTTCCTCCTCGGCGGCTTCCGCCGGCTGTTCCAGAAGAAGCTCGCCGCGCGCCCCGGCGTCCCCCGCATCGACCTCGTCCGCGAGGCCCTCGACGCAACCCACGGCGTCGACCTCAACCCCTTCGCCGTCGCCATCGCCCGCTTCCGCCTCCTCATCGCCGCGATGACCGCGGTCAGTGTCGACCTCAAGCTCGACGACGTCCCCGACCTGCCGCTCCACATCGCCGTCGGCGATACGCTGATTCACGGCAAGCGCTTCCCCCGGTTCGAGACCAGCGCGACGAAGAACGTCGCCCAGCTCGAGCTGAACCAGTTCAAGCTGACCGACCAGGACCGCTGGGTCACCGAGGACAACGACCTCATCGACTACGTCTTGGGCCAGCAGTACCACGCCGTCGTCGGCAACCCGCCCTACATCACCCCCAAGGACAAGGCCGCCCGCGACGCCTACCGCGACCTCTACGAGTCTTGCTACCGCCAGTACGCCCTCGTCTGCCCGTTCTACGAGCGCTTCTTCGAGCTCGCCGGCGGCGAGCGGCTGGGCGACGACCTGTTCTCGGGCGAGCGCTGGCCGCACGACCAGGCCGGCTACGTCGGCCAGATCGTCGCCAACTCGTTCATGAAGCGCGAGTTCGGCTCGAAGCTCATCGAGAGCGTCATCCCGCAGACCGACCTCACCCACGTCATCGACACCTCGGGCGCCTACATCCCGGGGCACGGCACCCCCACCGTCATCCTTTTCGGCCGCAACCAGGCGCCGTCTTCCCCGGAGGTACGCGCCATCCTCGGGATTCGCGGCGAACCCAAGACACCCGACGATCCGCGGATGGGAAAAGTCTGGCGCTCCATTTCCGAGCACACCGATGAGGTCGGCTTCGAGAACGACTTCGTGACCGTTAGTGATCTGGAGGGTGAACTTCTGTCGACTCATCCTTGGAGTCTTCGTGGTGGTGGCGCGCTGGAGGTGAAGCAGGTCCTCGATGGCGAGGGCGTCGTCCTTGAGCAGACGAGCGGAGACATCGGTCGTACAACCGTTTTCGGCGAAGACGATGCATGGCTCCACGATACCGCGAGTTCTCGGCGCGCAGGGCTTTCAAAGCTATCCGTCCCGGTCGTCACAGGACAGGATGTGAGGGACTATCAAATCGTGCCGCGAACAATCGCCCCGTACCCCTATGAAGAGATGGGAGGAGCCGCGCTCGGTATTACTGAAGTGCCCGTTGCCTATTTCTGGCGAAATCGCGAATTGCTACAGCGGCGGACCGTGTTCGGCAAATCATTGGAACAACGCGGCGAACCGTATTTTGTGCACTTGGAGCACTACGAGTATCGACTCAGAACCCCGCTCTCCATCACGTTCGCCTTCGTCGCCACCCACAACCACTTCGTCCTCGACCGCGGTGGCAAGGTGTTCAAACAGTCCGCACCGGTCATCAAACTCCCCGCCGACGCGACGGAAGACGACCACCTGGGACTGCTGGGCCTCCTGAACAGCTCGACGGCGTGCTTCTGGATGAAGCAGGTTTTCTTCAACAAGGGCTATGGCGCTGATTCAAAGGGCGCTCGGACGCGGGACGAGGCCTTCGAAGACTTTTACGAGTTCGACGGCACCAAAATCAAACAGTTCCCCCTCACCGAAACGCGACCGCTCCAGCTCGCGACGAAGCTCGACCGGCTCGCGCAACGGCTCGGCGAGCTGCAGCCCGCATCGCTCGCCGACGCCAGCACGCCGACCGCCGCGGCGCTCGACGACGCCCGGGATAACGCCGAGTCGCTCGAACGCCAGATGGTCGCCCTGCAGGAAGAGCTCGACTGGCGCTGCTACGAACTCTACGGCCTGCTCGACGACGGCGAGGCTCCGCTCGCCGACGACCTCGACGACGTCCCCCAGGTGAAGCTCGGCGAGCGCGCGTTCGAGATCGTGATGGCCCGCAAGCTCGAGTCCGGCGACCTCGCCACCAGTTGGTTCGATCGCCACGGCTCGACCCCCATCACCGAAATCCCCGACCGCTGGCCGGCGTGGTACCGCGACCTCGTCCAGCGCCGCATCGACCTCATCGCCGAGCGCCGCTTCGTCCGCCTGATCGAGCAGCCCGAATACAAGCGCCGCTGGAACCGCGACAGTTGGGAAGACCGCGAGCAGGACGCGCTGCGCGGCTGGCTCCTCGATCGCCTCGAAACCCCGGCATACCTCGGCGACCGCGACGACCCCCAGCCCCGCCTGCGCCGCCTCGCCGAGCTCGCCGACCGCGCCCGCGAAGATGCCGACTTCATGCAGGTCGCCGAACGCTACACCCACAACCCCAACGTGCTGGTCGACAAGCTCATAGCCGACCTGGTCGCCGGCGAGTCCGTCCCGTTCCTCCCCGCCCAGCGATACAAGAAGGGCGGCATCAAGAAGCGCCGCACCTGGGAGAAGGTCTGGGACCTCCAGCGCCGCGAAGACGCCGGCGAGAAGGTCAAGATCCCCAAGCCCCCCAAGTACACCAAGGGCGACTTCCAGTCCGGCACGGTCTACACCCTGCGCGGCAAGCTCGACGTCCCGAAGGAACGCTTCACCAGCTACCCGTCGCTCGACCACGACGGCCACACCTTCGTCACCTGGGCGGGCCTCGATCACAAGCAGCGCGCCCAGGCCCTCGCCACCTTCTTCTACCAGGCCCGCGACGAGTTCGGCTTCGACCCCGAACGCCTCACCCTCGTCCTCGCCGGCATCCACGACCTCGTTCCCTGGGTCAAACAGTGGCACAACGAGCTCGACCCCCAGTTCGGCATCCGCTTCGGCGACTACCTCGAAGGCTTCGTCGCCCAGGAAGCCTCGGCGCTCGGTGTGGGGCTCGAGGCCGTCGAGAAGGCTCGACTGTAGAGGCGACGCCAATTCAGCGACAGGAACGCCAAAAGTCTTCTATGAGACTCCAAGAGCGTTCTAAGAGAGCGCATCGTGGTGGGGCCAACCCGCCGCCGTCCTCCAGCTCGGATGTATCCGGGGTGGCTGAATTGTATGTGATTGATATTGTTGATGAAATTCGCATTGTAAGGAAGGGGGTCGTGGGCCGTGGTGAGGAATCAGCCACGATCGAACTCCTATGAAATCTATGAGATTGGCTATGAGAGCCATGAGCGGCTCGTTCCCTGTGCAGCGTGTACACACGTGTCGAGAACCGCTGGTGAGCTCGGTTGGCCCTCTGACAGTGTGCCGGGTCAGGCTTCGGTGTTCCGTGCGCCGGGATGAAACCACCGGGCCCACCGACGGTCTCCCTCGCAATAGACACCGTGCTCATCACGTAGTTCGTTGAGCAATCGCGTCGCCTGGAAACGGTCGAGGGCCGCGATTCGACGTACGTCTTCGTTCGACATACCCTCACCAGCCTTCGCTCGTTCGGAGAGCACTGACAGGATGCGGGTCTTAGCGGCATCCCACGATATCCGGCGGTCACGTTCGGCATCCCCCCCGGCCTCCAAGCGCTCGTGCACCTCGCTCCGAAGTCGCCAGTAGGTCCCACGGCCTCCTCCGCCGCGCTCCAAGAGTCCCAATTCGAGTTCCATTCGGCTCAGCCGTTCTCGCGCTTCGTCCTCGGAGCGCTGACAAATTCGCGCAGCCTCCCCCGTGTCGATTTCCGCGCGACGCGTGAGGAAGTGAAGGATCAGCAGATGGTCGACGCTGAGGTTGACCCCGGCCGCGTGCTGCTCTTCCAGGAACGTCCGAAACGCTGCGGAGAACTCGCTCGCTCGGAACACGAGACGCACACTGTTCCCTAGCTCTTCGATGACCGGCGGTTCCTTTCCTTGCGATAGCATCTCGCGAAACATTCGCGGGACACCCAGATTGCTACGGTTCACCAGCCTCAATTTCTGCAAGGCGTCCACGAGCAGTGGATTTCGTGCCACGGGGGGATGATGCAACACGTTGGACGGCGAGATGCCCCCTACGAACCTACCGGGGTTCGAAATCTCCAGACGGTCGGGGTAGAGCTTGATCATGATGGGGGAGTGGACTTGGAAGTCGGCGTGCGCGAAGGCGTTCAGAAGCGCCTCCCGGAGGGCAATCTCTGGATAGACCCGATACTCGAAGTGGAACAGACCCTCGTGAACCGTCGTCAACGGATTGTGCGCCATGAGTCGCGCTTCGATCTGCTGAAGTGCAAGCGGCAAGGCGTCGTGACCGTCGAGCCTGTCGTCGTACTCGACATCGCTGCGCATTCGGAGAAACGTCCACCGATACTTGTCGACGTGCCTCGCGATCGCGTCGGCGCGACCGGCCAGGAGCAGACCGGCACGGGTCAACCGGCCGTTGCGGGTGAGCCGGAGGTTCTCGAGCAACTCGACGTCCGAGAGACGGAGGAAATCATCGGGCACGCGTTCTGCCGCGCTCGCTTCCCGCAACTGGGCCAGAGCCGATGGCGACAGCATGGCTCCGAGCTCACCGTCGATCGTGCCGGCCGTGAAGTCTGATTCCCCGCGCTCTACGGCGATCGTCCTCCGCACTGTGCCGGTCAAGGGCTGGCAGTCACTTCCCACCCGGATCGTTCCCCGGCCCGAGGAATCGGTATGAGGCGGTAACCCGTCGTTGATCTCCATCACCAGGATCCGTCCAGTTCCTTCGGGAACGGTCATCTCGACGAACGACGGGGTGATCTTGGGGTCCGTTCTGTCGTAAACCGCTCTCTTGAGCCGATCGACGTCCACGTCGTTCGGTATCCCGATCACGGCATTCGTTCGTCCCACTACCTTGTCTTTCACACCGAAAACAACCGTGCCGCCCCCACCGTTCGCCATGCACACCGCCATGTCCACGACGGTGCGCACAGACTTGTTCATGCTGCTGGAATCCCACTCCTTGAAGTCGAGGTCCTGTCCCTCCAGCTCGTCAGCGCACTTCTCTTCCAGCTGGTCGAGCAGCGCCGCGACATGTGCCGCTCTGTACGTCAAAGGCATCGCTTCGGTTCTCCGTACGATTCACACTTGCGCATCGCCGCTGCCAACCGCGCGCGGTGCGCGGTACATGAGGGGGGGGACCCAAACGGCATAGAGTGACCTTGGTCAATCAACCTCGCCCCGCGCCAGATTAACACCAGAGACACTTTGTCAGCCACCTCCGGCGGCGACCCGGGTGGGCATCCTTCCCGGCGACTACTTCTATGCATCGTCGCTGCATCGACCGCCAGAGAGCGGGCGACCTCGCGACCAACGACTGCGCGAGAATGAGCGATGCGGTATGTAACATGCCGTCAGTCTTCGTTGTGGCTTCCACTGGTTGACACTTCGATCCCGTCCCTGCAAGATCAAGCCATACCTGAGGTTTTCCAAGTCGGTGATGCCACGTTCTCTTCGGACGTAGCGCTCGCCACCTTCTTCTACCAGGCCCGCGACGAGTTCGGCTTCGACCCCGAGCGCCTCACCCTCGTCCTCGCCGGCATCCACGACCTCGTCCCCTGGGTCAAGCAGTGGCACAACGAGCTCGACCCCCAGTTCGGCATCCGCTTCGGCGACTACCTCGAAGGCTTCGTCGCCCAGGAAGCCTCGGCGCTGAGCGTCGGTCTCGAGGCGGTCGAGAAGGCTCGACTTGGCTGAGGGAGACCAGTTTCCGGCGGTGTTCTTCCGATGGGTCGAGGACGCCGAACTCGCTGACTTTCGTAGCGAAGGGAGGTTGCGACCCTGCGAGATGAGTTCGTACGACGGAAAGTATGCGACGACGACGGTGGAGTTCGCCCTGGGGTGGGCAGCTCGATTCGGAGGTGGAGGGGGTGTGCTGCGGATCGAGGTATTGGAGTACGTTCCTGATGGTGCGTACTATATCGATAGCAATCTGGACTCGATTGGCCCGGGCTGGTTCCTGAGCTTTGAACAACTGGCCCGCTGCGAGATCACCGAGGGTGACCATGATTGATGACAGGACTGTTCTCGTCACCGTATCTTTCGACCCTGAGCGACGTCCGGCGCCGCCGGAGAAGCGATATGCGGCTCCGGTTCGAATCGATGGAACTCCCGTCCCGTTCACGCTCGTTCTAGAGAACCTTCGACCGGTGGGGGGGAACGGCTGGGTCTTTCTGGCGGACGCCAGGTTCCTCGTCGAGGAGGCTCCGCACCATCTGATGATGTCAGGCGCGGCGTTCGATCTCGTAGAGGGACCTTTCGTCCCTGCCCGCGGGAGAGTGTTGACCACCCCCAGAGCGTGGGGGGCATCGACGATCGTCGAGTCCGACGACGCTGATACTCCGCGCCGAATCGCAGCATGATCTACGCGTTTGCACACAGGGTACGCTCTTCGTCGGGCGAGACGTCATCGGCGAGCGGCGTCAACGCTGCGTTTCACGCTCACGGCGCGGATGGGGAAGAGGTCGCGCTCGAGCAAGAACGTGTCGCCGAACCGGTGCGTGGCGAGGTACTCGTCGAGCAGATCCTGGTACCGAGAGGGGGCAACTTCGTAGACAGCTACCTGGACGTAGTGGGCCCCGACGCCGTGTTGCGGGACCCGGCCCGGCTGGAACAGATTCTTTCCGCAGCCGAACATCGAATCGCGAGGACGACGGGGAGTCAGGTCAATGAGGCGTTCGTGGAATCCGGACTCGGATTTCGCCTCTTCGTCAGCCAGCGGATACCAACACCCGCGAACGACGAGTTCGGCGCGCTGGGGAGGTACCTCGTCATCCTGAGTCGGCGCCTCGCCGCAGCGCAGCCGCCACCGCCGATGATCATCCGACGTCGTTTCGACGGAAGATCGTACTCGTTCACGGTCGAAGACGCGTACGACTCGGCGACGGACCTCCGGGTCGATGCCGACGTACTGGCTGAACTGGAGCGGGCTCACGGCGACTTCTTGCCGCTCGTTCCGAACGCCCTGCTGCCCGCGGTCTTTGACGCCGAGGTGGAGATTCGGGACGAGGAGGACCGTGTGTTGTGGACAACCGCGGGGGACGCGAGTGGCTGACGGCCTCGACACGGCAGGATGCCCGCTACATCGGTGAGCGGGCGTCCCCGCCCGGCTCGAGGCCATGCCACCGACCTCGGTGAGCGGGCGTCCCGCCCGGCTAGACGCCGTGCCACCGAAAGCGTCTGCTCACGGCGCAGCCGGCGAACGGGCCGAACGGCTGGCGGCGGGACTCCAATTCGCTCGCCTCGCCCCGCTCCCTGTGTCAAGGTAGTGGGTGGCGAAGAGAGGGCTCGCTAGATGGCGTCTGGAAAACTGCTGCGAAAACTGGTGCGTGCCGGGTCCGATGGAGACCGGGACTCCTTCCGTGAGGCCGCGGAAGAGGTGATCCGGCAGGAGCGGCAGAAGCAACATCATCTGCTGGCGAACGACCTCGAGCGGATTCTGTACGGTCGATCCCGGGACCAGTCGCGGTCCGAACGGTTCACCCACGAGATCCCGACAGACTCGGAGCGTGGGCTACCACTGCTAACCCTTCGGGAACCGGCCCGGCAGCTCGACGACCTCATTCTCGCGAATCCCACCCGCGAGACCATCGAGTCAGTGCTGCTGGAGTGCCGACGACGTGAGGAACTCTCGTCGTACGGTCTGAGACCCGTTTCGAAGATGCTGTTCTATGGTCCACCGGGGTGTGGGAAGACGGCCTCGGCCGAGGCGCTCGCATACGAGCTCGATCTGCCGTTGGCG
Organism: uncultured Gaiellales bacterium; assembly: GCA_964436315.1. GTDB lineage: Bacteria > Actinomycetota > Thermoleophilia > Gaiellales > Gaiellaceae > CAYTCZ01. The sequence goes on along the minus strand of CAYTCZ010000001.1, from coordinate 40,340 downwards.
GTGATCCGCATCGACGGCGTCGTCTCGTCGTTCCTCGGGCAGACCGCGGCCAACCTGCGCGGCATTTTCGATTTCATCGAGAAAGCACCATGCGTCGCGCTCTTCGACGAGTTCGACGCGATCGGGAAGGCGAGGGCCGATGGAAGTGACCACGGAGAGCTGCGTCGCGTCGTGAACTCCGTCCTTCAGATGATGGACGATTACACGGGCGAAAGCCTGATTGTGGCAGCGACCAACCACGAAAGGATGCTCGACCCGGCGGTGTGGCGTCGTTTCGAAGAGGTCCTGCTGTTCGCTCCGCCGGATGACGGCGAGATCGTAGAGTTCGTACGTCGCCGGCTGCGCGGAGTGCGGTTGGACATGGATCTGGATACCATTCCCGTCGCGGAATGGTTTGCAGGGTGGTCGTTCGCCGACATCGAGCGCGTGCTCATCCGCAGCGTGAAGGAGATGGTCGTGGGAGGGGGAGACTTTCTGCGCTTGCGCCACCTGGAACTGGCGCTTCAGAAAGAGGCTGCGCGACGCGCATCGTCGGAGACCGCTACCTGAGAATTGCTTCGAGCCTGAACGGGGGATGACATGGCCGATTCGTACGAACACCTGAAATTCCAGCGAGAGAACTTCGAGACGAACCGTCGCTCAGGGCAGCCTCCTCGTGGCCCCGAGACTCCCGCTGACATTCGATCGTATGGGCGATCGTTGGCCAAGGAGTTCCAAGAGGCGACGCACGAGGCCGGAGCTCTTCACCCGGGCTACGATTCCAGGCTCTTGCTGAAGTTGACCGTCGGTCATCGCCTCCGTCCCACGGATTTCGAGTTCATAAGCGGCGTAGAATTCGTCTCTCAGGCGGGGGATGATGTCGTCCTCGTCTTTGCGGATGAACACGGTCTGTTGACGTTCCGCTCGCGGATCGAGCAACTCATTGGCGGGAGCATTCCGACCCGAAAGGCGTTGCTCTTCGCGCTCGACCGCATGGGGACGTGGACTCGAAACGATCGCATGGGACAGCTCCTATCGCGCGAAGGAGTCCCGAGCGATTCTCCGTTCCTGGTCGACGTGGAGCTCTGGCCGCTGCTGAGAGACCGCGAGGAAATCGAGTCATCGTTTCAGAAACATCTCCGAGAGAGAGAACTCACAGTAAAGGGCACGCTGCGGCTCGATGCCATGACCATCTTCCGGCTTTCCGTGCGGGAGGCGGACTTGGATTGGCTTCTCGAGCATCGCGATGTCCGACTCGTAGACCTGCCGCCGACATACAGCTTCGAGCCAGCTCTGCTCGACATCGCCATCTCCGAGCTAGACGAGATCCCCCGCCCGCCCGCTGACGCGCCCGCACTCGGAGTGCTCGATAGTGGGATAGTCGCGAACCATCCGCTCCTCGCGCCTGCAGTCGGCGATACCCAGTCGTTCCACGAAGGCATCACCGACCCCGCTGACAAGCATGGGCACGGCACAGCGGTGGCAGGGATAGGCCTGTATGGCGATGTCGAGGCGCGCCTCGAGTCGCTCTCCTTCGCCCCGCAACTGACCATCCTCAGCGGGAAGGTTCTGGAAGACGACAATTCATATGACAACGAGTTTATCGAGAATCGTGTGATCGCGGCGGTCCGTGAGTTTCGGGAGGAGTATGCCTGCCGAGTGTTCGTCCTATCCATCTCGGACGCGCGTCTCGCATTCGACGGCAGGGGCCTGCGCCCCCTCGCCGTCACCCTCGACGAGCTGTCTCGGAAAGAAGGTGTTCTATTCGTCGTGCCGGCGGGCAACGCCCCACCTTTTCTTGACCAGGCTGCCGACTACCCCGACTACCTCCTCGAACAGCGGGTTGCGGATCCCGGCACATCCCTGAACGCCCTGACTGTCGGATCCATCGCGGAGAGGGAGCGTGGTAGAAGCGCAACTCGTCAAGCAGCAAGGGGAAAAGAAACCATCGAAGAGATTCCGATTGCGATGCGCGGCCAGCCGTCTCCGTTCACTCGTTGCGGGCCGTCGATCGGTGGCGCCATGAAGCCCGACCTGGTGGCGGTAGGTGGCAATTCGGTGGTCGATCGGTATAGCAAGCAAAGCACCGAGCGAGGACTCGGGCGACTGACGCTGTCGATCAACTTCGCTTCGGGTAAGCCGCTCACGGAGATGGCAGGGACGAGCTTCGCGGCGCCGCACGTCGCTCACCTCGCGACGAGACTCTTCGGAGAGTACGATGACATGACCCCAGACCTCGCCCGGGCGCTTCTGGTCGCTAACGCAGCGCCATCGCCCGAATCGGTCGACCTCCTGCACTACAACGCAAAACCAACTGCCAGCGACCACGAACGCGTGGCCCGCCTGTGCGGCTACGGAGTGGTCGACGACGACACGTTGTTCCGGTCCGCGGAGGACGATGTTTGTCTGCTCGTCCGCGAAAAGATCGCGAACAAGCAGCACCACTTCTTCGAGCTTCCGGTGCCCGCGGACTTCTTCAGTGCGGGGCTCAGACGTCGGGAGGTCGTCGTCTCGCTGGCGTACACACCGCCCGTTCGTTCCACGCGTGCTGACTACCGGGCTGCGAAAATCTACTTTCATTTGATTGAAGCGCCGTCCCTGGCAGACGCGAAGAAGGCGTTTGACGCAGCCACTGACGACGACGAGCACGAAACGATTTCCGAGTTGGATACCGGGCGTTCGCACCCGACGACGAGGCGGAACAAAGGCACCGTCCAGTGTTCACGATGGACATTCAAATCCCCCACGGCGAAACGGCGCGACAATCGAATGTTCGTGGTCGTCACGCGGAACGACCCGTACTGGGGCGAGTCCGTAGTCGAGCAACTCGAAGCGTACGCGTTGGTCGTGAAGATTCGCGACCGTGAGAACGAGAACGCTCGCCTCTACACTCAGATTCGGCAGACGCTGCAGGTGCGCGTTGCTGAACGCAACCGCGCGCGCTCGCAGGAATGAGTCGATTGCCGCTGAGTCGATGCCGCCGGGCCTCCTTTCCATGAGACGACATCACCCAACAGAAGACCGCAGCCTTTACTCTAGTCGATCGCGCCGGGCACGGTTTGTACCGGATGAGGCGTTACGGTCCACGGGAGGCGACCGGCGACCGGGGAGGCGGACATGAAGAACGACAGCAGGACGGTGGGCAACGTAGTGGGCGCGTGCGCGGTGGCACTCCTGTGGATGAGCGCGTGCGACGGAAGAGGCACGGAAGTTGCGCAAGCGACGAGCCCGGTGGCGGTGGAAGTGGCGGAGATGTCCATCGAAGGTGAGCGAAAACCGGAGGTGGCGGAGCCGGCGCCCGACAGTCCGGGGGCGGCGACCCTGCCAAAGTCGCCAGTCCGGTCGCAACCGGGTCCCGTCGCACCGACGACACATTCGTTCGACGACGATGACGAGACCGACAAACCGGAGCCTTGGCCCGATTTTCTAGAGACGTCCGACTGGGAGGGCGATGGGAGCCTCCCCGAAGACGTGAGGGTGGAGATGGAGTACGGGGTGACGGACCCTCGGGGGACCCCCTGGACACTGAAGGTCGTCGTGGGGACGGAGGCCACCTACTGCAGCCGAGAGCTCAATCCCTGCATACCGGTCGGCTTCGAGAAACGAGACAAAGATTGCGTGCCTCTCGCTGACACCATGTCCGGGCCTGCTCCCTCGCGGAAGAGCCTCGAGAAACTCGAAGAGCTGGCACGGAAGTCGAAGCGAGACGTGCGGTGTCTGATGGTGTTCCACTGCCATTACCCTACGCTGGAAGTAGTTCGCCCCGACAGGGAGGAGGAGTCGTCCGAGACAGAGTCCGCGCCGCCGGCGATCGCGGCCCTCAACCGAGCTGTCGAAGGCAAGCTCGACGAGAAGAGCGAGCATCTGATCGCGTGGATGGAGGCGCTGATAGCCAACGATTGCAACGGCGCAAGGACGCGTGTTCCGAAGTGACCCCTCGTCGCGAGGTAGGCATGTACGGCAGCGCACTGGCGCCACTCCGCGGGCCTCCAACTGGCGATGACCGCCGGCACGAGTCCGGGGCGCCTCGCTTCATCCAACACCTCGTCCCACGGGACAATCGATGCTACAACGGTGGTCTCCCAGATCGGCATCGGCTCATGCGACGCGCTCCAACGCTTCGTCGCCCGACGAGCGTTGCCTATGGGATGCGGGACTGGCGATGGCTGGACAGGCCAGGAAGTAAGGGGGCCGCTGATGGCGCGAGAGGGAGAAAGCCGAAGCAAAAAACTGAGAGGACCAGGCGCCTGGGGAGTGATCCCGGCGTTGGCGTTCATCTTCGTCGCCGGGACCTATCTGGCATTGGAACCGGGTGATGGAGTCGTCACTCCACCGGAGGTCGTGTTCTGGGGAGCGATGCTCGCCGGGACGCTACTCACAGTCGTGGCGGTGTGGCGCCTGGGAACCCTGGTAGAGCGGGTGGAGGAGGCTCGTGTCCGTCTGCAGGACGTCGACCCATCGACGTTCTCCGCGGGCGGAGACCGCGGCATCCCCCACGTCGTGATCCTACTTCCGACTCCGCTTCAGCTGAGGATCTTTCAGCAGGGCCGAGTGAGGGATGACGCGGCCGAGATATGGGTAGACGACATCATGGCGGCGGCACCGATGACCGTGCGCGCGGTGATCGACCTCGCACCTCCGCTCTTCACGGCGCTCGGCATTCTGTTCACCTTCATCGGACTCGTGGGAGGGCTCGGGGGGCTCGACTCGACGTCTGGCAGCGAAGCGATGATGGTGGGGATGAACACGCTGCTCGCTGGCGTATCGGTTGCGTTTCACTCGTCGATCGTCGGAATTTGCATGTCGATGGCGAGCCTCGTCGCGGGACGCCTGGTTCGCTCGGAGGTCGAGTCCGTCGCGACGGAACTCGCGGGGAGCATTTCGCGGCTCAAACACCAGTCCAACGACGAGCTCCTGAAGAAGATCTCGAAAGCGGCCCAGCAGATGGTGGTCGCGGCCGAGGAGCAGGGCGGCTACCTGGGAACCCTGGTCAGCGACCTCCCGGCGGCGATTGCGACGGCGCTGACGCCATCGTTCGAGGGGGTCCAGAACGCGGTCACCAAGATCGGGGAGGCGTCGCAAGACGCTCACCGCGAAGCGCTGGGCTCGATGATGGAGGGTTTCTCTTCGTCGTTTCACGAAAAGCTGAGCCAACAGTTCGACGACCTCGGGGTGGCCCTCGATAGGACGCTCGAATGGCATCGGGAGACCGAGCGGGGGCTGCAAGAGCTTCTAGACCGACTGGACGGCAACGCGGTCCTCCAGCGCGAGTTGGCGATCGCCTGGCGCGAGCATACGGAACGCCATGACGAGACGAGCGATCGACTTCGAGAAGCGGCGCTTCAGGTTCATTCGGGGGTGGTCGATCTCAACCGTGGCCTCGGAGAACTGCGAGAGGCGCAGGCGGGAATCCGTTCGGCCGTCAACGAGCTCCCGACGACGATGGAACGGTTCGGCGAGTCGGCGCAGCGCCTCGGCATGGAACTACAGGAGGGAATGTCGCAGAACGTCGAGGCACTCGATGTCGCGCTCGAAAAGGTCAACAGCCTTTCGGCGCTGCTCAATCAGCAGCTCTCCAACACCGAGCAAAGCCTTCAGGAAACGCTCAGTGTATTCGATGGAGCGACCGCCGAGGTCGTCAACCGTTTCAACGGCACGTTGATGAGTTTGTCGGTACGGCTGGACGAGCTCGACCGAGTGACGCAGCTGATGACCAGCGGGGTGGCCGATTCGGCGCGCACGCAGCTGACCAGCGGGGTGGCCGATTCGGCGCGGACGCAGAAGATCAACATCGCCCAGGACGGAGGGGCTGAATGAGACGGAGCTCCTCACCCGGTGTGCACGACTACTGGATGTCGTACTCCGACCTGATGGCAGGGTTGCTGCTGGTGTTCATCGTGCTGCTCATCGGTACGATCCTCGCGGCGAAGATCGACATCGAAACTCAACGTCAGCAGTTGGTGGACCAGCAGAAGGAGTTACAGGACCAGGAGCAGCGGATCAAACAGCAGTCCTCCAGGCTGCTCGAGTTGCAGGACCAGGCGCGGAAGGCCCTGCAGACTCGCGCGAAGATCACCGAACGACTTCGCAAGACGTTCGAAGGCCGACAGGACGTGACGTTCGACGTCGAACGAGGGACGGTGACGCTGGGGTCCCGCGTTCTGTTCGCCGAGGGTTCGGCCACACTGACCGCCGGTGGGAAAAGGGTGATCGCCGGATTCATCGAGGACTATTTCGACGCGCTGCTCGGCGACGAGGAACTCAGGCCCTACGTCGACCAGATCATCTTCGAGGGCCATACGAACTCCAACTTCCGTCGGACCAAGAGCGTCGACGAGGGTTATCTGTTCAACCTCGAGCTGTCCCAGGCGCGCGCCTATTCCGCGATGGAGTTCGTCATCGAGGAACAGCTGGGCCGCGCCTACTCGCCGCGCGGGATTCTGGCAGCCATCGGCTACTCGAGCTCGCGACCGGTCCTAAACGAAGCGGGGGAGGAGGACGAAGACGCTTCGCGAAGGCTCGAGGTCCGGTTCCGGCTGAAAGACGAGATCGCACTGGTCATGCTCAGCAAGATGTTCATCCAATGAGAGCCTTTCGTCCGAGCCGTCTGCTCTCCGCACTGGATGAGGTCCGAGAGAATCACCGACAGAAGGGGTCCGACCTCGAGGACGGTCGAATTTCGAGTGGCTCGCCGCTCGTCGAGCACCTCATCCGCAAGTTTCGGTCGTTTTCGGAACCGAGACGTTTGCTCGCCGCACTGAGCAGCACGGAGCGTCGCCTGGTAGGCGCGCTCCTGGAACATCCTTCCCCCGACGTATCGCGGCGGGTTCTGGAGCTGCTGGCGCTCGACACCACGCTCGTGTCGACGCGTTCTCTATGGCTGGGGGTCCAGAATCCCTCGACACAAGAACATCACGAGAACCTCGCGCGCTTGCTGATGGAACGTCCAGATCTCGGCGCGGGGCAGCGGTTGCTGCTGGAAGGCGAAGGCCCGCAGTTCCTGTCGCTCGCCCACGAGTCCGGGTACTCCTTCGACGAAGCATGCGAGCGAACGCTGGTACGGAGTGAGCGGTGGCGTCAAGGTCTGCGGAACGCGGCGGTTGAAAGTGGCTCGACCCAAGTTTGGGATCTCTTCGAACCGGAGGAGCTTCGGACGATGTTTTCGACGGCATCCGACACGCTCCTGACGTCGGCGATGACGCGACTCTACACCAGTTCGGTACACCCTTCGTCCGTGTCGAAGGTGCCGAGCGTTCGCTCGCTGGTCATGGAGTGCGAGGGACGTGCGTGGGAGACGTGGGACCTCACGGACGAGGTCCGAAGATTTCTCGGGACTCTGGTGAGATTTCTGCGACTGCAGGAGTTTTTCTGGTCGGACAACGAACGTTTTGCGTTTTGGAGCAGATACCTGGATGTGGCGACGGACGTTCAGGTGGACTCGTCTCGGGATGCGGTTTTTCTCGATTTCGGGGCGTTCGGCGTGATCGAGTTCGCAGACGTCGGAAATGCCGGGTACGTCTATCCCGCCGATTACTTTCAAGAGCTGAAGGCGAAGATGCATTGGGTCGGGAGCTTGAAGAATCGTTCGCGGGCTATCGATCGCATCATTCACTCCGCCAACTGGCAGGGGAACACGAGGTATCTGTTGCGAAGGTTGGGGCTATAAATGCGGTTCCTGGATCGAATTCGACGTCGGAAGGGCGGTGCCACGACGACCTACGACCTTCGGGGTTTGCCCGACGTGAACCGCGGCGGGGTCGTGTTCTACTGGGAGTCGAACGAAGGGGAACGTCGATCCCTCGATGACGCCGAGGCGCTGGAGCACGCGCTGCCCCGAGCGCGGCAGGTCTTTTCGGACCTCGAACTGCTCGCCGACGAGGGGTACGTCCAGGGGAACGTCATGCCGTTCTCGACCGTGGCCGAGTTCGAGCCGATCGAGCTTGCGGCATTCGGTCTGGAGTTGTCTCAGGGATGGAAGGCCGAGGCGAGACCGTCGGCACCGATCGGCAGGGGGAGTCCCAAAGTTCGGATCCACTGGCAGACCCCGTGGGACGACACCTTCGTCGGTGAAGGGAATGACCGTTTCGTGCCCGTGGACTGCGGATTCTGGGATCGGCAGCATTCGAGACTCCACATCCTGCCGCGGGAATTCGCGAAGATGCGAGCGCGGATCGCGTCCCAACCGGAGCGGTTCGACCGGGTGAGTGACGAGTACGCGTTCTTACAACAAGTACAAGAACTCGCGGAACAGGGAGCGGACGTGGCCCCCGAGGGGGGACTCGCGGTCAGTCAGCAACTGAAGAGCGAACGCTACCTGGTACCTCGAGCCGACGAAGTGAAGGCCGAGATTCGGCCGACCCCCGACGGGGGCCTCGAGATTCGGCCGACGCTGCCAGGGCACGAGTCGTTCGAAGCGGCTGACGAACTGATGGAGACGGGGGTGGCCCCCGTGATGAGCCGGCAGACGGGGCTTCACGGTCGCGGGCGCGAGCGCATCGCGTACGACGAGGAGGTCCGCCAGCGGATCGACGTGATTCGCGCGGTTCCGAAGGTCCCTGCGGCCGAGGTCGAGGAGTTTGCTCAGGATCCCGGACGGTACGTGGAATCCAGGGTCGGGCGGGCTCGCCCGGACCTCGCAAAGGCCGCGGCGGAGATGGACTTCAGTGCGGCGGCGAAACGGCTGGCCGAGATCGATGTCGCCAACTTCGGTCCACGGGTGAGGGGCGAGGTCGAGTATGTGCCGGGACCGAGCTATGCACCGCGCGGTGGTCCGGGCCTTCTGAGCATTGCGGAAGACGACGCTCGTCGCGTGCCGACCCCGAAAACCGAAGACGACTCGTCGCCGGAGGGCGTGGAGAAACCACCGGTCGTGGTCCTGGAGGTCGCGGACAATGTCGACGAGCTCGAGTTTTCCGCCCGAACGGCCGAAGCCCTCCGCTCTCAGTTGACCCGCTACACGGTCTCAGGTGCCTTCCAAGGGCGCCTTCGCCCCCATCAGGAGGAAGGTCACGTTTGGCTACGGAACCTCTGGGATGCGGCGCAGAACGAGGCCCATGGACAGGGTGGACTGCTGGCCGACGAGATGGGGTTGGGCAAAACGGTTCAGGTCGCGGCGCTGCTGGCGCATTTGCACGAGACTCGCGCGCTTCGACCCTCGCTGATCGTCGGTCCGGGAGCTGTCGTACGCAACTGGCTGGACGAGATCGAGAAGTTCATCGGGCGCGACGTCGACGTGTATCAACACCGCGGCCCATCCCGCACCCGCGACCCCGCCGAACTCGTGCGCCACGACATCGTGGCCGTCACCTACGACACGATGGCGAACGACCAGCGCGTCTTTGCCCGGATTCCTTTTCAGGTCGCGGTCCTCGACGAGGCTCACTACATCAAGAATCACGGTACGAAGCGGTCTCGTGCGTCGCGCGCACTGGACGCGAAGCTACGGCTCGCGCTGAGTGCGACTCCGGTCGAAAATCGGCTCGAGGAACTATGGGCGGTGATCGAGTTCGCTCAACCCGGCCTGCTCGGCACGATGCGGCAGTTCATGGCAGACGTCGTCCGCCCGATCGAAGGCGGGGGCAAGAGAGCGGCCGAGGCGAGTTCACGCACGCTGCAGACGCTGGGGCCCCATTATCTGCGGCGGATGAAGAGCCTTCTTACGGACTTGCCAGAGAAGACGGTGGACACCTGTGCCGTGAAGATGACGGAGTTCGAGCGGACCGTCTACGAGGCGGTCGTTGCCGAACACCGTTCGGGGCAGAAGGGTGCCCTCGCGGCGATCAATGAACTCGTCGTGTGCAGCACCCATCCGTGGGCGCTGCGGGATAGAGCTCATGAGCTGGGGCTGGCCGACTTGTTCGACCAACACGATGGTGACCCGAACGCGATCGTACGTTCGAGCGGCAAGTTCCAGTTCATGATGGACAAGCTGCGGGAGATCGAGCGTCGGGGCGAAAAAGCGGTCATTTTCACGAGCCGGCGAGTCCTTCAGCCCCTGGTGCAGATGGCTGTTCGACACGAGTTCGGGTTTCGCCCGGTCGTGGTGAACGGAGAGCAGTCCGCGACGGCACGGTACGACGAGATTCAGCGCTTCCAGCGGGCCGAGGGGTTCGGCGTCATCGTTCTGTCGCCGCAGGCGACAGGCCTCGGTCTCAACATCACGGCGGCCAACCATGTCATCCACCTGACCCGCGAATGGAACCCGTCCAAAGAGAACCAGGCGACCGACCGCGTGCATCGAATCGGCCAGACGCGGCCCGTCGCGGTGCACGTACCGATCGCTACCGCGGATGGGCTGTTCACCGTAGACCAGCGGATCGACCAACTCATGCGGGAGAAGGCTGAACTGGCGGACTCGGTGATCCGTAAGTCGTCCGACCTCTCGTTCTCTGTCGAGGCGATCGGGGTGGTGTTGACGGAGGACAGCGGCTCCGAGGTCGATCAAATCGATGAGATGCTCGAGGTCGAGGAGATGACGATGAAGCGGCTGCGTACGCAGCCTTCAGAGGTCCGCGCACCGGTAAAGAAGGTCGCTTTGCCGGATCATGTGAGGGCAGTCGGGGCCGGCAGAAAGGTGGCGGAGGCAGAAGCTTTTGTGCAACAGGTATTCGAGTCGGGCAGCTGGGGCCGCCGGCTCCGGGAACGTCAGTTGGATCACGAGGGCGCCCGCACCATCATGGTCGCGCTCATGCAGCATCGTCGCCCCCATCTTCACGAAGTCGCCCGGTCGGCCGGGGTCACGATGGGCCGGACTCGAAGATCACTGGGAGCCCTGAAGACGGCGCTGAACGTACGTGGTGTTCCCGTCTTGAGTAGCGACGACGAAGGCTTCTACCACCTTGATGTAGAGCGACTCAGACACGGAATGTCAGACTGAGAACGTTTCGCCAGGGCCATCGAGCACGGTTTCGAGGCGCCGACGGCGAGAGCGGTCCTACTTTCTTCGCATCCCCGAAGAATGCTTCGAAACGGTCGGTTGGACCCCGGAGCAATACCCGGATCCCGAAACGTATGCTTGCGTTGCCGACGCACGCGTCGAGATGCCGTGACGTGAAAGGTCCGGCAACTCCGCGAACCTCTGGCGTCCGACTCACTCGCGTCGTCGAGGTGTCGTGGCGGCGTGCGCGCTCGCCCGCCGGGAGGACCCGGTCGCGGTCTGGGCGCGAGAATGCGACCTCCGCGTCGAGCTCGCCGAGCACTATCTGCGTGGCTTGCTCGATCGGTCGGATGAGGAATAGCTTCTTCTCGACCTCCAGAGGAGCGAATGATGGCTGACGTCGGACGAAACGACCCCTGCCCTTGCGGCAGCGGAAAAAAGTACAAGCGATGCTGTCTTCGCGCCGAGCAGAACGCGCATCGTCGCGACGAGGCGACGATGGACCGTGGCGCCGCGCTCGCGGGACTGCTGGAGTACGAACAGCACGTCTTTCCCGACGAGATCGACGCGGCGATGCTCGACTTCTGGGGCGAGGACGGAGGTGCGCTGCCGTTTCTGGGGGATGAGGAGCGAAACTCGATCGACGTCTTCCTCGGCTGGTTCCGCTTCGATCGGCCGCTCGCCGAAGGGCGAACACCCGCTCAGCACGTCGCCGGGGACCTTCGCGAGGGTTGCGGCCCCCATCAGTACCTCACCCGAATGTCGCGGAGCGCGTTCCAGCCGTGGGAGGTCGTCGACATCGTTCCGGGCCAGTCGATCTCACTGCGGCAACCTCTGGAAGGTACGACGGTCAAGGTGCGCGAGCAGACTGCTTCGCGGACGATGCACCGCGGCACGCTCGTCGGGGCGCGCATCAACTCGATGGGTCCGTCGGGACAGCCCGAGATCGACGGCGGGTGTCTGCATTTTCCGCGGTGGATAGTCCCGTCGCTGATCGAGGACCTCCGAGCGACTCGTGACGAGTTTCGCGCGGACGACCCCCGGGCCGATTCGCTGGCGTTCTACAAGCAGGAAGGCGTTCTCTTGATGCACGATGCGTGGATCCGCGCGTTCGACAGGGGGATGCCGGACATAGTGGACGCCGACGGACATCACGTTCTCCCGACCCTTGCCCACTTCGAGGTGGTCGACGGAGAGACCGAGGCGCTCGTCCGTTTCCTCGAGGCCCATCCCGATTTCTTCTACTTCGAAGAGGACGAAAGGTGGGAATGGGTCGAGACCCTGGCGCCAGGTGACCGGAAGCCGCTCGGCTCGGTGAGCCTGGAAGGGGCCGAGCTGGTGTTGATGACCCTGACGGCGGAGAGGGGAGAGCGCGGGCGGGCGCTGCTGGAAGAGCTCCTCGGGAGTGCGCTGCGCCATCGTCACACGACCCACGAGAGTGTCGAGGAGTTCAGCAAGCGCCTCGGTCCGTCGCGGGCGCCGGAGATGGATCCGCGGATCCGCGAGGCGCTTCTCTTGCGGCACCAGGAGGAGCACTACCGTTCGTGGGTGGACGACCCGATCCCCGCGCTGGACGGTGCGACACCTCGCGACTCGGCGAAGAAGGCGTCGATGCGACCTCGCGTGGAGTCGCTGATCCACGGGCTCGAAGGGCTGTACGAGCGAGCACTGCGTCACGGGGAGCCTGCGTACGACCCCTCGTGGATGTGGGCGGAGCTCGGCCTGAAGGAGGACGCCGAGCACCAGGCGCCCCCCACGGCGGACGAACGCTGGGCGGAGCGTTTTCAGTGGGACGAAGAGCTCGCGGCGATGGCGGGCGAACTCCGCGACGAGGCCGATGGCGATGAGCCACCGGTGGTCGAGCCGAGCGACGTGCGACGCCGGCTCAGCGCGCGGCGTCTCGCCAGAGAGGTCGAGGATGATCCGCTCCTGACCGAATCGGTCCTGGTCGCAGCGCTCAACCACGAGCTCCATCGTCGACGAACCTTCTGGGTGTCGGCGTCGCTCGCATTCATGCTGCAGAAGACGGACACCGACGTCGTCGGTCACGACCTGAGGATGCCGTTTCCGAGCTTCGCGCTCGTCTTCACCGACCGAAGCACGCTCTCCTTCGCGGAGCGCCACGTCGCCGGAGCCGGGCTGCCGATGAGCGGTCACATGGCCCGGGTGTTGACGGTCTTCGTGCGCGAGCTTCCGCACGACTCCGACGACGAGCGCACCGTCGTGTTCGACTTCGCGCTCGACACGTTGGGGGAAGGCGTGCCGCAGGTGGTGCAGCACACCCTTTCCGTTCGCGACGACCAGCCGATCTTCGGCGACGACGAGCGCGAACCTGTCTGGCTCGGCGAGGAGGGCCAGCAGGAGGAGCTGGATATGCGCACTCCCCTCGAGAAGCTCACGCATACTGTCGTCAACGCGATCCTCTACGCGACGAGCGCCGGCGTCGAGCCGGTCCTCCGACCACCCCATCGCACTACGGCAGCCCGAAGTGCAGCGGGCGACGGTGAGAGTAGCGGCCTGTTCTACCTTCCCGGAAAGATCTCGATCGCGGCGGTCCGCGGGTATCAGACCTTGGAACGCGGCGCAGGGGGAGGCAGGCTCATGCATCGTTTCATGGTCCGCGGCCACTGGCGACGCCCCAATCCGAACTGGAAGGACCAACGCATGCGCTGGATCGAGCCGTACTGGAAGGGGCCCGACCTCGCCGCGGTGATCGAGCGCCAGTACAGCCTCGACCCTCCGTTCGACGATTGAACTACCTCGGCTACTTCCCGAGGAAGGGGAGACTCTCGACAGGGTGGGGGTGGTGTGGTGAGATCGCACGACGTCCGTCCGATGGAGAGATGGTCGTCGCGCCGACATTCGTCCCCGGCCAGAGGTGCTCATGAGTTCCACGTCCCATCCGTTTCCGGCATTCGACAGCGAGGATGGCCAGTTGGTTGACGAGATCGTGATCGACAGCGGGCTTCCGGCAGGTCTGTTCGACCTTGGCGACGGTCGGACCGTCGCCGTCGAACCGATCGTGTGCACCAATCTGGAGTGCCGGTGCACGCGGTCGCCGCTGCGGTTCTACCTGATGCCCGGACGCGAACTCTACGAAGGGATCGTCGGCACGGTCGACATGAGGACCGGTCGGCCCGAGGTGAGCGCGCGCGACGACTCCGAGGACGTCTTGGAGCGGGTGCGAAGCGAGCTCGAGTCCCCCGACCGGCAGGAGTGGATGTCGCGGCGCGTCAGCCGGATCCGGGGGCGGCTCGGTGACCCCCGATTTCGCGACGACCCGCGGTTCCGACCTCGCAACTTGGTCCGCGAGTACCTCGTCGAATATCAGGAGGCCTTTCCCCGTGAATTTCACCTTTTGCTGAAAGACGACGAGCAAGGCTTTGTCTTGCTGAACGACGCGTACTGCCTGCGCGCGGAATGCCACTGCAACGCCGTCACGGTCAGCTTTTTGGGGATGAACAGTGATGAGGTGCTGGGCGCCGTCACGGCGAGCGTCGGCGCGTGGGAGATGTTCGAGACTTCCGGGGGCCCGCCCGCAGAGCTCAGCCGCCTCTGGTTCAAAGCAGTCGCGCGGTACGGCTCGAAGCTTCTGGAGCGAGCAGAAGCGATGCGCGCCATCGCAATCCCCGCCGAGGTACGCGTGGAGAAGACGCCCCGCAACGCGAGCTGCCCATGCGGCTCCGGCAAGAAGTACAAGCGATGCTGCGGGCGGTCTTCGTGAGAGACGAAGACCGATGAGCGGAGTCGGATGGCTTACTGTTTCTGTTTTTCGGGCTTGGGCCGTTCTTCATCGAGGACGTAGATCGTAACTGCCGTACCAGGGGAACCCGTCTTTGGCTTAGATTCGACACTGAGGTGCCGCCCGACGAGGTTGGTGAGCGCCGCATCTACGCGGCAGTTCGCCTTCAGTCGGAAGTGCGCTCCGGAAGAAGGTTGCTCGACTCTGCCGCACGCATCCGGCTTTTTGGGGTCCAACGACACGAACTTCGTCTTCGCGTAGTCGACCGTGGCATTTTTGATGGTGATATCGACGTGCTCCGCTTCGGGCTTGGGGAGCACGGTGAACTGAAGCATGCCGGCGTTGGCGACCGGCCGAATGAACGGGTTGGCGACGACGACCTTGTGGTTGGTCTCCCCCTCGACCTTGTTCGCAACGACGCGGGCCTTCAGCTCGAACTTCGCCCTCAGGTCGTCGATGCGCGGGTCGCGGTAGCTGAGTCCGACCGTCCAGTCGCATGTGCAGGTCTTGCCCGCGACGCGCTTTTCCATCGCGCTCAACGGCGGGAAGGTCGCAATGAGGTGGCCGTTCAGACGGTCGGCTTCGATGCGGTTCGCCGGCACGGCGAACTCCAAGCCCGCCTCGGCGTCGGCGCAGTATCCCACCCGCTGCGGCGTAGCTCCGGGCGTCGGTGGTTTCGAACGAGTTTTACATCGCGCCTCGATCTGCGTGAACATCGGCACAGCGTCTTCCACGTCGGGAATTCGAACTCGGGACTGCTTCGAGTCGTCGGCGATTGCGAGCAGTCGCGAGCCGCCATCGGGTTTGTAGTCGTCGAGCGCCGCGCCGAAACGCGGCAGGACTTCCTGGACCTGGAACGAACCTCCTGTCCGCCCGCGGCCGACATCGGCCGCAAGCAGCAGTGCCCACAATTGTTCCAGTTGGTGTGGCTCCGCCGCTGACAACTTGGCGTGTGCCCTGAACGTCTTGAAATCACCAGTTCGGACAGCGAGTGCGAGTTCGCCGAGCACGCTTTCGTAGGCTCTGCAACCTCCTTCTTCCAGGGTCGCGATTTCGCAATAGGTCTTGGCAAGTTCGGGGAATTTGTCTTCCTTGAACTCAAATCTCCGCTTTTCAACACTTTTCCCAGTAAGAGCGTGGACGAAGTCGACGTCCGCCGCGTACCGGACGGTGCGTACCTCTGGATCTCTGAAGCCAGGGGTGTCTCGGGCGACCCCTGCCTTGCTTCCTCCCTCCGCCAGAGCCTCGTACGCTTCGACTGTTAGTTGCCGCTTCGTGAAGAGCACGAAGGTGACGTTGTGGGTCTGTGGGAGTGCGGCATATCCAGGACCGTCAACCGGGAGCGTTCGTTGCAGGGCACCGAGGCGAACCCGCAGTCCATTTTCGCCTAATGCGCCGACTGTCAGGAGGCTGTTGAAGTCTCTGCCGATGCTGGCTGTGGCGGCCTCTTCAAGTCGTGCCGCTTCGGCTTGGAAACCCGAGTTGTACAGCATTCCGCTCACGGCGAGGGCCAGCTGCTCGACCTGGGTGCTCCCCGCGGTGGCTGCCGTGGCCTCGACGTTGTCCGTCACCAACAACGGAACGACTGTGCTTGGTTGGGAACTCGAGCCGCCCTTTCCCTCGTCGTAGAAAGACAGGTTCACGTAAGCGTCGAACGGGACGTGGCGCGCGCGAGGCATCAGGGAGATCTGCATACGGACGACGTGGGGCGTCGTGTCCGTTCGTTCCGCGAGGTCCAGGACGAACTGATTGAGCAGTTGGACTTCTTGGTAGAGCGCGGTCGCCATCCGGTACTTCATCAGCGGGTCGACACCCAGCGCACCCTCGGCCTCCATCAGCGCTCCAAGTCCATCGCCATCGAGAGAACGTCCGAAATCGGCGTCGGCGTCGAGTCCCTCGACATCGCCGGGAGCAGCGGATCGTTCGGTCACGGCCCGCGACTTTCGCGTGTGCTCTCTTCCTTCACGTTCCCGAGTCGTAGTCAGAGTGCTCGACGAACTCACGGACGGGAGGGCCACCCGAGCCGCTGCATTGACTGCCTGCAGCAAGCGCTCCTGCCGACGTCTCGTCTCGGGCATTACTTCGGCGAGCGCCTTCTTGGTCGACCAGTCGAACTGCGGAGCGAGCGAACTCATGTACTGGTCCCACGGCGCGACGGAGATGACGCTGACGTGCGTGCTTGCCACCTCGTCGTGGCGTAGGCTCTCGAAGCTCCTTTCGTACAGCGCCCGCTTGCTCCCGGCACAGCCGCCCAGCAGGCTGGCTACAAGAACGGACAGAACCATTCGTCGATGCTTTCTTCGCAATTTTTCCCCTCTCGTTTCGTTGCTGTTTGAACACCTTACGCTGCGGCCGTTTCGATGGTCAATGTGGAGAAAAGGGACAGTCGGACGTTGTTGAGCTGTTGGAAGGGCGAACTCGCCCGACAAGACATCGAGCAAGAAGGGCGTGCTGCAAGCGTCGGACGACCGATCGGCGGCGGGTTGCCGAAGGCTATTGGCTCGCAGGGAAGTACTTTCGCCAGGTACGTTCCACGTCTTCCGGGTTGACACCCGTCCTGACGAGCGCCCGGACTACTTCGCGCAACTCGTCATGGGTGAGCACTCGCTGCTTCGCCAACTGGGCATCCACCCAGCGCATTGGAGGCGCCCCAGCGACGAAGAGGTACTGATGGAGATGATTCACCAGTTCCGTGGTCGACTCGACATCGCCAGGCAAGGTGAGCTGAGAGGTTTCGGTCCCTGAGAAGAGTCGTGGATGTTTCGGGACGCCGTTGCCACCCGCCATCGCGTCGCGCGCCTTTCGCAAGTCAACGGGGAGCTCGATGTCGGTGTAGGGACGTGCCCTTTGAGTCACCACCTCGGCACGCGCCGATGTGAAATAGTTGTCCAGGATGGTCGACAACCCCCGAAGGCCGGGAACGATGGATTCGTTCGTCGGCGGCGTTGCCGGTTGCTTACGAAGCGAGACGAAGTGAATGAGTATCTTTTCGAGGCGATCCCCGAGTTCGACGCCCTCGTCCTTCAACTCCTTCGCCAGCCAGGTCGTTCCCAACGTCAGAACTTCCCAGGCCAGAAGGATGCGGTCGTCGAGTTGATCAGGGGATGTCGTGGATGGGTGGTCAGCAGCATCCTCGCCTTCGGCCTTACGACGAGCACCTGGCATCGCTGGTTCATCGGGGAGGTGCTCGCCGAGCCAGCCCAACAGGTGATCGACGTCCGTGTGGATTCCGTCGTATCCCCAGCCGGTGCGGTCTCCGTACATAAACTCGCGCCACTGCTCCAACCGGCGACAGGGGTCACCAAGCTCGCAAACCATCAAAGCGGCCGCGGCGATCGCCTCGCCTCTGTGTCCATGTCTCTTCATGAGCGTGTAGCGCTGACGAAGCCTCAACGTGCGGGTGCGCCCGAACCAGACGGAGCGCTCGGGAAGTTCGGTCAGACGGTCGATGAGCCGGTAGCGGCACTCTGCCGAGAGGAAGCGCCATGCGCGGTCACCAAGCGACTCGAGGTTTCGGAAGAGGAGGTTCATCGCTTCGTTGGAAGGGTCGGCGCCGCCCTCGGTCAAGCACTCCCGCTCGCACCAGGCGCGCAATGCTTCGTCGGACCGACGAATTGCGATTATCTCCAGCTCTCGCTGCAGCTCGTTGGGTACGGTCCAACGGCCCAAAGCTTCGTCGCCTGGTCGAAGTTGCTCTCTCACCCTGACCCAGAACGGGGAGGCCGAGTTGTAGTAGCGGTATGTGAACAACCTTTCCGAGAACTGTTTGAGCGCAGAGCCGCGATTTTCCGGTAGTACCGCGTAGAGCCAGAATGGCTCGTCAACCTCGGTCGGAAGCATGCCGAGGGCCTTGGGATCAAGCCCGAGCTCGCTTCGCAGGAAGTCGGCCCACTTCGCGTCGTCAGCGAATTCATCGCCCGAAAGGTTGGAAAGAAATCGGGTGAGCGCCAGACGGTCCTGCGTCGCCGCGCAGATACAGTTATTCGTCACCTCCCACGGCCGCTCGACGACCCGAGCGGGGCTCAAGGAGGTGTTCGGATAAGCCTCGCAGAGTGCGAGCAGCGCACTTTCACGGATCCGTGCGAGCCGTTCCAGCTCGGGAAAGCGGAGGCCGTCGTCGGACCAGTGCGCCGTCGGGAAGTCTGGCGTGATGTCATCAGAATCGAGGGTCGCGAGCCGTTCGAGGGCGTCGGAACGATCTTCCAGTGCCGCAAGAAGAACGAGCAGCTCGTCGTCCGCAGTCTCGTCTCCTTTGGCTGATGGGAACACGCGGAACCAGGATTGGATGGCATCGGCCGTTTGTCCGGATGCGAGAAGCTCGACGGCCTGGACCGTTTTGAAGATTCGCGGGGGAAGTTCGTGCCGGTTGGAGGCGGATAGCAATTTTTTGAGGAGTGCGATCGTTTCGGTTCGTAGGCTCGGATCGGAGAGCGCCTGCACTGCTTCTTCCGCAATGGCGCGTCGAGCCGATCCGGACAGGTCATCATAGGAGGCGACCCCCCACCGGAGGCGATCCCGCAACGGCGGCTGCGTGAGGGACGGACCAAACGGTCCGGCCTCTAGATTCGGATCGATGAGCGCCTGGCGGGCAGTGACGTCCCCGACGTTCGCACGATGGCGATACAGACGATCGATGTCCTTCCATGGGCGGCGGGCGAGGGCGTCGTGGTTCTGCCAGTCGAGGGATGTCTGGTAAGGAGCCAGGAGTGCCAGAACTTCCTGGCCTTGCCGAGAAAGCTCCACGCCGGCATGCGCTACCCCCGTATCAAACGGGGCGGCTAGAGACGTCGCCACGCCGAGCTCGGCCAGTCGCGCACTCGCGGCTTCGAGGATAGCGCACGTCTCGGGTTCCAAGAGCGACATCACTTCAGGCTCTTCTTCCATCACCATGGTGAGGATGCGTAGCCAGAGCGCTTCGACTGCGTCCATCGAGTTGGCGAGTTCCTCGTCTGGGCGCCGAAAGACTCCCTTTAGCGCGGAGAGATGTTCGTTCAGCGGTTCGATGGCGAAGCTTGCTCGAGCGTCGAGAGCCGCAAGCCAACCTCCTAGGTCTTCCGTCAGTCCAAGAGTTTCCGACAGCAGGAACCCGTCCAGGGGCAGCACAGAGGCACGGAAGTCTTCGGCGGACAGGGTTCGTGGAAGGCGGACACGGCCATAGCGCTTTAGTCCGTTGCACAGTGCCAACCTGCTGGCAGCTTCCTCGTCCCGCACCAGGATATCTTCAGCGATCAGTTGGGGAACCGGCACAGGAGAGTTTCCGTGCTCCAGAAAGACTCCCACCAGGTCTTCGGGAAGGGAGCGTTCCAGGGATCCGGTCTTCCATACCCAGCTCGTCAGCAATCCCAGAGCCGCGGTTTCCCACCATTCCGCCGTTTCTGGACTTGAGGCGCGTCGGCTCGCTTCGAGCGCCCAACCCTCCCTCCGACGTTCCAGCTCCTCCTGCTCGAAAGAAACGATCTTCCGATCGAGGAAATCGCGGACCGCGAGCACGAGCTCGTCCGCATCCAACAGGTTCCCGAGGCTCGCAGTTCCGCGCGCGTCGAGAAGCCGGCGAAGTTCTCCTTCGCCAATCTTCTCCGTCGAATGCAAGTGCTTGAACCAGCTCTCCAATGCCGCACGTGTCGGAAGGAACGGCAACACATCGCCGGTGGAGACAACACCAGAGTGGAGTTCATAGAGGGAGGCAGCGAGAGGGCTCGGTTTCCGAAACGGGCTACGTCGGGACGAAACCGGTGACCTGGTGCCATCCGTCTTCCATCGATCGTTTTCTGCTTCGTTTGCGAGTTCCTGCAGTTGGTCGAAGGAGCCCCAGGGACGCCACTCCGCGTAGGGGCCCGGCCGGTACTCGCCTCGAAGCTCGAGCCCTCGAACGAGCTCCGCAGTCCAAGGCAGGCCGAGGCCCGAATACGCGGCGAGAAGTCGCGAGCGCAACTCTTGCACAGTCAGCCCTGCCAGCCGCGCGAGCGCCTTTCCGCGCTTGTTCCCGTCCTTCGACAACCACGCGTAAACCTCCTGTCCCTGGTTGAGGAACCGCGACAGCGGCGACCGTTCGTCCGCATTCCCAGTCTCCGCTTCCAGAAGTTCTTGGAGGCTGTCGCGATCCACCTCTGTTCCTCGATGGGAGGATACGAGCGCGAAGGTTTCCCTTCGAAAGCGTTCCGCCCCTTCGTCGCTGAGTCGCACAGGCATGTCTTCAATACGCATCATCCACTCCTCCGCTCTGATGAGGACAAACTACGGCAAGGTGTGTCTCCCGCATCTATGACGAGTTTAGTTGTGTGCTGCACATGTTTCAATTTGGTCTGATTATTTTGCAGCACTTCTTGGGCAAGTTCAGGAGACCGGCTCGCCGAGTCGGATTTCACGACGGCCGACAATGGCCATGCACAAGGAGTCTCAATGTCTCGCTACGATTCGAAACGGAGGAGCAGCGCGTGCTCCCTCCCGCCTTCCGTCAACTTCCACCTGCTAAAAGCATGCAACTTCGACTGCAAGTTCTGCTTCGCCGTCTTCGAGGATTCCGCCGAGTACCTCGGCAAAGGGCAGCTTCCGCTCGAGTCTCAGCTGGAGATTCTGCGTCGGCTCGCCCAGGCGGGCGTCGAGAAGATCACGTTCGCGGGCGGGGAGCCCACGCTGTCTCCCCAACTACCTCGTCTTCTGGCTGAATCGAAGAAGCTGGGGATGGTCACGATGGTCGTGACCAACGGTTCTCGTCTGCACCAGGTGGGTGGAGACAAAATCTACCCGCACCTCGATTGGCTGGTGTTGAGCGTCGACAGTGTGACGCCCGAGACCAACGTCGAGGCTGGCCGCGCCGACAAGCGGGGTGGGGTCCTCTCGCCGGGCGAACTGGTCTCTCACGCGGAAGCGGCACGTCGCAGGGGAGTTCGCATCAAGCTGAACACGGTCGTGCATCGGCTCAATCTCGACGAATCGATGGTCGAGTTCGTAGAGGCTCTTCGGCCCGAACGATGGAAGATTTTCCAGGTCCTGCCGGTGGAGGACCAGAACGGCGCTCACATCGACCAGTTCCGCATCGAGGAGGCCGAGTTCACGAACTGGTTGGAGCGACATCGAGCGGTCGAGGGGTACGGCGTCGAGATGGTGAGCGAAGCCAACGACGAGATGCGCGGTACCTACGCGATGATCGACCCCGCTGGTCGCTTCTACGACAGTTCCCTGGGGAGGCACTCGTATTCCGAGCCGATTCTAACGATTGGCGTCGACGCGGCTTTCCAACAGGTCAGTTTCGCCCGAGACGCCTACGAGGATCGAGGAGGGGTGTACGACTGGGCGCCCGCCGACATGCCGCGATTCGTCGCCTTCGCCGGAGTCTCCGGTGCAGGGAAGGACGCGGCTGCATCAGCCTTGCTCGAGCGAGGGTTTCGTCGCATCGCGATCGCTGACCCTTTGAAGTTCGCGGCGAAGGAACTCTGGCAGTTAGAGGATGCTCAGCTTTGGGGTGAGCAACGCGATGTTGTCGATCCACGGTGGGGGACCACACCCCGCCGCCTCTACCAGCGGCTGGGGGACGCGATGCGTCGGATCGACCCAGACATCTGGGTGAAGCTCTGGAGACAGGAAGTCGAAGCAGCCCTCGCGGGAGGAGAGCGGGTCGTGTGCCCGGACGTGCGAATGCCGCGAGAGGTCGAGACTGCGCGAGAACTGGGCGCAGTCACCCTCTTGATCCTGCGACCCGGTGCGGGTGCGCCCGGCGGATCCGCGGAACATCCGACGGAGAAGTCCGCCTCTGCGCTGCAACGTTCGGACGTGGACATTGTCGTTCGGAACGACGGCACGATCGACGAACTCTTGGCCCGCGTCGAGGAGGCGCTGCACCGCGCGAAGGCAGCTGCGAACGGGGAGGGGAATCATGGGGAGTGAATTCGTACCCTGCCTGGTCCTCGAGTTCACGGACCACGCCCTCGAACGCATGCAGCAGCGGGGGTTTAGCCACGCGGATGTCTACCTGATCGTGGAATACGGCGTCCACACCTGGCGGAGCAAAGACCGACGGGTAGAGCTTGCGGACCTGCCGCGCCACGTCCCCGAACGTCTGCAGAATGTAGTGGTCGTACTCGATGGCTGCCGCGATGTGGTGATTACCGTCTTTCGCCGGGACGAACCTTCCCCTTCTTCAACTCGCGGTCGGATCGAGCGTCGGGGTTTCACCCTCGGTGACGCGTTGTCCGACCAAATGGCGAGCGAGGATGAAAATGGTGACTGCTGAGTAGCTTGTCGGGCGAGCGACGCGCTAGTCGTCGGCTCGTCTTGTATCCGTCGCTCGGCCGCTCTCGAAGGCCGGGCGACGTTTTTCCCCTTTCGCAGCCTCGGCGAAGGTCGACCTACGAGACAGTGACCTGGGTATCAGTTCCGGCTACAGGAGTGGCCGACGAGACCCCGGTCCGAGCACCGTCGCGTCGAAGTTCTTTGAACGACTGGGCCGCGCCGTTCGCCTCGCAGCGGTCGCGGAGGCCTTCGACGAACCGATCGTCGTGCGTGAAGACGATGACCTGCCGGAGCGCGGCTTCCTCGGCGAGCCGGCGGGCGAGGCGGTCGACGTTGGGAGCGTCGAGGTTGGTGGAGGGGTCGTCGAAGATGACGGCCGACGGCGCCTCGGCGGTGGCGAGCTCGGCGAAGAAGCCGGCGATGGCGAGTAGCCGTGATTCGCCGCTGCTGGCAATTTCCGAAGGAGATGTCTTGGGTGGAGCTTCGTCGATGGTGACGTTGTGAAGGACCTCGCCCTTGCGCGTCCCGCCTTTGCCCAGTGTCACCGGGTAGGGGGTCGGGCTCAAACGACGGCACTCTTCTTCGAACGCGGCGGTGAGGCGGTCGGTGACCGCTTCGGTCAGCATCTTGCCGCTCTCGCGAGACACCGTCGTAGTCTTTGCCGAACGGATGCACTTGTCGTATCGCTTCTGTTTCACCAGCGCCTTGTGGTGTGCCTTGATCGCGTCCACCGAGTTGGCAAGCGCCTCCGTTCCTTTCAGCTCGGCGAGCTCGGCCTGGAGACGCCGCTTCACCTCGGGGTCGGGGGGAACTGACAGAGTCGCCGACTCCGCAGCGATCTCGTCAGCGAACTCGGTCAGAGCGTCGACGGGGGCGGGGGGAATCGAGTCGACGCTCCAGTCGTCGCTCTCGACGGCCCCGAGCAACGCATCGCGTCGGGACGATGCGCGGTCGAGATACTCCTTCATGGCCTGGCTGAGCTCGGGCCGTGTCGACGCGAGTTCGTCGGTCATCAGCGAGAAGAACTGCGCCGAAAAGTCGAGTTCATCGAGCCGCGTCGTGAGCGTGGTGAGCTGACGGTCGGCATCTTCGGCTCGACCTTTCGCCTGCATTTCGAGAAATCGACGGAAGTCTTCCAGCCGTCCCTTCGACTCCGTCGTCAGGGGCGTCTGGCACAGCATGCACCGGTCGTCGCCCGGAAACGTTCCGGTGGACGCCTCTTCGAAGTAAGCCATCGCGCTCTCGATCATCGCCGACCACAAGCGAGTGCCCACCGGCTGCACAGGGTGGTCCGAGAACCGTGAGGTCGCGGCCGCTCGCGCGGCTTCTCCGAAATCGACCGCCGCCGACTTTGCCTCTCGAAGCTCGTTCATAGCCGCATCAGACAGAACCTCTTGCAGCGCGCGGAGCTGCTTCGCGAGCGTGGTGAGGCGCTGCGACTTCTCTCTGAGCGCCGCCGCCTTCGCGCTCGACTCCTTCGGCTCGAGCGCGGCGAGCCTTGCCGTCACCTCGCCGATTCGGGCATCGAGATCCTCGCTCACCGTGCACGCCGCTTCGATGTCGACCAGCTTCGTCTTCGCCGACAGGTCGTCGAGGAAGGCTTCGGCCTTCGTTCCCTCGGGGACCTTCGGGAGCGCCGCGGTCTGCTCCGTCACCGCCTTGCTCCGGCGCTCGAGCTCGCGTCGAACATCGTCGCAGACCGCCCCGAGCCGCGTGAGAACATCGAGCCCCGCGGGTCGATACGCGGCGGGCGACTTGCCGCCGACGTACACCTCTGCCGCGTTTGCGTCGAATACGCTGACCTGTCGCAGTGCGTCGGGAGGCTCGGCCGACTCGTCCCACGCGAAACGGTAGTCCGCCCCTGCCACTTCGTAGCGGACGGTGACGCCGGGGTCGCCCGCACCGTGGTCGAGGACGCTCGGTTGCAGCTCCGGTTCGCTCCCGCGGGCACGGCACAGCGTTCTGAGGATGCGGCTATACCCCGACTTGCCGCATCCATTCGGTCCGTGAATCACGGTGAGCCCTGTCGGGGCAAACTCGATTCCGTCCGCCAGCAGATCGATGTTTCTAATCTGCTCGAGGCCGCGCAGAGTCACCGTGCCGTGCCCCTCTCGGGCGACAGGCAGGTCGGCGCTGGTCAATGGCTCGAACTGCGGGTCGTCGTGCCGCACGTCGAACTCACACTCGCAGATGTCGGCGAGCGTCGAGATGTCGGACGCGTCGAGGCTCTCCTTGTACATCAGGCGGCGCAACGCATCGCGTTGCCAGCACGGGCGGTCTTTGGACCAGTCCAGGATTCGGTTGTAGACGGACATTCGATTTCCCCTCGGTGGATCGTTCAGTTGCGTGGAATGTCAGAGCTCTCACGCTGGCTGTGGAAGTTTCAAATAGCGGGTCTCGAAGGCTTCCGACCATTCGGCCAGCGTCTCAGTTGTCGCGGCCTCCGCCACGAGTGACTCGAGGCTCACGGCAGCCAGCAACGCATCGGGGGCACGATGGTTGGCTCGCAGCGCGTCGGTCGCCTTCCGGGCACTCTCGTCGCCGTCCAGTGCCATGACGAGCACCCGGCCTTCGGCGAACCCGCCTCGTTCCCGCACGGCGACCGCGAGCATCGCGTTGCGCCAGAGTTGGTTGGAGTGCTTCGCGACGAGGTTGTCGGCAGCACCGGTGACAAACCCGGAGGAGGGCGAGGCGGTGACTTCGTCGTACCGCTCGGTGCGGTACTCACGCTGTGAGAACGGTTCCGTATACTTGGTCTCGACCCCGAAGAAGCAGCGGTCGTTGCGCGAGTTCCTGTACTCCACGTACGCGTCGAACGCCGTACGATCGCCGAGGGGGTGGTCCCCGGGCGGCGTCCATTCCACGTCGACGCGCGTGAGGGATGCGACGTCCAACCCCGTCGCCGCGGCCAGCACCCGCGCGGCCGAGATCGGGAAGACTCGGAAAGCTCCGAAGAGATTGAAGCAGAGCGGCATCGACGAGAGCATGTTCCGGAAGAGTCGATCTTGCTCGAGCGTGCCTCCCTCGCCGACTACGACGGGCACGCGTGCCTCCACGTATTCGTGGATTGCCGGGCTCAGGAAGTTCGCCGAGCGCGGTGCATCGTGCGGAAGCATACTCCCACGGACAATCCCGCGCTTGTCCTCACCCGGAGGTAGCTGAAGGTGATGCTGTCGGTACCAGGATTGGAGCGCTCGAAACCGACGTCGTCGCGCATCGTCGCTGGCCACTGCAAGCGACGGGTCATTCCACTCGATCATCTTCGCCATCCGGGCTGCGGTGGACCACCAGACGCAGCCCGTCGGGTTCGAGTCCACGGTCATGTAGAGGCTGGAGGGGCGTCCGCTCGCCGTCGATCAGGTCTTCGAGGAAGTCGGTCAGGTCGACGCACTGCCCATCGGGCTGGATCCCGACCAACACCCAGCGCCCGGGGCCGTTGCGACGGACATCCCTAGCCACCGCCAATTCGTTGCGGGACAAATGAACACGGAAGCTGGAGCCGCTCGCCGAGATCGCCTTGCACTCGTAGCGGACCGGAATCAGACCGTCGGGCGTCTCCTCCAGCCCGAGGACGTCGAAACCAGCTCCCGACCAGAGGGCTGCGATGTGGAGCGCGGCGGGCAGATTACCGTTCGTCAGCGCAGCGCGAACCTTGCGCCACGTCCCGGTACCGGCTTGAAAGGCCGCCAAGAGGGCCTCTGTGAACTCAGGGTGCTCCCGGAATCGCTCAATGTCGGCGACGGCCCACTCCAGAAGTGCCAGTTCTCCTGCGTCGCCGACGGCTCCGCGAGCAATGGCTTCCTCGAGAAGATCTTCAGTCGATATTTTCCGATGCGGCGCCAATCCTCCGGCCCCCTCGCGTCCCTGCCCCGCGAACCACCCCAGCTGAGAAGGGGAAACCGGTGGCGACGTCGGCGAAGCGAAGCGCGGGCTGATTCGGTCCAGCCATGCTTCGAGATCATCCACCATGCAGTCGTGTCGCGCCAGGAACTGCG
The DNA here is from genome assembly GCA_964436315.1 of uncultured Gaiellales bacterium. Classification (GTDB taxonomy): domain Bacteria; phylum Actinomycetota; class Thermoleophilia; order Gaiellales; family Gaiellaceae; genus CAYTCZ01. The sequence continues at coordinate 13,519 of CAYTCZ010000001.1, read as the reverse complement.
TGGCCACGCGGCAGGGGTCGAAGTCGATGTTCGACGACTCGCCCAGCGCGTAGTCCTCGATGGCGTCCTTCCAATCTTGGGGGAAGGAGTCCGCACTCTTCGCGACCGCCGCCAGGGCGGTCAGCCTGCGAGCGAACCACTCGCTCCAGGTCCGGAGATTGTCGAGTCGAACGTGAACGGTCGGAAGAAATCCCCGCGCTTCCGGCGCCACGGCGGCGGAGAGAAACTGCTCGATTTCCTCCGCCGTGCGGTGGGGGACCTCTTTCGAGATATCACGGGTGCGGATTCTCCCGGCGCGGAGGACCCGGTCGGGTTCGGTGCAGATCTGCCGAAGTGCCGCGACGATCTCTTCGACCTGCTCGTCGGAGAGCGGACGCAATTGTTGCTGCCACTCTTGTACGAGGTCACCGAGATGATGACGTTCGATGAAACTCGAGACGCGATCTTCGTCGATCGCCGCGAGGACGTCGGCGAAGTCGTGGCGCAGGGCGGCATTGTTGGTGAGCAGCCTGGCGAGCGCCTCGCCGAATAGCCGTAGCGGCAGGCGATGCGTCGCGGGCTCCTCGCAATCGGGAGGGACGTCGAAGATCACGACTCCCGTGTCCGGCTCGATACCGTCCGACAGAAAGAAGACGTCCTCGAACTCGTTCTTTCGCCAGGCGATCGGTTGGAGGTCGGGGCCGGTAGCTCGAAGCTCAACCCAGGCGTCGGCAACCTGAAGGATCGGCTCATTCATCCGCCACGCCCGAAGAACGTGCTCAGGCGACAGCTTGTAGCGAGCCCGTTGGCTCTGGTCTGCAACTGCGGCAAGCAGGGCGATGTGCGGGTTGATGCGATCGACGATGCTTCGGGCTAGATCGGTGGGTTCGATACCGGCGATGCTCGGGAATACCTGTCGTTCCAACCCGACCTTCTTCACGCCCAGGGCCTGGGGAAGCGCACTACGGTGCTCGGCGGTCACCAGCGGAAGGCTGGGAAAGAAGCGGCGGAGTTCCTGACGGTCTGCGCGTTCGGCAATCCACGCATCTTCGTTCTCGCTCAGCCACGCGAGCGTCCCTTCGCGTCGAACGAGTGCCGGCACGCCACGATCCTCGTCGGTGACCCGGGTCATCAACCTGTTGAAGAGTTCTTCCAGCGCGAGTGCGACCGACGGTGGCAGGGCCGAAGGGTCGGGGACGCGACTTCGCAGCGCGTACAAGACGTCCGCGACACGACCTTCCACTGCTTCGTCATCGGCACGCTCCAGCGCCCCGAGGTCTCGCAGGATCCCGCGATGGGCGCTATCTATGAGCACCCCGTAAAAGACCTGCACGCGGTCGTTCTGCGTCAGAACCACGTCCTGCGGAGAGATCTTCGGAGGCAGAGCGGGCACGCCTTCGTAGGGGCGAAAAAGAGCGGAGTCCAGCCATGCCGAAGTGCGAACCGCCTCTCTGACGCGTGAACGATTGGAGTCTTCCGGGAGTCCTTTCACAGACTGCGAGACCGAGGACGGCGACGAGTCGGTGAACACCGGGAGGAGGGGAGGGATCGCGATGTTCCCCGGGGCCTGCGGTCGGGGCGCGCGTGGTTGCGGCGTGATGAGACCATCTTCGCCAGCTTCTACCAGTGGGATTGCTCCGGCAGGTGCGACGCCGAGGACATCCAAGAACGCGTGCAGATCACTCGCGTCGCCCACCATCTCAGCCAGTTGCTGAGCGTCGACCCGGTCTCGATTCATCTGCCGAGCCGGCTCCCAACGACCGTCGGTCGTCGGGAGGAAGAGCGTCGCGAGGGCTCGTCCGATTTTTTCGCTGTCGGACGAATCCGCGAATGCGCGCCACGCGAAGTGCGGCGGATTGGAGCGGCGCTTTCTGGTGAGCTCGAAGGCGAAGCGGAGGAGGCTTGCTTGCTTTTCATCACGGAGGGGAGCGTCTATGGAGAGTTTAGACGCATCAATAGGAACCTGCCGAAGGTCGGTCAGGACGTCGGACTCGGCGAACGGTCGGACCCCTGCTGGCTTCGTGAAGGACTCGAGATCGAACGAGGTGACGACACGGCCGTTTTCCAGCAGGACGCGCGGGATCACGGGAAAGGACTCGTCCTCGCGTTCTCTCCAGAAAAAGACTCGTCGGTCCGCCGCGTCCCCTGCTTTCTGGCGCGAAGGAAGGGGCACGGCTCGAGTCCCCTCGCTCGATTCGACAGGAATGACCGGAGTGGCCGCCTCGGCGAGGAGATCGCAGAAGTTCCGGTGCAGGTCGGCCCATGCCTGTGACCTCGAGCTGTAGCGGCATACTTCTGGAAGCCAATCGCGGCTCGCGTTCCAGAACTGCTGGCACTGGTCCGTGCTCACGCTTTCGTCGAAGTAGTCCTCGGCGATCGTGGTCCACTTTTCGAGGGAGCGGTCAGGAAACAGCTCCTCGCGCAGCGCTGCAATCCACGCGGCCGAAGCATCCCGGGGGCGTCCCGCCAGTTGCCAGAAGTCGGGGCGTGGGTCGGCGTTGCGGGCCTCTGCTCGCAGTGCGCTGACGTGGGCCTCGGCCGCTCTACGCAGGAGCGCCTCGTTATAGCGACCGACATCGTTGTCTTTCTCGAGCGCCATTCCTTCACGGTCGGCCTTCATCTGGAAGTCGCCGTGGACGTCAATCGGCAGACCGGTGCTCATGCGAGAGGGGAGATAGTTGCAGAAGAGGCCGTTGGTTCGTTCCGCCGGCGAGGTCTCACTCCTCCAGGCGACGGCGAGTGTCGGCGCAGTGACGGCATGCCCCGCCGCGGAGGCGAGTTTCGATAGTTCGGGAAATCCGTCGTGGTGTCGGCTTTTCGTGACGAGATTCCACCCTGAGGTCGAGTCGATCAGGTCACCTCCGATGTCGAGTTCCAGGCCTGGTCGTCGAAGCCCGACAAACTGGAACCGGGTGGTCCGCAGACGTTCCACCTCGCCCAGAACCTGCTTCCGGTGGTCGCTGTTATCGACGTCCAAAAGGACACAAGTGCTGAGAGCTTTGGCGGCTGGGTGCGGCGCTTCTTCCGAGCGAAGGAGGCGGGGAAAGTGGAAGCTCGGTCGAGGTTGGCGCCCCATGTCGCGAACACGTGCATCCAGCGCCGAGAGGCAGGTGCCCCGCCACTCGGAAGGTACCAGACGCCAGCGGAGTTCGAGCCCCCACCAGCCTGCGTCAGCGCAGCGGCTCCAAATCGTCACCGTGTCCGACACCCCAAAGACCGAGCGAAAGCCGATCCCCTTGTTTCCAAACTGCCGGTCGGCCGCCTTGTTGGAGGTGTGAAGCGCGCAGAGGGCGTGAAAGTCGGAGCGACCCTCCCCCTCGGTAGGCGAGGAGTAGTCGTAGCCGGAATCCACTGTGAAGCCCGCACCGTCGTTGCCGACGAGCAGGGTGCGTTCGGAATAGCGAACCACGATTCGCCGGTCGGCACGGTCCAGCGCGTTCTGAAAGAGCTCGTACACGACCCGCCCCGCGTATTGAAGGCGCACGGCACCCTCGGCGTTCAGCCCGAGCATTGCTGCTTCGCCTCCTCCGTGGTCTGCGTAGTGCGTGATGTGATTCTCGTAGGTCTCACGGACGTCTGACCACGAAGCGAACCTGCCGGCGGTTTCGGTCACGAGTCCTCCGCGGGCGCGTCGACCACCATCCATCCTCTGGCGACGAGGTCGAGGCGGTCGGCTCGCGACATGCCGCGGGTGTACGCGATCCTCTTCTCGGCGCGAACGCCGACGACGCCGGGGATGTCCCGGAGCTCGCTCGCCTCGACCGGCACGACGACATCCGTCGCTTCGCTGACTTCGGAGAGGTGTTCCTCAAGCGACGGTTCCTCGTCGTCGTTCGAAACCCGTAGACCGAATTGCTCGGTCACGGCGTCGTAGACCCGCTCCGTCCAGGTCGGATGGTTGGTGCGGGCGTCGAACACCGTCCAGCCCTCCTGCTCCATCCCCGCGATCATTTCGGCGGTCGCGTCGAGCGACACACCGAAGCCGAGCTCGGGCCACGCGAGCTCCAGCACCCCGACCACCGGCTCGCCGATATCGATCCCGACGTCGGGGACCGCCGCTCCATCAGCAACGAGTCGCGCGAGGACGTCGGAGAGGTCCGGATCGACCATCTCCAGCGCGTCCTCGAGGGAAGTCTGCGTCAGCAGCTCCGGATGGGGGCCGACCAGCACGGTCTCGACGCTCTCGCATGGCGTGACCGCGGCGATCAGCGCCTTCGCGTAGTAGGCCAGCTGCTTCTCGTAGGATGCGCGCTCGGGAGTACCTTGTGGAGGAAGGTTCGACTTCCAGTCGACCACGACCCACGTCCGACGGGTATCGTCGGTCGGGAAGCAGAGGTCGATGATCCCCGAGACGATCATTCCTTTCGCCGGATAGCTGAACGGCGTCTCGACCCAGTACTCGGGGGCACGCCGCACGCGTTCCAACACGGGGTGCTCCAGCATGTTGGTGACGATCGCCAGGCACTTCTCACGCGTCGCGTCGTCGACGCCTTCCTGCGCTGCGAAAGAGTCGACGAGCGCCGGGAGCTGCGGCTTCAGCGCTTCGGCTTCCTCGTGCAGGTTCAAGTGGGCCATCGTGAGGTGCACCACCTGGCCCCCCTCGGGACCGACGCCGTCCTCGTACTTCCGGGCCCGGCCCGACTTCTTGACGAGCTGCCCCACCGAGCGCCACGTCACGGAGTCGCGCTTCGCGGCCGTTACGGCCTCGCGCATCTGCGCTTCACGCGATTCGACGGTCGAGTGCACGGTCGTAGAACCCGCGGCGAGAGCGTCGTCTAGCGTCGGAAATCCCGGGAAGGTGCGGGTCTCGGTCGCCGCTTCGTCCAGTTGGTCGGCATGAAAGACCTTCACGTGCGCCTCGCCAACGGCGACCCGTTCGCCGTGCGGAGCGTCGACCGGAAGGGCCGTCGCGATGTCGAGATCGAGGAGCTTGTCTCTGGACCCATTACGAATCACCACGAGCTGGTCTCGCGCACGAGTCGCGGCGACGTACATGAACCGTCGCTGCTCCTCCGAGAACTCGGCCTTCTCGCGCTCTTCGTGGAGGCCCCAGTCGGGAGGGTCGAGCCCCGGCACACGCAAGGCGACGGAGCGAGTCTCCCGCTGGATCGCCGCCGCCGCGCCGTAGTCGTGGATGCTCACGTTGCGATTAGAATGCGCTAGCAGCACGACCGGTGCTTCGCGGCCCTTGGCGCTGAAGTAGGTCGTGATCCGCACTGCATCGGAGTCGAAATCGACGGTCCGAATCTCCCTCTCCTGGTTTTCCTTCGCCAGCTCCTCGAGCGTTCTGACGACCGCACCGGGTGTCGGGGCGGCGCGCTCGGCCTCGCGAACCAGAGAGTAGAACTTGGCGACGTTCGCGAGCCGCGTGCGTCCGTCCGTCATACCGAGCCAGACCACGGAAGCCCAACACCCGTCGAGCAGTTGGTCGAGGACGGAGACCCAGCTCTGCCGCTCCCGACGCGAGTGGAGCCCCCGCAAGATCTCAAGCGCCTCGCCGATGCGGCCGGCAGGCTGATCCCGTACCGTGTACCGCCACGAGCCCCCGGCGGAGACGAAGTCGTAGAGCGCCTGATTGTCGAATCCGAACAATCCTCGCAGCACGAACACCGTCGCTTCCGAGTCCGCCGGCTCTTCGATGGACCGCATCGCGGCGAGGAGCAAGCGGGCCTCGTCGCGGGCGAAGAAGGTCGTTCCCCCTTCGACCACCGAGTCGATCCCGGCGCTCGACAGCAGGGACTGCAAGTCCGACGCCTTCGTCCACGCCGGTAGCAGCACCATCACGTCTTTCCAGCGAAGGTCGCGGAGCTCGCCCGTGCTGCGGTCCACGATCTGCGTTCCCGAGTCGCGAAGTCGATGCAGGTAGCGAAGCAGTGCCTCGTCAGGGTCCAGTCCCCCGCACTCGACGAGGACGACCGGGTGGCACGAGGCCTCCGCGCGGTGGGCGACCTGGGGCTCGAAGTCGGGCAAGTCGCGAAACGCGTGATTCACCCAAGAGACGATCCCCGGGACGGAGCGAAAGTTCGTGGTCAACGAAAGTTGCTCTCCCTCGCCCGCAACCAGCGAGCGCAGCGCCCGCCACGTCGCTACGTCCGCTCGACGGAAGCGATAGATCGACTGCTTCGGGTCGCCCACGGCGAACAGTGCACCCGGTCGGGGAGGGCTGCCGTCCCACGCGCCCTCGTCGTTCGGATCTCGGCTGAGGAGCATCGCCACCTCCGCCTGGATAGGATCGGTGTCTTGGACCTCGTCGACGCAGATCATGTCGAATCGACTCGCCAGACGTCGTCGTGCCGCGGAATTCTTGGCGAGCAGGCGTGCGGCCTCAAACAGAAGATCTTGGAAGTCGTACTGCCCCGACTTCGTCTTCGACGCGATCGTACTGGGGACGAAGTGGCGGTAGAGGTGGGTCACGATCTTCGCGTGAAGCCGTGTCCGAACGCGCTGCTGCCAGGTTTCCACCAGCCCCACGGCCCGTTGGAACGCGAGCTTGTTCTCTTTGCCTCCCCAATCGCCTTGCCGTCCCGCGTTCTTCGAGTAGCCGCACTCGTCGCAGGCGAGGACGAACTCGACCGCTTCGCGGTCCTCGAGGGTTTTCGCGTGCCGCAGGACCGCGAGGAGCTTCGCGTTCTTGGCCACGAGGTTGTCCTCGTCGGGCACCGTGCACTCCTGGAGCGCCTCCTCGATCTGCGCGGTGGCCTCGGCGAGCTCTGCCCGCATCGAGGACCAGTCGAAGGAAGCATCACCAACGGTGACAGGTTCCAGATCGCGGTAGTCCAGACAGAGCTGAGCAAGTCGCCTCAAGGAGTGGTCGGGGACCGTCTCCCGAACGAAGAGCGAAAGTTCCGGATCTTCCTCCTCGAATTGCGCCCACCAGGTATCGTAAGCCGATTGCCCCGCGTCGGTACGGAACACGGAATCGACGATCTCCGCCCCGGGATTCCACGCAGCTTCCAGCGCTTCCCGCACGAGGAGATCCTGACAGAAGCTGTGAATCGTGGACGTGTGAACCTGTCCGACGCGTCGGAACATCTCCTCGGCTCGATCGGCTGCCGATCCGTCTTCGAGAGCAGCTCGCAGGCGCAGCTCGAGCTCGCCGGCCGCTTTTTCGGTGAACGTGATCGCGACGATCCGCTCCGGCTCGATCCCGTCGCGCAGGGCGTGCAACACACGATCCACCAGCACAGTCGTCTTCCCCGACCCTGCACCGGCCGTGAGTGCGAGCGATGCATTCAGCGCGGATGTCGCGCGCCTCCGAGCTTCGGCATCAGCGAGTTCAATATCCATCGTTCCCCCCGAGGGTGGTGAGGCGGGTCAGTTCCGTTTCGTCGAGACTTCCCCGAGCATCGTGCGCAAGCATCCACGGCGTTGGTTCGCCACCCCAGGGCCACGCCCCGCGTTCCAATAAGGAAGCGAGCGGACCGAGCGCCGCCACGATCTTTCCTTCGTATCGCGACAGGGCGATCGCCTTGTCCTTGCCTCGCGGATCGAGCGCGCGACACGTCGAGACGTCTTCACCGTGCGACCGAAGCGCCATCATCTCGACCGCGCCTTGCGTACTGCTCATGCGCTTGGCCGCGCTCAGCAGCCGGACGACTTCGGTCTCGGCAATTCGCACCGGCTCTAGCTGCACCGTCCACTGGGACTGGGGAACCAGACGAGCTTCGCCCTTTAGCGGCTTCAGTTCTCCAAACTCGTCGCCGAGCAGGATCCGCATTCGCTCCGTCTGGCGTCTCCCCAGACGGACCACGAGCTCCGCGTATTCGTCGTGAAATCCGTTCAGATCGGTAGCCGCCGACACTCTCTCCGACCAGTTCTTACCCAGGGCTTCTGCCCAGGGAGACGAACCGTCCTCGAGGATCGCTGACACCGCTTCGGCCAGCGTCTGGTCGATCCACCAGCCCGCCAGCGGAGTGAAGCTGTCTCGGAGCCGTCGTGGACGATACGCGGCCAAAACTCTTCGGTAGAGGTAGGAGCCGGGACTCTTCAGCAGGTCGGCGAGGTCACGCGCCGAAAGGGGTGCGCCGTCGAGGGCCTCGAGCCGGAATCGTGTCGGAGCGATCGTGATGGGGCCGACGCCGGCTCCATTCGCGAGCCCGAGGTGCAACTCCAAGAGCCCGCGGGCGAAACGATGGCTCGTGAGCTGGGCGATGATCTCGTCCGAGCCAGCGGCCAGCGAAGATGTCACCCACTCTCGGGCCCCGATCGCTCGCTCGGCGTCGGTACTCCACGGCTGCGCAAGCGACCCCCGAGCCTCCCGAAGCTCGTCGAGCTGTCGATAGGTCGCGTGTCCCCCGCTGATTGCCGAGGCGAGGTCGAGGGCGAAGACGCTGGGAGTTCGCGGTCGGTCCGCGAGTCCCTCGTACGCGGGAATGGAGACGTACAGCCGCTCGCGTGCCGATGACACCGCCGCGGCGAAACGCCTGGTTTCGATGAGCGCCGAGTCACGCTCCAGCACGACGTCGGGATGGCGATCGCGGATTGCTTCAATGACCTGTTCGTTCAGAAGCGGCTCGGGGGTCGGACGAACCGGAAGTCGTCCCTGGACGACTCCCGTCATCAGGACCACGTCGAAGTCGGCGCCCGCGCACGCCATGGGCGGGAGCACGCGGACCGCGGGACTGTTGAGCTCCCCTTCCTGAAGCTGGGTCGACTCGAGCGCGGTCTGCAGCTCCTCGACCGCCACGTCGAAGCTCATCTCGATGCCGGAACCGGCCGATTCCAGCGATCCCAATACCCCGAGGACCTGCGCGAGATCGGGAGAGTAGCGCCACCACGAACGGAGAAAGTCCCGCCACCTCCGCGCCTGCTCCGCCAACGTTCCGCCGCCCGCGAGGCGAGCGATGTCCGCCGACAGGACCTCGAGGGTTCGTGCGAGGGAAATCGAGCCTTCTCGGTCGAGGACGTCTTCGTACTCCGACGACTTCGTCCGGAGCGCCCGCGCGATGTTCCCGGCTCCGACGAACGCGCCACATTCGGCCAGGTAGCGGCGCCATCGGCCCCTGGAGATCGGTAGCGAGCCGACGTTGGCGTTCGTTCGAAGGCGTCGCTGACGCAAGAGGTCGTGCCACGACTCGCAGCCGTGCTTTCCGTCGACCATCCCCAACGCGAGCAGCAGGAACTTCGCCGCTGCGCTCTCGCTGAGCGGGCGGGTCACGAACCAGACGGCCGGGATCGATGCCTTCGCGAGCGCCGTCGCGAGGGGCTCTCGCCCGCTCGCATCGGGCAGCACGATCGCGATGCGGTCGAGCGGCGTCCCTCCCTGAACCTCTGACTGGACCAGCCGCACGACCTCTTCGTTCTCACGCACCTCGTCCGGCGTTCGCAGCAGCAGGAGCGAGCCGTCGCGTTCGAGAGGCGTCTGTGAAGCCCCGAACAGCGCTGCTTGAGCCTTCGACAGTTCTGTCGCGTCACTGCCGACCGAAACCGTGAGGTCGGGACGGCGAAGCGCTCGAAGGGAGGGGATCTCCCCGATCCTCACGTTGTCGATCGGCGGGATCTCCACCCGTACGAGGCGTCGTGACTCCACCCAGGCCTTGAGCGGTCGGAAGGTTGCCCGATCGAGGTCCTGGTCTCCCAGCATCACGACGCCGCGAAGGGCATTGCAGGGAGCCTGAGGATCGGCGATCCCGTGCAGCGCGGCTTGCGCCACGCGTTCCGGTCCGGCCAGGCCGTGTTCTTCGCGAGCTCGTTCCAGCCAACGCAGGACGTTGCGAAGAATCTCGATCCGCTTCGCGGCGTCGCCGTCCCCCAGACCGACCAGCTCTTCGGAGTTGAGCCCTTCGGCCTCGAGGCGATGCACCGTGGCGCTCAGGATGGTTCTCCAGCCAGCCGTCTGGAGCGTCGTCGTGTACGGATCGAGCTTCCCTTCGGCAGCGAGGGCGCGGACCGCGGCGGTCACGAGCGCGGCCCGCCTGCGGCTAGTCTCCGGACGCAGGCCGACTTTCGCCAGCTCGCGAGCGGCAAGCTCGGAAACGAGCGTACTCGGCGTGTGATAGAAGATGCGTATCTGGGGGCCGAGAGCCGCTACACCCTTTCGGGCGAACCAGTTGTTGAGATGGTTGGGGGCCAGCACCGCGACGGCGGCTGTGGGATCTCCCAGTTCGGTGCGAATGTCACGAACCGCGAAATCGACGGCGGCTCCCGCGCTGTCGAAGGTCTCCATGCTTCCCTCGTACTGATTGGTGCGTGCGCAGAATAGGGCGCGTGGGCCCGACCATACAAGCGCGAGCTACGAAACCCTTTGGTATCGACATCATTACTCGAGGACTCGGCACGATTCGTGCCGAGGAGTCACTGGTACAAGGACCGCCGTTAGCTCCAGAGCCGTCCCGGAACCCGGTCGTTGGGGGTGTCGACGGGTGAGGAGCTTTGAAAGAAAAAAGAGTTCGTCCCGGAACTGCGGACCGAGCCGAGCCGTTGGATTTGCTTTGGATTTCGCGTTCTTCGAACGCAGGCGATGCTGGAAGCATCGTCGAGGCTCGAAGGCGCGGAAGATGAAGTGAATCCAGCGAGAGCGGCGAAGGGAGCAGTTTCGGGACGGGCTTAGCTCCAGACCAGCTTGTAGTCGAGGTTGTGGCCGATCTGCTGGGAGTACTCCCGGATGGTCTTGCGAGCCAACTTCAGAGTGAGGGAGGAGGGAAGAAGGCCCGAGAGCCGACCGACGATCGTCGGTTGCTCGCCGACCGCCGGTTTGGGGACGCTCGGAAACGCGACGTCGACACGGGCGCGGCGCTGTCCCGCCTTGTCGAGGAAGGTCGAGAGCTCGCGGAACATCAGAAGCAGTGGGTCGTTGCGGCGCATCCACCAGTTCGCCGACGGCATGAAGTCGACGAAGTGCATCAGGTGGTAGTTGAGCTGGTGCCACAGCTCCTCGGCGTTGAGGACGAGCAGCTTGTTGTCCATCACCCGGTAGCAGTGGAGCTCCTGCAGATCGTCGAGCCGATGCAGGTTGGCGGTCAGCTCGGTGAGAAGCCCCTGGTCGTAGAAGAGCCGCAGAAGCGACGGGAACGCTTCGATCTGAAGCGCCTCGAACTTCGTCAGACGCTCGCTGAGCGCAGAGAACTTCTCGAGCGGCATCGCGAACTCGTTCGTGGCCGTGCCGAGGATCGAATGGAGCAGGGCGACGTTGGGGGAGTGATCCGGGTAGTGATGGGCCGCGTAGTCGTGGCAGAAGAGCAGGTGCTCGAGAAACGTGCCGTCCGCATGCTCCATCGAGAAGTCACACTCCCGATGCATGAAATCGATCAGGTCCGGGTTCACGTCGGCGCGAGGTCTCTCGGCCATGATCTCGCCGTAGGCCGACTCGATCTCCTTCGCCGCCATGTCGTTCCAGATCACCTCCTTGGCGAGCTTGTCGCGCATCACGGTGCGCGGCACCGTCCCCTGCATCCCCCCGAAGATGGTCTTCCCCATGTCGAAGTCCTCCATCGGGACCACTTCGACGCGTCCGACGTGATCGATCGCCCCGCCGGCGACGATCGCTGCCTTGCGTTGCAGGTTGAGAACGGCGTCGAGCTGGGCGGCGTGAAGTGCGACGTCTGCTTGCTTGGGGGCGGCGGTCATTGCGGGGCTCCGTGGTCTGGCTGTTTCGTAATATGACAGCTGTAATCTATCGACGGTGCGGGATCAAGTAAAAAATGACACCCGTCATATGACGGCTGGTATTTTCACATCGCCATGGTAGAGTCGCGTGATGCCGCCGAAGACACGATACACTCGGGAGACGGTCCTGGAAGCAGCGCTGCAGGTCGTGCGGATCGAAGGGTTGGCCGCGTTGAGCGCGCGATCCGTGGCGAAGGAGCTGGGATCGTCCACTGCTCCTGTCTCTTCGTGCTTCGAGAACATGCAGGCGCTGAGCGACGCCGTCGTCGCGGCGATCATCGAGCGTCTCCTGGCGGCGATCGACTCGAGAGTCGCGACGCCGGGCGACCCGATCCGGAGCGCAGCGTTCGCGATCGCTCGCTTCACGGCGGATTTTCCCCGCTTCTACGAGGCCCTCTTCCTTCACGCCCACCCGAACCCTCCCGACTGGGCTGCTCTTCGCACCAGCTTTTCGCGTCCGCTGGGGAAGTCGGAGCGGTACGCGCGGCTCACCGAGCGGCAGCGGGACGCGCTTGCCTGGCGGGCGAGCGTTGTGACCCACGGTGTCTGCATCGAGATCTGGTCAGGCCGCCTGCCGCGAACGTCCGACGAGGCGCTCTGGCGTCTGGTGGATCAGTTGGTGGAACCGATCGTCGCGGCGACGATCGAGCGCCGCGATTGAAACGCTCTCATCATCATACCCCTTATTATTGTCCGCACCTCCCACCACTCGCCCGACCGATCGCCCCTCGGGGCGCCCGATCACCTCGCGAGGCTCAATCACGATCCGAGTTCGCCCCGACTAAAGCATAATAAGTTGTTGTATCGCCTCGTGAAGTGTTCCGCGTCGCTCCCGGCAAGATCCTTCCAGGACGCAAAGATTGAACACCCGCTTGACGCCCCCGAGCTGTCCCCATAGGTTCACCGCCGCTCCGGGGAATGTTTCTCCAACGAGAACGTTCTTCAGGGCCTTGACGCGGGACTCACGACGCTTTAGTGTCGCCCGCCGCTCGAGCGAATGAATCTTTCCGAAGATCGTTTCACAGAGCGCTTGACGCGGGACCAACGACGCTCTAGTGTCGCCCGCCGCTCGACGGAAAAATTTCTCCTCGGAGAATAATTTTCCAAGAGCACTTGACGCGGGAGCAACGACCCATTAGTGTCGCCCGCCGCTCGACGACAGAGGTCTTCGAGCATCTTTGAAAAGTGAATAGGAATCCGGTCGAGGTAGGATGTCTCGATTCAACCGCAGAAGAAGTTCGGCGGGATGGGCAGAAGGACGTGGCGTATGCCGACGTGACTTGCAGAGTCACTGAGGCAGCGGAAGCTCGCGAGAGCGGAAGCGCGTCGACAAACAACAACTGCCCGTTGGAATCTAAAAGGCATCACACCTCGATTTGAGATGTGAACGCTTTGAGTTCGTGTCTGGACTTCGGTCCAGGCCGAGAAACGTCCTCGGACTTCGGTTCGAGGCCGAACAACAAGAACCAACGGATCAAATACTCAATAGACGGTGAGCTCGACGACCTTCGGGTCCGACGGCGAAACCGACTCTATAAAAAATAGGTGGGTCGCTTCGGCGGCTCGCCAGCCAATTCAAACTGGAGAGTTTGATCCTGGCTCAGAACGAACGCTGGCGGCGTGCCTAACACATGCAAGTCGAGCGAGAAAAGGACCTTCGGGTCCCCAGTAAAGCGGCGAACGGGTGAGTAACACGTGAGTAACGTACCTCGAAGTGGGGGATAACTACCCGAAAGGGTGGCTAATACCGCATGAGACCACAACGCCCTCGGGCGAAGAGGTCAAAGTCTTCGGACGCTTTGAGATCGGCTCGCGGGCCATTAGTTAGTTGGTGAGGTAACGGCTCACCAAGACGGAGATGGCTAGCTGGTCTGAGAGGATGATCAGCCACACTGGGACTGAGACACGGCCCAGACTCCTACGGGAGGCAGCAGTG